>JBIJBO010000052.1:0-22475 GCA_044345215.1 Prosthecobacter sp. | reverse complement strand
ATCGTCGTCAGGATGAACAGGGCCTCGAACATGATGGCAAAGTGGTACCAGAACGCCATCCAGCTCTCGCCGAAGGCGCGCGCGAACATGTGGGCCATGCCGACGGCAAAGGTCGGCGCGCCACCGGCGCGGCCGAACATGGTCTTCTCGCCGATGTCGGCGGCGAGCTTGTTCATGCCCTCGACCGTCACCGGGAAGCCGGCGCTGGTGACCGCGGCGGCGACCTGGTCGGGCGCCATCGTCTTGTTGATGCCTGCATTGATGGCGAAGTACTCGCCCGGTTGCAGCGCGCAGGCAGCCACAAGGGCCATCAGGGCGACCAGCATCTCGGTGACCATGGCGCCGTAGGCGACGCTGCGGATCGCATCCTCACGGTCAAGCAGCTTGGGGGTCGTACCCGAGGAGATGAGCGCGTGGAAACCGGAAATGGCGCCGCAGGCGATGGTGATGAAGACAAAGGGGAAGACCTTGCCGGCAAAGACCAGGCCGGTGCCGTCGACGAATCGGGTCAGCTTGGGCATGTGCAGTTCGGGCGCCACCCAGACAACGGCAACGGCGAGCACGGCAACCGTGCCGATCTTCATGAAGGTGCTGAGGTAGTCGCGCGGCGCGAGCAGCATCCACACCGGCAGCACCGAGGCGGCGAAGCCGTAGATCATGATGGAGATGGCCAGCCATTCCCCGCTCTGGTTGAACCAGGACTCCAGCCCCCATTCGCCGAGCTTGCTGCCCGCCCAGACGCTGGCCAGAAGGCCGACGATGCCGAAGACGGTGACATTGCGGACGCTGACCTTGAAGATCGTGTGGCCGATGCCCATGATGAAGGCCAGCGGGATGGTCATGACGATGGTGAACAGGCCCCAGGGGCTTTCCGCCAGCGCTTTGACGACCACCAGGCCGAGCACGGCAAGCAGGATGGTCATGATGGCGAGCACCGAGACCATGGCGACCAAGCCGACAACGGGATTGACCTCCTCCTTGAGCATCTGGCCGACCGACTTGCCGCCGCGGCGGATCGAGGCGAACATGACGATGGCATCATGCACGCCTCCGCCGAGGGTGGCACCGATGAGGATCCAGAGCATGCCCGGCAGGTAGCCGAACTGGGCCGCCAGCACGGGGCCCACCAGCGGTCCGGGTCCGGCAATGGCCGCGAAGTGGTGACCAAAAACGACCCAGCGGTTGGTCGGCACATAGTCCTTGCCGTCGCAGTGCGTGACCGAAGGCGGCGCGCGATGGGCGTCAAGCACCAGCACCTTGGTCATCAGCCACTTGCTGTAGAAGCGGTAGGCCACCGCAAACGAGCAAAGACCCGCCACCACGAGCCAGAGAGCATTGATGGTTTCACCCTTGTGAAAGGCGGAGAAGGCGACGGCGCCCGCACCGAGCGCGGAGATGGCGACCCACAGGAGGACTTGAAGGGCTTTCGACATGGAGGCCGACGATAGCGGGCGGCGCCGGCGCGGCAAGGTGCAAAAAAGCCGGGGGTGTTGCCACCCCCGGCTGTCAGCGCGAAATGTCAGGCTCACTCATAGCCCGCCTCACCGTGCTCGGCGAGATCAAGGCCCTGGCTCTCGACCTCGGGCTCGGCGCGCAGACCGACGACAGCCTTGACCACAAGGGCGATGATGACGGTGGCAGCGACACTCCAGACGATGGTCAGGCCGATGGCCTTGAACTGTTCCACCAGCAGGCCCTCCTTGAGGCCGGCCACCACGGCGTTGGCCTTTTCGTCGGCGAAGATACCGGTGAGAACCGCGCCGAGGGTGCCACCGACGCCGTGAATGCCGAAGGTGTCTAGGGCGTCGTCGTAGCCGAGCCAGTTCTTCAGGTAGGCGACGGCGAAGTAGGGCACGGCACCGGCCAGCACGCCGATGATCACCGAGGAGGTGGCCGTGACGAAACCAGCCCCCGGGGTGATGACCACCAGACCGGCGACGATGCCCGAGCAGAAGCCGAGCACCGACGGCTTGCCGCGCAGGACCCACTCAATGACCGCCCAAACAAAGCCGGCGGTCGCCGCGGCCAGGGTGGTGGTGGTGAAGGCGTTCGCAGCGATGGCATCGGCGCCAAGGGCGGAGCCGGCATTGAAACCGTACCAACCGACCCAGAGCATGCCGGTGCCGATGGCGCAAAGCACCATGCTGTGCGGAGCCATCGACTCCTTGCCAAGCCCGCGGCGCTTACCTAGGATGATGCAAAGCACGAGGGCGCTCCAGCCCGAGGTCATGTGCACGACGGTACCGCCGGCAAAATCAATCGCCTTGATGGCCGCATCAGGGTTGAGCGGGCCGCACATCAGCCCCGTGGTGGCCCAAACCATGTGAGCGAAGGGGAAGTAGACCACGAACATCCAGATGGCCGTGAAGACCAGCACCGAGATGAACTTCATGCGCTCGGCGATGGCTCCGACGATGAGCGCAGGCGTGATGATGGCGAAGGTGAGCTGAAACATCGCCCACATGCTGTCGCTGATCCAGTGGTAGCCGGCTCCGACGTTGCCGGGCTCGACGCCGTTGAGGAACTTGAAGCTGAGGTCGCCGATGTAGGCATTGCCGGCTCCGAACGACAGGCTGTATCCGCAGGCCCACCAGAGGATGGTGACAAGACCGGCAATGCCCATGCACTGCGCGATCACCGAAAGCACGTTCTTGCGCCGCACCAGGCCACCGTAGAAGAGGGCCAGCCCCGGAAGGGTCATGAACAGCACCAGCGCCGTGCTGACCATCTGCCAGGCATTGTGGCCGGGCCCGGGACCGGGGATCTTCGACTTGCCAGCCTCGGTGACACGGGCGCCATTGTTGAGATAGGCCTGGATGTCGGCGAGGTCGGCCGACAGTTCCTCCAGCGTGGGCGTCTTGGCAGCCTCAGCGGCCGGAGCCGGCGCGGCGGGCGCCTCCTGAGCGGTGACAGCGCCACCCCAGAGGGCGGCTGATGCGAGAAGACCGCACGCAAGCGTGCGCCAACAGGTGGGGATGCAAATCATGGCGGTTGGTGCCCGGGATGGGTTGGCATCTCGGGTCGCTGAGCTGCGTAGCAAAAGACGTGCCAAGTCAAAAAAAAGCCCCGACACCTGGGTGCCGGGGCTCGGGAGCAGCGGATCAAGTGACCGTCCGCCGGAATCAGTGAATGTTCTGGAAGTTCGGGTAGGCGACGTTGCCGTGCTCGCCGATGTCCAGACCCTCGGATTCCTCCTCGCGGCTGACCCTCAGGCCCATGACCATCTTGAGCACCAGGAAGAGCACGAAGGCGAAGGCGAAGGCGAACACCCCGTAGGCCACCACACCGATCAGCTGGCTGGTCAGCTGGGCACCACCGGCCTTGGCACCGAACAGACCGACTGCAAGGGTGCCCCAGATGCCGCAGACCAAGTGCACAGAGATCGCGCCAACCGGATCATCGATCTTGATCTTGTCGAAGAAGATCACCGAAAGCACCACGAGCACCCCGGCGATGAGGCCGATCAGGATGGAGGTGCCCGGCCCCATCTGGTCGGCGCCAGCGGTGATGCCCACCAGACCGGCAAGGATGCCGTTGAGGGCCATCGAAAGATCGGGCTTCTTCAGGAAGAGGATCGACACCATGGCGGCACCGACGCCACCAGCCGCAGCGGCCAGAGATGTGGTTGTCAGAGTCAGCGAGACCAGTGCCGGGTCGGCCGAAAGCACCGAGCCGCCGTTGAAGCCGAACCAGCCGAGCCAGAGCAGGAACACACCGATCGTGGCGAGGGGCATGCTGTGACCGAGGATGGGCTTGGCTTTGCCGTCGGCGCTGTACTTGCCGAGGCGCGGCCCAAGCAGGATGACACCGGCGAGGGCACCCCAGCCGCCCACGGAGTGAACGAGGGTCGAGCCGGCAAAGTCATAGAAGGGCGTTTCAAGGCGGTTGAGCCAGCCATTGCCCCACTTCCAGCTGCCCGCGATCGGGTAGCAAACTGCGACGAAAATCGTCGAGAAAACCAGGAAGGAACCCAGCTTCACGCGCTCGGCGACCGCACCCGAGACAATGGTCGCGGCGGTGGCGGCGAACATGGCCTGGAAGAGGAAGTCGGTCCAGTAGGTGTAGCCGACGTTGTAGGCCGAGGTAACCCCCGCCTCATCAGTACCGATGCCAAAGCCCGCAAACTTGAACCAGAATTGCGAGTCACCGTCGGCAAAGCCCGGATACATCAGGTTAAAGCCGCAAAGCGCATAGGTCAGCAGACCGATGCATGGGATCAGCGTGTTCTTGAACAGGATGTTGACGGTGTTTTTCGACTGGGTCAGACCTGACTCCACAGTGGCGAAGCCAAGGTGCATGATGAAGACCAGGGCCGCCGAGATCATCATCCACAGGTTGTTCGTGGTGAAAAGTTCGACAGACGGCCCATCGGCGGCCGGAGCGGGTGCCGCCGCGGCGGGTGCCGCAGCAGCTTCAGCAGCCGCCGGCGCCGCTTCCTGGGCGAGGGCGGAGGGTTCGAGCGTCAGCCCCCAGGTCGCCACCGCGACTCCGGCGGCGAGCAGGCATGCAGTCCAATGGTGTCTGGTTGTCAGCATAGTGATGTGGATTGAGTTGGTGTTTGGCGGCTACGGGAACCGTTCAAAATCGACTCAAGCAGGGGGCGTGCCAGATTCGCGGAAGGAATTCCCCCGCAGCAACAAAACCCGGCCTAACAAGAAAGCAGAATGCAAAAAAGCGCGCCCCAAGGGGCGCGCCGGAACCGAATACCCGAGGCTTCAAGTCAAGCCAACTGCTCGCGCAGGTAGCGGATGCTCTCGCGGGCGATGAACTCGGGACCCGGGCTGTAATCGAAGACTTCGACCGACAGATAGCCTTCGTACCTCACTTCGCGCAGCGCGGCGATGATGGGCTCATACTTCACCTCGCCCATGCCCGGACCCAGCAGGTTCGGGTCGTTGGCATGGAAGTGCACAAACCAATCCCGGCTGGCACGGATGATGTCCGGAATTGATGTCGGCTCGTCGCTCATCGCCTTGACATCAAGGTGCAGCTTGCAGGAAGGATGATCGACGAGCTTGCAGAAGCGGATGGTCTCCTCGGCGGTATTCAGGAAGTTCGTTTCCTTGCGGCCGAGCGGCTCCATGGCGATGACGACGCCGTATTTTCCCGCCTCCTCGGCGACGGCTCGCACCGTGTCGGCGGCGCGTTCAAAGGCCTCGTCGTACTTCCATTCGGGCACGGTGTTGCGCGCCTTCGGGCTGCCCCAGACCATGATGCGACCGCCAGTCATGGCGCAGAAGCGGGCAAGGTGACGGCCGAACTTCGCGGTCTCGGCGCGCAGCAGGGCGTCGGGTGTGGTGATGTGGAACCAGGAAGGCTTGGTCAGCAGCCAGTGCAGGCCGAGGATTTCGAGGCCGAACGAGGAGGCGATCCGGCTGAGCCGAAGGGCGTCGGCCTCGGTCAGTTCGCGCGGGTCCTCCTTGAGGGTGAAGGGGGCGAGTTCAAGGGCCTGATAGCCGGCGGCGGCGGCGTCTTCGCATACCTGTTCGAAGGGGCGGCCGGGATAGGTTTCGTTGCAGATGGCAAAGCGCATGGCGGGCCAAGACTGCCCGGCAGCCCCGTGGAGTCAACCCGGCTTTTACCACTCCCCTTCCCTAGCAAACTTTGCCCTGGCGCGCCGGCCGAACTCAGCGCCCGCGGCGTCAATGCGGTCGAGGATGGCGGCCGCATCCAGCCCGGAGGTGCCGCGTGCGGCGGGAATGACCGTCTCACACTCGTTGGCATCCATGAAGCGGGCCGCCTCCAGCAATCCTGCCTCCTCCGGGGCGTGCACGACCAGAAAACCGTGCTTGTCGGCGTGAATGAGGTCTCCCGGCGCAACCCGCCGGCCAAACACCTCGACCTCGCAGCCCCAGCGCACCGGATGCACGGCGGCATGACCGACACAGAGGCGGCGGGCCAGGGCCTTGAAACCGGCGTCGGTCATCTCGTCGAGGTCGCGGATGGCGCCGTCGACGATCGTGCCAACACAGCCGAGCGCGCGGTGAATGTTGCTGTTCACCTCGCCCCAGAACGAGCCGATGACGCGCGGCTTGTCGAGGTCCTGGACCACCACGACCTTGGGCCCCGGCACGGAGGCCAGATAGCGACGGTAATCGCTCCAGGCCTGTGGATTCGCCTGCCGGTGCGCGGCATTCGACGGCTCGATGACAACCGTGACCGCATAACCCGCCATCGGCCCCATCTGCGGCATGAAATCCCGGGTTTCCTCGAGAT
Source organism: Prosthecobacter sp. (assembly GCA_044345215.1). Lineage (GTDB taxonomy): Bacteria > Verrucomicrobiota > Verrucomicrobiia > Verrucomicrobiales > Verrucomicrobiaceae > Prosthecobacter. The sequence continues at coordinate 16,259 of JBIJBO010000052.1, read as the reverse complement.
TGAAGGCGTCGGCGCAGGGATCGCGACGGGTGATCTGCTCCCAACCGTTGTAGATGGTGGGTGTGTTCCAGCGCTTGAGTTGGTGAAGTTCGGCTTCGGTCATTCGGCATCAACGCAGTGACGGAACCGGGTTTACTGGTCAAGAATGTTAACCAGTTTGCACTCCTCGATCCAGCCAGAGTGGAACCGCTGATGAGACGCTGATGTCGAAGCCGGAAACCGGGCCAACTGACGTTGGCCGCCACACCACGCCGGACGCTCAGGGTGCCGCGCGCTTCAACATCGCATCGGCGGGTTCGGCCAAGGTCGCCGGCCCCTGAAGCAGGCCCTGCTGCTGCAGGAAGACATCGGCGGCGCGCAGGGTGGAGCTGCGCCAGGGGTCCTTGTTGAAGAAGCTGTGGGCCTGGCCTTCGGCGACCCACAGCTCGGTCGTCGCGTTGCCCAGCTCGCGCAACTTCGCGTGGACCGCATCCCAGCCGGGTTTCCAGGTGTCCTTGTCGCCGAAGAAGGCAATGGCCGGCGGCAGGTTCTTTTTCAGGAAACGCAGGACGTCGATCTCGGGGTCCTTGGCGTCGTCGGGGGCAAAGGCCGGATTGAACCAGAGGTAGGCGACGACCGAAGTGTCGATGCCGGCAGGGTCCGTCGGGTCATCGAGACCGGGCTGCAGGGTGGCGAGCGCGCTGATGTGGCCGCCGGCCGAACCGCCACCGGTGATGATGCGCGCCGGATCGACACCGAATTCGGGAGCGTGCTGCTTGAACCAGCGGATCGCGCTCTTCGCGTCGGTGATGCAGACGCGTTTGCGGGTCTCGCCGGCCGGCAGGGCGGCGGCCTCGGCCTTGCTGAGCATGCGATACTCGGCCGTGGCGCAGACCAACCCCCGGCTGGCAAAGTAGGCGCAGGCCGCGCGGAACTGCCCGAGACTGCCGCCACCCCAGCCGCCGCCATGGAAGAGGATCAGTCCCGGCACCTTTGCCTTGGCCGGGTCGTGGTTGGGTGGAAAATAAAGCTCGAGCTGGCGCGGCTTGCCGGCGGAATGCTTGTAGACGCGAACCTCGCCGGCGGGATCGTCGGCGCCAAGACCCCTGCGGGCGGGCGCAGCGGCGGTGGCGGGGCTGAACAGGGCGACAAGGGCAAGAAAAACCAAGCGGTACATGAGCGCTGACAACGACCGGCACACCGGAATGTTGCGTCTCTCACGGCCCGGAGAGCGGTTTCCTGGCCTCATGGCAGCCGCCGCAGGCGCAGTCGGCGGTATTCCATCTGGCCCCGGTCACCTTCCAGCCCGATCGGCCCGGTGGCCGGCACAGCCAGATCCTCGACCAGCAGCTCACCGTTGCAGGTGGCGCGGGCGACGCCGTTTTTCACGGTCACCTCAAGTTCGTTCCAGTCCTGCGGCTTGTAGTTTTTCAGTTCGAAGTACGGACCGGCCAGCAGGTAATCGCGGCACTGCAGCTGTGGCTGGCGAATGAACACACCGCTGTCGGCATTTGGCGTCGCGCGGAACTCCAGGCGCAGGATAAAGTCGCCGTCGAACTCACGCGTCGTCCAGAGCTGCTGGATGCGGCGCCCCTCGGCCGGAGTGGTGACGACGAGGCGACCGTTGACCACGCGGTAGCGACCATCCGGACTGGTGGTCTGACTGTCAAAGGCCGCTGCTTCCTTGACCTCGACAAACACCGGCGCGTCGGGTCTGGGTTTGGCGGGTGCCTTGCGCGGAGGGGTCGGCCGCACGCCCCAGCCGGTGAGGTCGCGACCGTTGAACAGGCTTTCAAAACCCGCTTCCGGCGTGAAGGGGTCCGTCTCGGTCTCGAGGAATCCGAGCGTGGCAAAGATCGGGCGCAGGGCCGCCGCCCAGCGGGCATAACCGGCGGGATTCAGGTGCAGCAGGTCCTTGGACCAGGCCGGGTTCATGTCGCCGCTCTGTGCGTCGGCAAACAGGGTCCACGTGTCGAGCACCGTGACGCGGGCGTCCCCCTTGATCGTCGCCTCATGCAGGGCATTGACCTGTTCGATGGCGGTGCGCGGACGGCTCTTGGTCGCCGAACTCGGGAACATTCGGCAGAGCACGATCGGCACCTTTGGCAGACGGCCCTGGATCGAGGCGAGGATTTTCTGGAAGTTGCGACCGATCGCCGCCGGCTCAACGCCAACCTCGATGTCATTCGTTCCCATCAGCAGGACGATGGCGGACGGATTCAGCGCCAGCACGTCCTCTTCCAGGCGGATGAGCATGCCGCGCGTCGTGTCGCCACCGATGCCGCGGTTGGCGAGTTTCATGCCGGGGAAGAGGCCCTTGAAGTCGGCGCCCCAGCCCTGGGTGATGGAATCCCCCAGAAAGACCACCGCTCCCTGGTCTTTTGCCACCTCATCCGCCCAGCGGCTGCGCGCCTCCTGCCAGCGTTTGACATAGGCGTCGTAGCGGCGCAGCGCGCCCTCTCCGGGCAGGCCGCTCTCATCGACGGGCAGTGCCCTGTCGGGACGCAGGACGACGGCGGATTGCTGGGCGTCGAGCGGGGCGGCAGTGAGGGCAAGAAGGCAAAGGAGGAATCGGGCGCGCATGGTGGAAAGAGCGGAACGCCGAAACACCGTCGCCCTTGCGCGGATTCACGCCATCGTCGGTGTGGCGATCCCGTTTCGGCTGCAAGTCGAAGCGTCACGGCGGCGTTGGCTCCGTTCCAACCTCATGCGCTTTTCCCTGATCCTGCTTCCCGTCCTCTCCGGTCTTCTTTCCGCCCAGGTGGCCCCTTATGACCAGGCTCCGCCAGTCAAGCCCCCTTACCACCGCGTCCGCTACGAGGCCTCGACCGCACCTGGCGGCCTGATTTTCCCTGTTCAATACACCGTCTGGGTTCCGCCCGGCGTCGCCACCCTGCGCGGGGTCATTGTGCACCAGCACGGCTGCGGCGAGGGCTCCTGCAAGTCCGGCCAGACCGGCGCTCTTGATCTGCACTGGCAGGCGCTGGCCAGGAAGCATGGCTGCGCCCTGCTGTCGCCCTCCTACGAGCAACCCGACAAGGCCGACTGCCAGATGTGGTGCGACCCTCGCAACGGCTCCGGCGCCGCCTTCCAAAAAGCCCTGGCCGACCTCGGCGCTCAGTGCGGACATCCCGAACTCGCCACCGTGCCTTGGGCGCTCTGGGGCCACAGCGGCGGCGGCCACTGGGCCGGCGGCATGACCCTGCTGCATCCGGAACAGGTCGCCGCCACATGGCTGCGCTCGGGCGTTCCTCTGCTCGAAGCCAACCCGGAGCGCAGCACGATCAAGCCGCACGTCATTCCCGAGGCCGCGCTCGGCGTGCCGGTGATGTGCAATCCCGGCACCAAGGAGGGCGTCACGGTCAAGGAAGGCCGCTTTGCCGGGGTCTGGCCTGCCAACGAAACCTTCTTCAAGGCCATGCGCGGCCGCGGCGCTCTCATTGCGGTCGCCGTCGATCCGCTGACCAGCCACGAGTGCGGCAACCAGCGCTATCTTGCCATCCCCTGGCTCGACGCCTGCCTGAGCGCCCGCCTGCCGGCCAAGCCCGGCGAGCCGTTGCGACCGATGCCGCTCGGCGAAGCTTGGCTGGCGCCGCTGCTCGCCACCGAGGCGGTGCCACTGACCCGTCTCGACGGCGATCCGCGCCTGGCGATCTGGCTGCCCAACGAGGCCGTTGCCAAACAATGGATGCAGTATGTCAAGGACACTCAGGTGACCGACACCAGCCCGCCGCCGGCACCGACGAACCTGCAGGTCAGGGGCAACGTGCTGACCTGGCAGGCCGAGGCCGATCTGGAAAGCGGCCTTGGCCACTTCCTCATCGAGCGCGACGGCAAGCCCCTCGCCACCGTGCCCGAGCAGCCGAAGAACCCGTTTGGTCGTCCCATCTTCCAGGGCCTGCAATACAGCGATACACCCGCCGCACCGCTGGTTGCAATGACTTACACCGACGCCGCCGCCAAACCCGGTGAAAAACACAGCTACCGCGTCATCGCGGTGAACACCGTTGGAAAGTCATCCAAATAAGTTGTTCCACGCAGGCCTCAACAACCGATCAATTCATTATTCCAATTCATTATTAATGAACCGAAATATATTCTAACTTAATTTGAATGAATATATAGACACCGCGACTCGATCAAAGATGGTCGGGTGTGAATTTCGAAAATCCCACTCCTCCACATGATACTGGTGTTGAGCCCGGACTTACCAGCGGGACAACCTCAGAGATCCAACGCCGAACCGCCAAGTCAAAGGGCAGCAGTTCCGTTCGATTGGTGTGGAAAAAGGCTGCGCAAAACCCGAGAAATCACAGCCTGATTCGGAAACCAGGCATCCCGGTCCGCAAGAAACCTGTCGGCAAACCGCCATCACCTCCCAGCGGCAACCCCATCAACGCAACCGTCCGTCCCTCCCCCAGCGGGCCGTTGCCGGCACCGGTGTTGGCCCAATTTCTGACCTTTTCCGCGCTCGGATTGGTTGCTTGGCTGATCGCCTCAGCCTACCCCATGCTCGAGCAGCACTTTCAAAAGCGTCGTTTGCAGATCGCTGAACGCTACAAAAGCGAAGAACCGGCCCTTGTTGCCGAACCGAAACCCGAGAACGAAAAGGTTGTCGAGGCAGTTTTGCCACCGCCACCCGCCAAAAGCCCGGACAGCACGAATCCACCGCGATCGGCGCCAAAGCCGCCAACACCCGCGCCTCCAAAAAGCCCGCCTGCCATCACCCAACCAAAAGCATTGGCAAAAAAGCCGGTTCAAGACATCGGTGACTTCAAAAAAACAAACGGAACACCGTCCGTGAAGGCCGCCGCCAATCCCAAGGCGCCGGCCAACCAAGAACAGGTTCCGGCAAAGATGGCCGATGCCAGCCCTGCACAGAAGGCTCAAAAAAACGCAACGAAACCTGAGCCGGTCGTTGCAACAGCGCAGGACCCAACCGTCAAACCGGCCTCGGCATTGCCAAAGCCTTCGGTCCCGAATGCTGCTGACTCAAAGAATTTTATGGGCCCGCCGGCGCCTTCAGCCATGCAAATCAACACCGCGCCGACTCATTCCCTGCAGAAGGCTGATGTGGCCCTGAATCCACAAACCGGACTGCTGGAACTGCGAATGCAGGATGGCAGCGTTCATTTTCTGCAGACACAAACCCCGGCGGCCATGCCTGAACCCGCCACACCGCCCACGAAGCCAAGCGCCTACACAGGCAGGCCGCCGCCCGCGCAGATGCCAATGACAGCCCTGCTGCCAGCCACACCCCCTGACCAGCTGCAGTTTGCCAGTCCCGAGGCCCTGTTGCAGGCCATGGGGAAAGAGCGCCCGCGCTTGATTTATTCCCTGGAATCCTGGTCACGACAGCAAGCCCTTGTGCAGGGTGACCCGGCGGGACGTGAGTTGCTGTCAAGCCTTGAAGAAGCAGGCAAAAACCTTCTTGCAGAACCGCCTCTGCAAAGGGTTTTTGGCACGGCGCACGCCCGGAATCTGGGTGACGAAACTTTGGGGCGCGTCTTCACTCTGGGCTGCCTTCATTATCTCGGCAATCCCAATACCGCCTATGCGGCGAGGGGCAAAGCCGAGCTGCTTTCACTGTGCGACCCCACTCGCTTCCCTGACTGGGGCAAGGGCCAGAATCTCTGGAAGACTCTCATGGCCGGCTGCTTGGCCTACGACTGGTTTGCCGGCTCACTGGATGAGTCATCCAAAAAAACCGTTCAAGCCACACTCCGCGACAAGGGCCTGTCACCTCTCCTCGCCGAAATCAAAAACATGAGCCGCGATGCGCTGACTGGCCATGGTGGGGTTCTGGCCTGCACCACTGTTCTGATCTTTTCGCTGACCTTTCATGATGAACTTCCCACCGAGGTAAATGCTGTCTTCGAGAATGCTTTGAAAAAGTGGACGGAAGGCCTTGTCGCCCTGTCGCCTGATGGACTATGTCCGGAAGGAATCATGAGCGGCGAGGAAGTGCTGTTTTATTCCATCCCCGTTCTGCAGTCCCTGATTTCCCACAAGGCACCCACGAATGTGGATCTCTTTGAGGGCCTCGCAAAAACGCATCTGAGCCGCTTCATGAAGACCGGCCCCCATGGGCACGCCGCTGCCGAGCTTTTTTTCACCACACCACGGGAATCACTGCTCAGCCCCGTATCGACCTGGCTTTCAGGACGTTATGGCAATCCAGGCTACCCGGGACTGACAACCGCCACGAAAACATCCTTTGCCACGGCGCATCTTGGCACAGCAGGCAACCTTTTGTATTTCAATGCCTGGGCCGCCACCGACGGAGTGCCTCCCCATGAAATGTCCTTTCATTGGCAGAAATCGGCTTCCATGATTTTGCGAACGGATTGGAAACCCGAGGGCCTGGCGGTTGGCTTCACCGGAATGCCCCCAGGGCTTCACCCCTTTCTTGCCGGCATGGGCGGATTCACGCTTTCCTGCTGCGACATCGAATGGGGAGTCAATCTGGGCCGCCTGGCTACACATACCGGGCTGGATCTCCGCCAAAGCGGATATACCGCCAGTGCCGGCGCTTACAACACCCTCTGGTCAGGCGTTGAATTCGATGCGCAAGACAGCGCCCGTTTTGTTGAATCCGAGTTCACCGATGAACACGCGCTCGCGATACTGCAATATCAGATGCAGAACCGCCGGCGCATCCGCTCCTGGCAGCGTGGTCTGTTTGTTCAAAAACCGGCCAAAGGCGACGACCATAACGGGTTTTTCCTTGTTCAGGATGAAATCCACAATCGGGATGCCATCGACTGGATCTGGCAAATGCACACGCGCGCCGAAGTCCGGATCCGCGGCAGGGAAGCCTTTCTTGAGCAGGAGGGCCAGTCGATGCTGGCCGTTCTTTTGTCGCCTGCGGATGCAAGATTCTCCGTCGAGGAGGCCCCCTCGCAAAAACCGCCATTGCCTTCTTTGGCCGGCTACCGAAGCCTGCAGATTCGCATGCCAGAACTGAAGGGCCGGCAAACCTTCACCGTGGCATTTTATCCCTCGCTGAAAATGGCACCCAAGTCCGTCCCGACCGTCATCACACCTCTCGAGAAGTGGATCCCAAAAAATTAATCTCCGCAAGCACGATGCCGCCCCCTCGAGGGAGATCCAACCCGAATCAGCGCCTGGCGGTGACAAGGGCATCAAGCTCGGTCATCTTCACGCGGAGGCTGACGACGGAATGCTTTTCCGGGCCGGGGCGATACTTGAGGTAGGTCGTGATGAGCAGGTTGCCGTCGGCCAGGCGTTCGACGCCTGGATAGCCACAATCACCGACGCGGCTGGCGTGACTGTGCAACAGTTTGACGCGATACTGACCCGGACGGCCCATCTTGATATCCTCGTAGGTGCCAACCCAGGCCACGAAATGACCCTTCGTTGGGCTGCCCGGAGCCTGATCGCGGAAGGCAAAAAGCCAGCGGCCGTCACCGGTGGCTACCCCGATGTGCCGGTCGCCGCTCAGTCCCCATGGAGTGTCCACAGGCCGGCTCCAGGTCGTTCCCTCATCGTTCGAGAACATCATCAGGCTGCGACCCTTGTGCGTGTTCTCGCGCAGCAGGCAGCACAACTCCGCGCCATCGGGCGAGCGAAAGACAAAGGGCTCACAAGGGTTTTTGCCCTCCACCGAGGCCACCACCTGCGGTTCCGACCAGGTGAAGCCACCGTCGGCGGTGATCGTCTGCAACACCTCGAGCGGTGCCTTGTCCGCCCCGCCGGGTCCCTTGTGATAGAGACCGAGATAGCGACCGTCTTTGAGACGGACGAGGCTGCTGAAGGTCATCACGCAGGGAAAATTCAACGGCGGCATCTCGCGCCAGGTTTTGCCATCGTCCTCGCTGAGTATGGAGGGCATGCCGGGGCCGCCGCGTTTGCCGAGCGCGGCCGACCAGACCCAGAGGCGAGCCTTGCCGTCAGGACCCTCGAGACGGTAAATGCTCGGGCAGTTTTGGTGGCTGGCAAAGCCGGGCGGCAGCTGCGCATCGAGCCTTGTCCAACTGCGCCCGCCATCGTCGCTGCGAGCCATCGGGCCGGCGGCACCGCCGTGGTTGATGCACCAGACGCAGAAGATCGTCCGACCGTCGGGCAGAGTCACGGTGGTGGGATGACCTTGGTACACCTCGGGTGTGCCCCGGGCGATGACAACGTGACGGGCGGCGTCACCCGAGAGATCGAGCAGGGGCAGGTCGGGGCCCTCAACGGCAAAAGCCTTGAGGGAAAAGGCCAGGAGGGCCAGCGAAAGGAGTTTCATGTGTGGCAAGAGTGGCGAAAAGAGCGCGCGATCGTCAAGGCTTCTGTTCGATCCAGGCGAGATTGAAACGGGCGAGGCGAAGTGCGGAACCGGCAAAGCTGGGCTTGGAGCCGGCGCCGTAAAGGCAGAGAATCGTGCCAGCGGGCGTCACCGCCAGATCCGAGTAGGCGCTCGGACCGTCCTCGAGCAGGCGGTTCACCGGCCAGGTGGCACCCTCGTCGCGGCTGATCTTGACGCTGAGATGCTTGCGTGCGCGGCTCTTGCCCGGCTCGGGTTCACCGCCGCGCCCGCCCTCGAGGTTGTGCGGATTCGAAAACAGCAGCAGCCGCTGGCCGCCGTGATCGTAGCGGACCAGTCCGGCCATGCAGATCGGTTCGAGCAGGGCCTCGTCAAACTTCGGCTCGCTCCAGTTCGTCGCGCCGTCGGGGCTCGTCGTCACCAGCCGGCGATGCGCCCTTGACTCGCTGCGCACGTTGAGCATGACGCGGCCGTCGGCGAGTTCGACCGCGACGGTTTCATTCGGATTGATCCAGGTCTCCGTGCTGGGAACGGCGATCGCGCCCGCCTGCCAGGTGCGGCCTCCGTCGTCGCTGAACACCGTCGCCGTGACGCTCGGCCGGTGGGCGTTGCCGCCCTCGCCAGTGGACAGCCAGACCGGCACGACCAGTCGGCCATTCCTGAGCTGAATGCCGTGATTGGGACCAGTGGCGAGCACCTTCCATGCATAGTCCTTCCTGAAGGTGTCGAAGCTGGCCGTGATCTCGACCGGTGTCGACCAGGTGAGGCCGTCGTCGCCGCTGCGCTGGTAAAAAACCCGTTCGTACTCCAGGCAGAACAGCATGTGCACCGTGCCGTCGCGATCGGCAATGAGCACCGGGTTGTTGTAGGTCACATCGTTGGGATCGACGTTTTTCATGCGCAGGGCGAAGGGATTCTTGCGCTTGGGGCCAGCGACGTGGGCGATGCTGCGCGGGGCACCCCAGGTGCGGCCATCGTCGGCGCTGCGGCGCAGCAGCAGGCGGATGTCATCCCAGTCGCTGACACCGGCCGCATGCTTGCGCGCCTCACACCAGGCCAGCACGCTGCCGCGGGCGGTGACGACGATGCCCGGGATGTGGTAGAGCTGGTAGGCGGGATCGTCACCGACGGTGAACAGGTCCTGCTTTTCCAGGAAGGGTTCAGCGGCTCCCGCAACGTGGGTAGCGAGCAACAGAGCCGAGCAGAGACCGCGAAGAAAGGCTGAATTCATCAACAGGTCAACGCCTGCCAAGGTGCGGATTTACTGGTAAGTTCTCTTGACCTGTGAGACGACGAAGTCGTTTTTGGCGCATGCCGACCCATCTCCCCCGCCCCTCGCTGAGCAGTCAGGCCGCCACCGTTCTGCGTGCCGAGATCGAGGCCGGCGCCTGGGGCGAGCGCCTGCCCGGCGAACGCCTCCTGGCGGAACGACTGGGCGTCAGTCGCCCCACCCTGCGCGCCGCGCTCGACAGTCTCGCCGGCGAGGGATGGCTGAAGCGGCGCCAAGGATTGCCAACGCGCGTGATGCGCGGAGGCAGCACGACGGCGGAACGCGCCGCCGTCGTGCGCGTGCTGACCCCGGTGCCACTGCGCGAGATGCCACCGCTCACCGTCTGCTGGCTCGACGAGCTGCGTGAGCGCCTTGGCACCGCCGGTCATTCCCTGGAACTCGTCGTACGTCCGGTGCCGTCGAACGGTCGCGCGGGCCGAGTGCTGGCGCACCTCGAACGCAGTCACCCGGGCGGGGTCTGGATCCTGCACCTCGCCCCGGAAGCCCTCCAACGAGCTTTTGCCGCGCGCGGGCTGCCGGCCTTGATCGCCGGATCAGCGGCGGCGGGGGTTGCACTGCCCTCGGTCGATCTCGATTACCGCGCGGTGTGTCGCCACGCGGCCGGCCTGCTGCGCGCCAAGGGCCGTCGACGTCCCGTGCTGCTTCTGCCCGACACCGCGGCGCCGGGCGACGCCGAGAGCGCACAGGGCTTTCTCGAAGGCTTTCCCGGAGCGCGGGTGCTGCGCCATGACGGCACCGCCGCCGGCCTTTGCCACCAGGTACGCAATGCCTGCGGGGGCCGGCAGGGGGCCGATGCCTTCGTGGTGGGTCGCTCCGCGCATGCCCTGACGGTTTTGACCCACCTGCTGGGCGAGGGTCAGCGGGTGCCGCGCGACGTGTCGCTGATCGCGCGCGATGGGGACGCCTTTCTGGCCCATGCCGTGCCGGCACCGGCGCGTTACGCCAGCGATCCGCGAAGCTGGGCCGCCACGGTGACTCGACTCGTCCTGCGCTTGGCCGAGGGCGTGCGCACACGCAGCCAGCACCGCCTCATGCCCGATTTTGTCGCGGGCGGCACCCTGTGAAATCGGCGCCTCTCAATCGAGCTCCAGATTGTCGATCAAACGGGCACGATCAAAAAACACCGCCAGGGCGAGCAGACTTTCGGCATCGGCCTGCGCCTGCGGCTCAAGCGTGTGGCGATTGACGAGCGCGGCGTAGTCGATCCGTCCAAGCGGCGCCGCCGCGGCAAGATGGTCGCGCACGCCGGCAAGCAAAACCGCCGTCTCGGTGACGCCGCCGCGCCAGGTCGCACGCGCGCCTTGCAGGGCGGCCTGCAGGGCCGGCGCCTGGGCGCGTTCCTCCGGCGACAGATAGCGGTTGCGCGAGCTGAGCGCCAGGCCGTCGGCCTCGCGCACAGTGTCGAGCCCGTGGAGTTGCACCGGGAAATCGAGGTCGCGCACGAGCCGGCGCAGGATTGCGAGCTGTTGGTAGTCCTTCTTGCCGAAGACCGCCTCGTCGGGCTGGACGAGGTTGAAGAGTTTGGCGACCACCGTGCAGACGCCATCGAAGTGCCCCGGCCGGCTGGCGCCGCAGAGCACATGCGAGAGTCGGCTTTCGCTGACCTGGATGCTGCGGTCAGGCCAATAGACCTCATCGACCGGCGGCGCGAACACCAGGTCGGCACCCGCCGCAGCGCAGATCGCGAGATCCGCCTCAAGGGTGCGCGGGTAGCGATCGAAGTCCTCGTTCGGACCGAACTGCAGGGGATTGACGAAGATGCTGACGGCCACGCGTCCCCCGGTGCCGGCAAGCCGTCGCGCCTCGCGAACGAGGGCGGCGTGCCCCTCGTGGAGGGCGCCCATGGTGGGCACGAAGACCACCCGGCCGGCGAGGCGGCGCCAAGCGCGCAGGTCGGCGACACGATCGATGCGGTTCATGATTTCAAATCCCTGGAAGTGAAGACTGCGGCGCCGAGCACGAAGAGACTGGCATTGACCGCGGCGAGGACGGTGTAACTGCGCAGGACGACCGCCCACGGCACCTCCTCGGCAAGCAGGCGCGCCCAGGAGGCCATGTGACGGGTGAGCAGCAGGTGGTCGTAGTCCTCCATGAAGCCTGTGTTGCGCAGGATCATGTCGACCAGCACGTAGGACAGCGCACCAATGGTCGCGGCCGCCGGCTTGATCGGCAGGCAGGAGAAGAAGAAGGCGACGCTGCTGACCGTTGTCATCGCCGCAGCGAGGAAGACCGAGGCGACGGCGTAGTGGCGCAGGCCGGCGTCCCAGTCGTGAAAGACGATGAGCCCAAGTTCAGGCACCATGGCGAAGAAGCCACCGCCCCATCCCTGCACCGCCACGCCAAAGGCGAAGGCCGACCAGGCGATGAACTGGATGAGCACGACCGTGTAGCCAAGGCAGGTGAGGTATTTAAGGCCAAGCAGGCGCACCCGGCTGACGGGGCGTGCCAAAAGCAGGCGGTAGTGGCCGTCCTCGCCCTCCTTGGCGACAATGTCGCCGGCGACCAAGGCGAGGTAGATGGCGCCAAGGATGAGCACCGAAAAACCCAGAACCATGTGTCCAAGGGTAAGCGCCGAATAGTAGTCGGCAAAAACCTGGCCCTGGCGCGAGATCAGACGTTCGAAGAGGCGCTCCACCCCCTGCAGACGGAAGACCAGCAACAGCACCAGCTCGAGCGCCAGGAAGGCGGCGAAGCCGAGGTAGGTGCGCCGGCGGGCAAACAGCTTGAGCCATTCGCCGCGCCACTGCTGGAAGAAGAGGGGCATGCCGCGAAGGTGAAACTGGAACGCTGAAACTCAACCGCGGAAACGGCGGGGGACCCATCGTGCTCACCAGAGGTCCCGGGCCGACGCCCGCTCGAGGATGGCGACCACGTCCTCGGCAAGCAGGAAACCCTCGCGCTGCAGAACAAGCGCGGCACGCGTCAGACGGTCGAGGTAGTCGGCGCGGGTGGGGTAGCGCTCCCGCACGGAGGGCCGCGGGTCGCCGGCCCGTTCTTCGGCGGTGCGGGCAAAGGGCAGGAACATGCCATCGAGCGACGACAGCATCGCGGGTGCACCCACCTCCGGGGCGCGCAGGTTCCAGCCGGTATAAGTCCCCAGCGGCACGGCCACTTCGGGCAGGACAATCCCGGAAGTCTCGTTGCCGTCGGCATCCACCGCCGGCAGCAGCGTGCGATAGGGTTCGCCGGCGACCGGCGGCACGAGGTCGGCAATGCCTTCGTGATCAAAGCGCGGACCGAAATCAAGGCGCGGCGGTTCGTAGTGATGGGCCGGCACGTTGAGCCCGGGAATCTTCGGGAAGACGGCCACAACGGCCTCGCGCGTGACCAGACTGCCATCGGCCAGTCGCGGGTAGCGGCTTGGCGGCGGCTTCCGGCCTTCGGCGAGCCAGCACTCGAGTGCCACGAGCAGGGCGCGCAGAACCGGACCGCGGTCGTCGAGGGGGTTGCGCGGCTGCTGGCAGATGCCGCGCGTTGTCTCCCCTCCCCCCAGATGCTGGGCTCCGGCGATGTGATAAACCCGCACTTCCGGCGGCAGTTCCAAGTCGCGTGTTCCCTGCGGATCCGTGTGCAGCAGCGAGGCGGCGCGACTCCAATACTCGGTCGAGGTCTGGGTGAAGATCACCTTCGGCAGATGCCCGGCGGCACGTGCCCGCGCCAAGCTGTCGCCAACGCGACCCGTTGCCGCATCCGTGACCGGCAACGGCGCAAACGGGAAGAGTTCGGACCCGGACAAATGCCCCTCGTGCTGGGTGCCGTAGTCGGTGGTCATGCGGAAGCGATGGTTGAAGGCGCCGCGACCCGCGCCGGCGACATGCAGCAGGGCGCCTTCAAAGACCTGGCGCCCCGCCTCATCGGTGTTGAACCCCTCATGCAGAAAGTGGTGCCCCAACCGTCCCGACTGGGAGATGCCAAAGATCACCGCCTGGCGCAGCGCGCCGTGCAAGGGGTTGGCCGCGCCCTGCGTGTCGCTGTCGGCGTGGCGGAAGAAGGCAATCGCATCACGCAGCGCCGCCAGGCCAAATCCGTTCACGCGCGGCTGGCTGGCCGTGTAGACGAGATCATACAGCCAGCCCGGCTGGAAGCCCGCGCGGACATGGACGTGGATGGCATCCGGCACGGCGCGACCGTCCTCCCAGCGGGCAAAGGCCCAGGCGTCGGGCGAAACTTCCACGGCCGGCGAAAAGCGGTCGGGACGCATCGTCAGCCGCGCCTTGCGCGTGTCGAGTGAGGCGGCAGGAAAAGCGGCCGAGATGCCCCAGGGACTCCAGGAAAAGGCGCGACTGAACACTTTTTCGGTCGTGCTGATCTCGAGATGGGCCGGACCGGTGATCCCCTGCCCCACCGGCGGCAACCCGGCAAGCAGGCGGTCGCTGCCGTCTTCCCGGACCTCACCGTTCCAGCCGGTCCACAACAACGACCAACCGGCGCGCATCAGGAAGCCGTTGCCGGCATGCGCCTCACTGCGCGGGTCGTTGCTGCGCTCGCCGCCGTTGAAGGTCCAGAGCGCCAGCTTGTTGCCGCGGTTGGCGACGTCGTAGAGAAGACGGCCGTTGCCCTTGCCGGGCTGCACCGGCTTGAGCAGATCGAAGTCGGTCCAGCCCTCGATCCGGCCGGCGGCATTGCGCGGCGCCAGGCGCAGATCGTGCACGCGGGCATTGGCCGAGGCCTCCGGATCCAGGGCGACCCAGAGTCGACCACGAATGCGTTCGTAAGCCCCGGCCGCACCGAATTCGCGACCGCCGGCAAAGGGGATCGTCTCACGAATTTCCAGGCGGACCACCTCCGCGGCGGCAGGCAGGGCGGTGAACAAACAGAACCCAACAATGAATCGTCGCATCCGAACGGAACGCGGCGCGCGCTTCTTCTCTAGCTGCCCGTCCGCGTCTTGCAACGCGGACGGGCTCCCTAGAGGTCAGCGCGGCAGCGACGCGGGCCGGGCCGGAGCGGTGCGCACCGGCGCCAGGAAGGCCGGCTCGCGGATCTCGGTGCCGAGCGTGGTGTTGCGGCGCAGGATCACCGCCAGCGTCTGGCGCTCGACCATGCGCACCATCTCCGGCGTCAGGTAGGCCTGGTACCAGAAGCGGTCAGCGTCGCGCAGCCGCGTGAACTGGTCGGCCAGGATGCGCTCGAACACCGGCCCCACCATGGCACCGGGTTTTTTTGCCTCGGCCAGGCCGCCGATCCAGAGGTCAACATCCGCCGGCGAGGCATAGACCGCGGCGAGGCGGGCGGCGACGCCGCCCTGCGGATTGATGTCGCGAAAGTGCTTCGCCGGCCGCAGACCGAGATGGGCGCGCACTCCGGCGTAGGAGGCCAGACCGTGGTCGCGGCCGCGCTGGATGTTGAGCGAGGCGAGGTCGAGACCGCCGCTGCCGGGAGCGCCGAACAAGAAGTTGCGCACATCATCGACCACCTGCTCGTCGAGTTCCTGGCAGCGCTGCAGGCAGAGGCCGCGCAGCAGGGTGTCGACACCTTGGGTGGCGATTTCATCCGGCCGGAAGAAGGCCCCGGCAAGGCTGAGCGATCCTCCGGCCGCCTCGCTGCCGTCGGCATTGGCGCGGCGCAGGGTGGGCGACAACAGGCTGTGGCCGAGCCGGTAGGCGGCGGTGGCGAACTCGTTGCTGATGGCCGGATCCACACCCGGGCGATGGCCGCGGTAGGGCTTCAGGGCGCCGCGGCCGATCAGCAGCGGCAGGAACTCGCGGTAGGTCACCGACTGGATCTCGGCGATGACCACGAGACGGGCGAACTGGTACGTTTCCTCGTCATCGGCCTGCGGGTTTGCGGCGCGGTACAAATCGGCCCATTGATTGTGCTCGCGCACAAACAGGGTGTGCAGGGCAAGCAACCCCACCTGTTCGTTGGCGCGCACATCACCGGCGAGGAAGAAACCCGGGCCGGGCGGGATGTTGGCGACCCCGTCCGTGTTGTAGGGCGGCAGGTCGCCGTCGGGACCGGCCGAGGTTTTCAGCCGACCGCTGCCGTCAGCGGCGCGCAGCGCCTGAGCGCGGGCGGCATCCGAGCCGTAGACCATGGACCCATCGATCCACGAAGTGATGGCATTGGTCTGCTCACGCACACCGTTGACCGTGGTGTAGGCGCTGCGGTTGAGGCCGATCACGGCGGTGCCGCTGCCGGTGGGATCAAAACTGGGATCCCCGGCCGGCACCCGCACAGGGAAGCTTTCGGCCGGCACCGCCGTTGGGGTTTCATCGAGATCGTGATCGAGGAATTGCCCCCACTGCCAGAACAGGTCGTTGGCGTGGCGCGAATTGGGCCGCACCCCGGTGGCGGCGGCGACGGCGTTGCTGATGGCGCGCGCCGAAGGGCGGTCGCCGCCTGCCGGCTCTCCGGTGCCGTCGGCATAGGCGTTGGGGGCGAGTCGGCGGAAGGGCTGACCGGCGGTGCCGGCCCGGGGTTGCCCCGGCAGGTTGCCGGAACCGTCAAGCGAGCGAAATTCAGCAGGCAGCAAAAAACCCTCGGGCAGGGCCGGTGGAAGGGGGGCGTCGCGACGCGGCGGCAGCGGGCCAGACGGGCGCGACTGCGGTGCGGGGGCGCCGGCTTCGGGGCCTGCCGGAGTGGGTCGCGGAATGGGCCCGGCAGCGGGCGGTTGGGCGGCGGCGCTGCCAAGGGCGAGCGCGAGAACCGCCGTGGGGAGAAAACTAAACCCGGTCGTGCGGCATGGCGTTTTCATGGTCGGATGGATGGGTGTTGGCG
>JBIJBO010000180.1:0-6908 GCA_044345215.1 Prosthecobacter sp. | reverse complement strand
GATCTTGCGCGCCAGTTCCAGACGGCCGCTGCCCTCGGTGAACTTCTCGCCGCCGAACATCGTCAGCCAGCCGCGCGGCGAGACTTCGCCCTGGCGGCTGGGGTTGCCGCGGATGAAGATGCGCACGTCGGCTGGCTTGTCGCGGTCGACCATGACCATGGCGCGCGGCGGCGCCCCGGGGTGATCGGTCTCGAGCTTGACCTTCTCGTTGGCGAACTTGACGACGTCCGTCTGGTCGCGACGGGTGAAGAATTCATTCATGCGCTCAACCGGCAGGGCCATCGGACTTGGCTCACTCTGCAGGAGGGCGCGCACCTGCTGCCAGTCGGCATTGTCCGGCTCCTGGCCTGCCAGGCAGGTGTTGAAGATGTCGGCGTAGAGCTTGGCGACCTCGCCAAAGTCCTTCGGCGCCGGGCGCTTGGCGAGTTCGTTGCGCGGCACACCGCCGAGACCAGCCTCCGGCTTGACGAGCTTGGCGACCATGGCCGGCGCCTTGGCGGCGAACTCGGCCGCCGGCAGGGCGGCGAACTCCTTCCAGGCGAGCATCACCGGGTGAGGCTTGGCGGCCAGGGCGTGGCGCTTGACGAACTCGCCCCATTTGTCGGCCACCTTGTCGCGCAGCTTCAGCTGGCCGGCGCGGCCGCGGCGGGCGGTGGCGTCCTGGATGGATTCCGATTCACGGACGAAAGTGAGGTAGTCCACCAGGCGGGCCGGCTCGCGGATCTCGGCGTGGACCTTTTTCTTGAAGTCGAGTTCCTTGGCGGCAATCTCGGCGACCTTGGCCTGGTAATCCTTGGAGGCGGCCTCGTCGGCGGCGCGGCCGATGACCGGAAGGGCTTCGGCGGCCGGCTCGATGCTGCTGTTGAAGACCGAGTACAGCGCGTAGTAATCCTTGCTCGGGATCGGATCGTACTTGTGGTCGTGGCAGCGCGCGCAGCCGACGGTCAGACCGAGCATGCCGCGGGTGACGACGTCGATGCGGTCGTCGGTCTGCAGGTCCTTGTTGCTGATGAAGCGGTCGCCGATGTTGAGGAAGGCGAGCGCCGCCAGCGAAGGATGCGCCGGCTCGCCGGGATGCAGCTTGTCCGCGGCGAGTTGGTGCATCAGGAACTGGTCGTAGGGCAGGTCGCGGTTGAGCGATTCAACGACCCAGTCGCGGTAGGTGTAGGCGTAGGGATAGCGGTTGCTTTTGCCGGCCACCTGGTAGCCGTCGGTGTCAGCGTAGCGGACGACGTCGAGCCAGTGGCGCGCCCAGCGCTCGCCGTGGGCCGGCGAGTCCAGCAGGCGGTCGGTGAGGGCGGCGACGGCGCCCGGACGGTCCTTGGCGGCGGCCTGCTCGAACGCGCGGATGTCCTCGAAGCTCGGCTGCAGGCCGGTGAGGGTGACGAAGAGGCGGCGGCAGAGCGCGGCGGCGTCGGCCGGCGGGGCGAAGTCGAGGCCGGCGGCCTTCAGTTTGGCGCCGACGAAGGCGTCAATGGGATGGCGCTCCGGGCTGCCAGCGGGAGGCGCGGGCGCCTTCACCGGCTGGAAGGCCCAGTGCTGCATCGGGTCCTTGGCGGGACCGTGGGCGATTTCCTTTTCCTCGGGCCAGGGCAGGCCCATCTGCACCCACTTCTCCAGCGCGGCGATCTGTTCCGGCTTGAGCTTGTCGCCCTTCTTCGGCATGGCCTCGACGCCGGGGGCGTGCTGGATTGCCTTGATGAGCTTGGAGGCGGCCGGGTTGCCGGCTTCGACAACTTTGCCGTAGTCGCTGCCGCGCAGCAGGGCGCTGCGCAGGTCGACCCGCAGGCCGTTCTCATGCTTGTGATCGCCGTGGCAGTCGTAGCAGTTCTCCGCGAGCACCGGCCGGACGCGCTTTTCGAAAAACTCGATTTGCTCCGCCGGGAAGGGGTCGGCGGCATGGGTGCTGGCGACGGCGAGGCCGCCGCCCAGGAGGATCTGGAGGTAACGAGAATTCATCGGGGGGACGATGCGGGCGGGCGCCCTCTGCGGAGGTTACGCACGGCGTTCCCGGCATGTTGCACCCGGCGGGGCCGCTTCTCAAGGCCGGATCGGGTCGGCCGGGGGCATCACTTTAGCGCGGGGCTGTGACCCGCGGAGGGGATTGTAGCCGGGGGCAGTGACCCCGGTGATGAGAACGCAGTCCATGTCCGTGTGCACTGAGGCGGCTGTGACCCGGCAGTCTGGCGGGTCATTGCCCCGCTCTACAGATTCAGGGCGGCGGGTTGAGCAGGGCGTCGTCGGCGCCGCGGTGGGCGCGCAGGAAGGTTTCCGGATCGACCCGGTTCAGGGGGTTGTCGGCGTAGCCCTGGCCCGGGTTGATGTAGGGACCCTCGCGGATTTCGAAGTGCAGATGGGCCAGGTAACGGCCGTCGGCGGTTCCGACGCTGCCGAGGCGTTCACCGCGGCGAACGTCGCGGCCGGCTGGCACGGCGAAGTCCCGCAGGTGGGCGTAGACGCTCTGGACGATGCGATGGCCCCGCGGATCGGCCGGATCGGGCAGGCGGTGGGCGAGGATGAGCATGCGGCCCCAGCCCTCGCCGGGTTCGCCGGCGTACACGACCCGGCCGTCGGCGACGGCGAACACCGGGTCGCCGAGGTCGGAATTGCCGCCGCCAATGCCGTTCAGGTCGGCGCCGAGGTGGCGGGAGACGCGGAAGCCGCGGGCATTGTAGGTGAGGCCGCCGTGTTCCGTGCCGAGGGGGTGATCGAAGCGAACCGCCAGCGGCAGGGAAACGATTTCGGCGGCGCCCAGGCGCAGGAAGGCCGGGTCGAGCGCGGCGCTGCGCCGCGGCGAAAACCACTCTCGCAGGCCGATCTCCGTCCAGATCAGCCAGCCGCAGGCGGCGAGGACGAGCCAGGTCAGGAGGCGGAGGAGAAAACGCATGCGGAGGGCGTCATGGTGGCGGCAGGTCGCCGCTTTGCAAGGTGGACCGGCGATGGGGAAAAGAACCGCCGAGGGCCGCGATGCCTGCAGAACCGGCTCGCGGCCGAAAAACCGCGGACCACGGAGGTCCCTGATCCCGAAGTTGTAAACGTCAGGCCTTCATTTGCCCTCAGGGCATGGGCTGCAGGGCCCGGAGCGTGGTCCACCCGCGCAGGACGCGGTAGAGCACCCAGACGCCCAGGACAAACAGGCCGGCGGGCGCCGTCAGGAAGCCGATCATCAGAAGCATGAGGGGCGCCGAGATCCCGATCACCAGCAGCGACCAGAAAAGCGTCCACCAAAACGTCCGGATCTGCCAGCTGAAGTGGCTTTCCAGCCAGGTGCCGCGGACTTCACTGCGCCGCACATAATTCATCACGACAGCCACGATGGAAGGAATGCCCAGCAGGAAGCTGCCGACAATGGTGGCGGTCCCCAGAACGCCGAGGATCACCGAGAACAGGTGCAGGGCATAGATGACCTGCGTGTAGCCGAACAAAGGTGGGCGCAAAGCCGGAGGCGCGAGGGGAGTCACAGGTAGCAAGCTGTCGGGCCAGGACGGGATTGCAAAGCAAAAGCGGCCCTTCGGGATCGATCCCTGCACGAGAACGGGCTCAGGCCGACCCAACGGCATTCCCCTTCGACGCTTCGGCCTCCCATGCCCGAAACCGCAGACCACGAATGGCACGAAGTGCACCAAGGTTCCTGATGCCGAAGACGGCTTATCGTTCGTGGGATTCGTGCCGTTCGTGATTCCAGAAAGGGTTCGAGTTTGCAAGCTTCCCTCCTCAGAAAGCTCGTACGGAGGTCGCGGAGCACGCGGAGGACTCCTCAGGAATTCTTGCTCCGTGTACTCCGCGTCCTTCGTGCGAGACCGGGATCACGCCGGCCTTATGGTGCCTGGGGTTTGGCCCTGTAGCGGACACCAGCTTTGTCCCGGAAATGAGCGTCCTGCGTCCAGAGGAGTGCATCATGGCGCAGGGCGGTGGCATAGATCACGGAGTCGGCAAAGGCCAACTGGTGTTCCAAGCCGACCGCTGCGGCCTCCACGGACAAACTCGTGTCGAGGTCCACAACAAGACCCTCCTGCATCGCAGCCATGGCGGCAAGGGACGCATCCTCGTCGCGCTCTCGTCGGATGACCTTGAAGACCTCGTAGAGACAGAGGCTGGGCACGATGAGCAGGTCGCGATCCTCAATGGCTTCGGCGAAGAACCCGGCTGCGGGTTCGTCCGCGAAGTAAGCCAGCCAGGCCGACGAATCGACCAGGTTCATGCACGGTCGCCCTCGCGTGCAAAGTGGGTGTTGATGCCCTTGAGATAACCGCGCAACTGGCGTGCGGAGCGGACCGGAATGAGTTCGATGCGGTCGCGATGTTGCAGCATCCGAACCTTCTCACCGGTGCGCAGCCCCATGGACTCGCGAATTTTCTGTGGAATGACGACTTGGAATTTCGGCGAAAGGGTCACGGTTTCCATGTGTCATACAGTATGAAGATCGATCAGGATTATCAATCCCCTCACTCCACCCGCACGGCGGCGCAGACCATTTCAAGGATGCGGTTGAGGGAGGAGGCGCCGGCGCCCTCCTGGAAGGCGCTGCCGGGGAAGGGTTCCCAGCTGTCTCGGTCGCGGTTCGGCTCGGGCTGGGGCAGGCGGGTGAGGGCGGGATCGTATTGGCCGGTCTTGCCGCCGAGCTTGTAGATCACCAAGTGACCCATGTGCTAGGTTGAGGGGATCTGCACGTGTTCATACGCACTGCATCGTACGAGTCCCGACATGATGCAAACAAGAGGCTTCGATAAAATACAAATTTTCATTGTCTAAGATATTGACATTTTGTCGGATATAGAGTACAGATGAAGCATGGAAAATCCTGAACCTCCTCCTCACCAAACCATGGCAGGCAAGCCTGTCCTCTGGCGGCTTCCTGCGAAGACCGTGCTGTCCTACAAACCCTATGAGGCCTTCCAGGAGAAGCTGCTCTGCGACGGTCTGACTCTGAATCTTGGCGATGCGTGCGTCTACTCCTGCGCCTTCTGCTACGTCGGGAGCCAAATTAGGAAATTGACTTACCTAGAGGTCAAAGCCTACAACAATACCCACGGCGAGAATCGAGGTCACGAGGAAGTGGTGATCCGGCGCGGAGCGCCTGAGGGTAACCCGGCAGAAACCCGGACAGCCGTCCAGATCCTGGAAGATCAGCTAGCGGGTAAGGTGCCAGGCTTTCTCCCGCGCCGCAAGCTCGAAGAACTCAAGGAGCAGGAGCTCGTGGTCTACAGCTCAACCTTGGTCGATGTGGGGGCCAACTTGACCCTGTTGCGTGAGACGGCAGAGGCCTGCACGCGAATCCTCGATCAAACCCACTGGCAGATCCGGCTCCTCTCGAAAGGCAACCTGCTGCCGAAGCTGGTCAAAGACGGCTTGATTCCGGATCGGACCCGCGAGGGCTCGAAATTCAGTCATCACGAGCGTCTCATCTTTGGCTTTAGCACCGGAACGCTCAACGACCAGCTGGCGGCTGCGTTCGAGTGCGGCACGGCCCGGGTTTCGAGGCGGATCGAGGCCCTCCACTGGCTTCAGGATCATGGATACCGCACCTTCGGCATGATCTGTCCGAGCCTGCCTCAGGACGATTACGATCACTTCTCGTCTTCGATGGCGAAGGCACTGCGCATCGAAAAGCTCGAACATGTCTGGGCAGAGGTTCTCAATGCGCGTGGCAAGTCTTTCACGCGAACCTACGAAGCCCTTCAGAGGGGCGGTTTTAACCACGAAGCGGAAAGGCTCCGCGAAGTCAGCGATGGCCCGGCGTATAAACAGCATTGGGAACAGTATGCTCGGGCCACCTTCGAAGCCCATGCACGCCACCTCGGGCCGAAGCTCCGGTATCTCCAATACGTCGACCGATCCAACCTGGCGGACTGGGCCAAGCAGCGCAAAGCGGGTGCCGTCCTGCTTGGCAAAGCGGCCATGGATGCAGGGCTCTCCACGGTCGAACTGAGTGCTCCCGCGCATTGGTATGCGAACCCGCCTGCCCTCGAACGGCCAGCCGCAGGTGAAGCGCAAGGAGCCCCGATCGCCACGACGGTTGCAGACACTCCCCAGCCGCTGACGGCGGGTCAAAAAGCGGCGGAGACACGGCGGAAAAACCGCGAAGCGGCCGTCCTTGCCGCGCCAGGGAAGCCACAGGCGGCCATTCCTGAGGGACGCGAGGTGCTGCGTGAGCGGATGGCATTGCTCCTGGAGCTGCGCGAGGTGACAGCGGTCATGGTCTTCGAAGGAGAGCGTGTGGTGGAGAGCAGTGGGGCGTTCGAAGCCGACCCCGCGGCCATGGTGAGGCTGAAGCATGCTGAGTACGAGTTCATTATCCAATGCCGGCAAAAGCCCAACGAGAGGACACTCAGGGCAATCCACAACCAGCTTGATGGAGGCGCATGAACCCTGAACCTCCAAAGACGTCGATGCCCGCGACTGACTCCTTGCAAGCCCTGGCTGGACACCTGCGGCCTCGCCTGGTTTGGGTGGCCGAAGCCCGCTCCAAAACCGTGAGCGACGCCTTCATCTCGGTTGGGGAAGCTGACCCTTCCGCCTTCGTCGCGCAGGGGGTCATCGTTGGAAATGCGGTGTTCAGCAGCGCCGATTTCATCACCTACTTCCCGCAGCCGTTCTTCGAGTCGGAGTTCTTCTCTTTTCGAAGCCTGGCCTCGCCTGAGCTGACTGGCACCCTCGCCCGGCTCTATGCGTCCAGCATGGGCGTGCTGGTGCTGGCTCCCGATGACCTGCACTGCATCAGCTCTGAGGATGAAGGCCCGACTTCGGATTGCTGGGCCCTGTTGCAACCGGAAGAAGAGCCATTTCAATCGAATCCTTCTCTCGTCCGCTTCCTGTTTCAGGGGGACCGCTTGAGTGCCACGGTGAAAGGCTTCTGCTTTACTGCCGACGGCCAGGCGATTCTTCCTACGACGATCCGGGTGGAACGT
>JBIJBO010000051.1:0-22569 GCA_044345215.1 Prosthecobacter sp. | reverse complement strand
TACAACCTGCTCGCCGGGGCCCTCGACCTCGGACCGCAGGACGAGGTGATCGTCACCGACCTCGATTTCCCCGCCGGCGCCACCCCCTGGCTGCGCGCGCCGCGCCCCCCGGTCACCCGCCTGTGGCACTCGGAGGCCGGCGAGCTGCGCGCACCCGATCTGGAACCCCTGCTCAACGAACGCACCCGCCTCGTCCAGGTCTCGCTGGTCAGCTTCTACAATGGCCACCACCTCAACTGGCCGGCCGTGCGCGACCTCGTGCGCCTGCGTGCCCCGCAGGCGCTGATCAGCGTCGACATCACCCAGGCGCTCGGGCGCGTCGTGCTCGACTGCGGCGACGCCGATGTGCTCATCAGCAGCACCCACAAGTGGACGCTCGGCGTGCACGGCGGCTGCGTCGTCGGCGTTCCCGAAGCCCGTGCCGAGCGACTGACCACCCATGCCGGCGGCTGGTATCATCTGGCCAATGCCTTCGATGCCGACCGTTTCGAGCGCGCCGTCACCAAGACCGGCGCGGCGAGTTTCTCGGTCGGCATGCCAAACTTCGCCGCCCTGTATGCGCTCGACGCCGCCCTGCGCTACGTCGAGGCCGCCGGCGTGCCGGCCATCGCCGCGCATGCGGACCCGCTCGTCGACGAACTGCGCACCGGCCTGCAGGACCTCGGCTTCACCCTGATGTGCCCGGCGGATCCGCAGCGGCCGGCCGGCATCGTCGCCTTCCGCCACGCCCGTTCCGCCGAGCTGCAC
This sequence comes from Prosthecobacter sp., assembly GCA_044345215.1. GTDB lineage: Bacteria > Verrucomicrobiota > Verrucomicrobiia > Verrucomicrobiales > Verrucomicrobiaceae > Prosthecobacter. The sequence continues at coordinate 21,822 of JBIJBO010000051.1, read as the reverse complement.
GGCGCGCTGGAGGCCGCCGGCGTCCATGCCATGCACCACGCCGGGCGCATCCGCTTCGCCGTCCACGGCTACAACACCCGCGACGACATCATGCGGGCCCTGGCCGCGCTCGCCAGCCTGACCTGAGGCGGACGTGGGATGCAGGAAAAACCATGGACATGCCTTGCGCACGTCCGGCTTCCGCCTAGAGAGCCTGCATGCCATCCCCGGAGATCCCCATCCGCCACGTCGCCACCCTGGCCCGCCTCGAACTGACCGACGCGCAGGCCGAGCGTTATCAGGCGCAGATCGGCCAGATCCTGCACTACATCGACGTGCTCGGCCGGCACGACCTGGAGGGCGTGGAACCGACCTCGCACGCCCTGCCCGTGCTGGACGTGATCCGGACCGATGACGCGCGCCCCGGCTTCAGCCAGGCCGAGGCTCTGGCCAATGCGCCGCGCCGCGCCATGGACCAGTTCCAGATCCCCAAGGTCATCGAGTGACCCCGCCTCTGCCCCGCCGTTTTCAGCCTTCGTTTTTCCCATGTCCCTCGCCACCCAGACCCTCGCCAGCCTGCGCCGCCGCATGGCCGCCGGGGAAATCCACCCGCGCGACGTCGTCGCCGACCTCGCCACCGCCATCGACGCGGGCAACCCGCAGTTGGGCGCCTACCTGAGCTGGGATGCCGAGCGCGCCCTGGCCGAGGCGGAAAAGGCCGACCTGTCCCTGCCGCTGGCCGGGCTGCCGGTGGGCATCAAGGACAACATCCATGTCACCGGCGAGCCCTGCACCTGCGGCTCGAAGATGCTGGCGGAAAACTACACGGCGCCCTACGACGCCGGCGCCATCGTCCGGCTGCGCGCCGGCGGTGCCGTTCCGTTCGGCCGGCTCAACATGGACGAGTTCGCCATGGGCTCGACCACCGAGAACTCGGCGCTCGGCCTGACCCGCAACCCGCGCGATCCGCAGCGGGTGCCGGGCGGCTCCAGCGGCGGCAGCGCCGCGGCCGTGGCGGGCAACCTCGCCATCGCCGCCCTCGGCTCCGACACCGGCGGCTCGATCCGTCAGCCGGCGGCCCTCTGCGGCTGCGTCGGGCTGAAACCCACCTACGGCCGCGTTTCCCGCTACGGCCTGGTCGCCTTCGCCTCCTCGCTCGACCAGATCGGTCCGCTGACCAAGACGGTCGAGGACGCGGCCCTGCTGCTCAACCATCTCTGCGGGAAGGACCCCCGCGACTCAACCTCGCTCGACACGGGGGTGCCGGATTTCACCGCCGCGCTCGGCCGGGACATCAAGGGCCTGCGCATCGGCCTGCCCAAGGAGTACTTCATCGACGGCCTGCACGCCGGTGTCTCGGCCAGCGTCAAGGCAGCGGTCGACCGCCTCGCCGCCCTCGGCGCCGAGCTCGTCGAGGTCAGCCTGCCGCACACCGACCTCGGGGTGGCCACCTATTACATTGTGGCCCCGGCCGAGGCCTCGGCCAACCTGGCGCGCTTCGACGGCGTCCGCTACGGCCACCGCAGCGAGGACGCGACCGACCTCATGGAGCACTACTTCAAGAGCCGGGCGGAAGGGTTTGGCCCCGAGGTGAAGCGGCGCATCCTGCTCGGCACCTACGTGTTGAGCAGCGGCTACTACGACGCCTACTATCTCAAGGCCCAGCGCGCCCGCACCCTCATCCGCCGCGACTTCGAGCAGGCGTTCGAGAAGGTGGATCTCCTCATCAGCCCGACCAGCCCGGCACCGGCGCACAAGCTCGGCGAGCTGAAGGACAGCCCGCTGGCCGCCTACCTCGAAGACGTCTTCACCATCCCGGCCAACCTGGCCGGCCTGCCGGCGATCAGCGTGCCCTGCAACCCGGTCGAGGTTGAAGGCGTGGCGCTGCCGGTGGGCCTGCAGCTCATCGGCAAGCCGCTCGACGAACTCACGGTCCTGCGCGCGGCCGACGCCTTTGAGCGGGGTTGAGGGCCGGTCGCCAGGTCAAGCTCAACCGGACAAAATCGACACACGGCAGGCCGCGTCAGACCTGCGGGCTGACATACTTGAGCAGGCCGGCGAGCGTGGTGCGCATGTCCTTGCGTTCGACGATGAGGTCGACGAGGCCGTGCTTCATCATGAACTCGGCAGTCTGGAAGCCGGGCGGCAGATCGGCGTGGGTGGTTTCCTTGACCACGCGCGGACCGGCAAAACCGATCATGCACTTCGGCTCGGCGAGAATGATGTCGCCAAGGGTCGCAAAGCTGGCAGTGACACCGCCGGTGGTCGGGTGGGTGAGCACCGAGATGTAGGGCAGGCGGGCCTCGGCATGGCGGGCGAGGGCGCCGCTGGTCTTGGCCATCTGCATCAGGCTGAGGATGCCCTCGTGCATGCGGGCGCCGCCGGAGGCGGAGAAGACGATGACCGCCTTGCGCTCCTTGGTGGCGGTTTCGATGGCGCGCGTGATCTTCTCGCCGACGACACTGCCCATGCTGGCGCCGAGAAAGCGGAAGTCCATGATGGCGAGCACGACCGGGATGGCCTCGATGCTGGCGCGGCCGGTGACCACCGCCTCCTTCAGGCCGGTCTTGTTCTGGTAGGCCTTGACCTTGTCGAGGTAGCCCTTGAAGCCGAGGGCGTCGACCGAGTCAAGGCTGGTGTCGAGTTCCTCAAAGCTGCCTTCATCGACCAAATTCTCCAGTCGTTCGCCGGAGCTGATGGTGAAGTGATAGCCGCAGTGGGTGCAAACTCGCAGGTTCTTGACGAGGGCCTGCTCAAAGAGGCTTTCGCCGCAGGACGGACATTTCGTCCAAAGTCCCTCCGGCATGTCCTTCTTCTTCTCGCCCAAGTCACTGACGCTGCGTTTTTTGAAAAATCCCATGGTGGTGTGTGTGATGCGCGACCGCGCCTGAGCGGACCGCCGGCCCTCCCCGCATGGCAAAGCGCGGGAGTCGCCGGGACAGGTCCGCGGCTTGACTGGCAGCCCGTGCGGGGCACGGAACTGCAGGATTCTAACCACGGGCCGCCGTAATCACCACAACTTTTTCGGCCCCCAGACGCTTCTTGAGGACGCGGGCGCATTCGTGAGCCGTCGCGCCGGTGGTGAGCACGTCGTCGACGAGCAGCACCCTTTTGCCCTCAACGGGCGAGCCCTGCCAGGGCAGCCGGCGGGCCGGGGCAAAGATGCCGCGCAGGTTTTCGAGGCGGCGGGCGCGGTCGAGCCCGGCCTGGGAGCGGGTCAGGCGCACGCGGCGCAGGGCGCCTACCGTGGCGAGGCCGGTGACCTGGCCGAGCTGGCGGCAGAGTTCCAGGCTCTGGTTGTAGCCGCGCCAGAGCTGGCGCAGCGGGTGCAGGGGCACGGGCACGAGGCACCAAGCGGCCGGGTCCAAGCCGCCCAGGCGCGGGTCGTCGAGGGCCTCGCGCAGCAGTTCGGCCAGGGGTGCGCGCTGGGCGAGGTCGCGCCGATACTTGAAGGCGTGGATGAGGCTGCGCACCGGGCCGGCCGACCTGCAGGCCGCGCGGGCGAAGTCGAAGGCGAGACCGCGGTCCTCGCAGTTCCAACAGCGGAAGGGTGTGGCCTCGGCACCGGCGAAGGGCTCGCCGCAAACCCTGCAGAAGGGGGGTTCGATGCGCTCCAGGCCATCCAGGCAGGCCGGACAGAGCCAGGCAGCCGCCCCCTGGCCCGGGCTGCCGGCGTCGAGCACCGCCTCACAGGCAAAGCAGGCGCGCGGGTAGAGAGTGTCGAGCAGGCGATTGCCGGCGAGGCGGAGCAGGCGCGGCAGCGGCGCGGTCATGGCGGCACGTTCCACCCTCGGGGCGTTCCCCGCAAGCGGACGGCCCTGTGCTTTATTCTTGCCTATGCCGGCGGGCCGGCTAGTCTCGGCAGACAGCACCCGCGTGCTTAATCCGAATGGACGAACCCAAACCCACTGAAAAGGAGGCGACCGCCTTGGACCTGAAGCAGATCAAACAAATCGTGGCGTTGATGGCGGAAAACGACCTCAGCTACTTTCATTTCGAAAACCAGGGCTCCAAAATCGAGCTGCGCCGCGGCTCGGACCTGGAAACCGTGCAGAAACTGCTGAAGCACCTGCCTGCCCAGGTCGCCGCCGCCCCCGCGGCCGTCAGCCTGCCCGCCGCCCCCGCTCCCCTCGCGGCGCCCGCTGCTGCGGTGGCTGCCCCCGTGGCCGACAGCGCCCCGGCCGGCCCGACCGTCAATTCGCCGATGGTCGGCACCTTCTACCGCTCGGCCGCGCCCGGCGAACAGGCCTTCATCAACATCGGCGACAGCATCGATGAAAACACGACGGTCTGCATCATCGAGGCCATGAAGGTGATGAACGAGATCAAGGCCGAGATGCGCGGCACGATTGCCCGCATTCTGGTCGAGGACGGCAAGCCGGTGCAATACGGCCAGCCGCTGTTCGAACTCAAGGCATGACCCAGGCCCGCGGGTGGTGCGCGCCCCCCGGGGCCGCCCCGCCACACGGGTCATCCAGTTTTTCCCCGCACCTTCCCCCATGTTCCGCAAAGTCCTCGTCGCCAATCGCGGCGAAATCGCTGTTCGCATCATCCGCGCCTGCAAGGAGCTCGACGTCAAAACGGTCGCCGTTTACTCCGAGGCCGACGTCGATTCCATGCACGTCCATCTCGCCGATGAGGCGATCTGCATCGGCCCCGGCCCGAGCACGGAGAGCTACCTGAAGATCAGCCGCATCATCAGCGCCGCCGAGATCGCCAACGTCGACGCCATTCACCCGGGTTACGGCTTCCTCTCCGAGAAGGAAGAGTTCGCCGAAGTCTGCGAGAAGTGCAAAATCAAGTTCATCGGCCCGAGCGCGCGCGTCATCTCGATGATGGGCGACAAGAACACCGCCCGCGCCACGGCCCGCGCCAGCGGCGTGCCGGTCACGCCCGGCTCCGACGGCATCATTCACAATGAGGAGCAGGCGCTCGAGTGGGCGCGCAAGATCGGCTATCCGGTCATCATCAAGGCCAGCGCCGGCGGCGGCGGCCGCGGCATGCGCCCGGTGCTCAACGAGGCGACCCTGATCTCCAGTTTCCAGGCCGCCAGCCTGGAGGCGCTGAAGTGCTTCGGCGACGGCTCCATGTACATGGAAAAGCTGGTCGAAAAGCCCCACCACATCGAATTCCAGGTGGTCGCCGACAGCCACGGCAACGTCGTCCACCTCGGCGAGCGCGACTGCTCCATGCAGCGCCGCAACCAGAAGATCATCGAGGAGTGCCCGAGCCCGAAGATCAGCGACGAGCTGCGCAAGCGCATGGGTGACGCGACGGTGAAGATCTGCCGCGAGATCGGTTACGAGAACTGCGGCACGATCGAGTACCTCGTCGACAACAAGTGCGAGAATTTCTACTTCATGGAGATGAACACCCGCATCCAGGTGGAGCATCCCATCACGGAGGAGGTGTACGGCTGCGACCTCATCAAGGAGCAGATCCGCATCGCCGCCGGGCTTCCGCTGAGCGAGCACGTCATGAGCGCCACCGCGCGCGGCCATTCGATCGAGTGCCGCATCAACGCCGAGGACCCGGCGCGCAACTTCGCCCCCAGCCCGGGCAAGATCAACCTGTGGTACACCTCCGGCGGCCGCGGCGTGCGCGTCGACACCCACGTCTACTCCGGCTACGAGGTGCCGCCCTACTACGACTCGATGATCGCCAAGCTCATCGTCACCGGTGCCACCCGCGAAATCGCCATCAAGCGCATGCGCCGCGCGCTCGGCGAGTTCGTGGTCGAGGGCATCAAGACCACCATTCCGCTGCAGTCGAAGGTGCTCACCACTTCCGACTTCCAGAACGGCAACTACGACATCACCTGGGTGGAGAACTTCCTCCGCCAGGAGGGGATGAAGGTCTGAGCATCCCGCCGCCATAAAAAAACCCCGCCGGATGACCGGCGGGGTTTTTTGTGGCCTGCAACGCGCTCAGTTCTCCCGCAGGATCACCTCGCCGGACAGAATGGGCGTGGTTTTCTTCGGCGTCTGACCGTCCTGGGGCAGCTGCTCGATCAGGAAGTGACCGGCGCCGTAAGAGGTGCCCGCGACCTCATCGCGGATGAGCAGGCCGCGAAAGACCGCGTCGCGCACGACATTGCCGGTGGCACCGGTGCGCGGATCCGGGTCGGTGAGGCGGAAGCTGCCCTCCAACAGGCCGGAGCTCGGCGTCAGCTTCTTCAGCATCGTCAGGGTCGCAACGGGCGGGTTCGGATTCAGGACCTTGTTGCCGGCGAGGATGCCAATGACCTGGCTGGGATTCTGCGCCGCATCATCCAGACCCGCACCGCTGAAGACCAGCTCCGCGTTGCCCGCATTCGGCGCGACAATGCCAAGGATCAGCTCATCCTTCCCGGGGGCACGGTAGCTGCCGCCAACCGCCTCCAGGGCAAGCGGTGAGACCTCGGGAGTGCCAGGCAGGCCGAAGCCGGCCTGATAGGCGCGGGTCGCCGTGTTGGTCGCGGCGGGACGCACCCAGTCGACATCCCCGGTCAGCAGGTTGTCGAAGGCGTTCTCCGTGTCGACCGGATCGAGGAGGAGCGAGCCCTGCAGGGAGCCGGCGAAGGGCTTGTACAAGGTCTGGTAGACGACCATCTGGCCGGCAAAGCCGACGGCGGCCGAGCCGGTGAGGGTCTCGCCGTCAGCGGTGCGACCCGCCATCTTCCACTTGCCGTCCTTGGCAACCGTGAGGGAGGCATAGCCCCAGCCCTGCGGCAGGCTGGGATTGCCCACCTGGGCCAGATCACCGAGGCGCAGGCCAAACGTGTGGTTGCCCGTGTATGGCGCGGCCTCGGCGGCATAGACATGGCGCCAGCCCTGGGTCGGCACGCCGTTGACATCGCCGGTCAGCAGGCGGTTGTCGATGTCGATGTCGACGGTGAGCACGGCATCGGGCTTGCCCCGGCGCTTGAGCGCGACGGTGAAGCTCGGGTCAAGGATGCCGGTGGCATCCACCTCCAGCCCGCCCTTGATGGCCAGACGCTCGCTGCCGAAGGTCAGCGTGCCGCTGACGGCCCCCGTGCCGCTGACCGTCAGGTCGAGACGGCCGCCCAGACGGTCGTTGAGGGTGGCATCACGGTCCACCAGACCGGCGTAGGTGCCGGCGAGGTTGGCGGGGAAGGGATCCATGACGATGGTCTCGGTGACGGGGTCGCTGCGAGCGCTGTTCAGGGCGGCGACCGTGACCTGGTATTCACCGGGCTTGGTGGGGCGACCCGAGATCAGGCCGGTCTTGGGGTTCACCCTCAGGCCGGGCGGCAGACCCGTGGCGGTGTAAGTCAGGGGCGCCTTCGCCGGTGCCGGATCGACCGCGATCTGGAAGCCGGCGGCCGGGAAATTGTAACTGCCGCCGACCACGCCATCCGGCAGGTTTTGCGGATCGTCGAGCACGGGCTTCTCCGTGAACACCTTGAGCTCGGTCTGGCCACCGGTCTGGGTGCCGCCGGCGCCCGTGACCTGGCAGGTGTAGAGGTCGGAATCCGCGGCGGTGAGACCACCGACCAAGAGCTTGGCCGTGCGGGCGCCTTTGATGCGGCCATCGGCGGTGTCCGCCAGCGGCGCGGCTCCCTTGAACCACTGGTACGTGAGACCGTTGCCGGCGGCCACGACGGTGAGGTTGACGGCCTTGCCGAGGCCGGCGGCTTGGATGAGGGCGGGCGAGTTGGCCTGGACAACGCCCAGCTGGGCGGGGTTGCTGAGGGCGGTCACACGACCGGCCGTGACCTGGACCGAGTAAGCGCCGGCGTCCCTGAGACTGACCGCCGGGATGGCGAAGCTGGTGCCGAGGGCGCCCTTGATGGCAGCGTTGTTGCGCCGCCACTGGAAGTTGGCATCGGCAAGCATCACGCTGTCGCTGGTGCCGGCCGTGTCAAATTCCGCGGGCTGGCCGACAAGAAGCATGAGCGACTCGGGCTGCTCGGTGACGGTCGGATCCTTGATGCCCTCGCCGGAGAGGTTGACCACGAAGGGATTGTTGAGGGCGTCACTGCTCAGGATGGACAGCTGTGCCGCGCGCGGCCCGCCCTCCCTCGGCGCGAAGTTCACCCGCACGATCGTCGACTGCCCCTGGGTCAGGGTGGTGGCGGCCTTGGGCGTGCCAAGGGTGAATTCCGCGGCGTTGATGCCGCTGATGACGGGCCGAATGTCGCGCAGGGTGTTGATGCCGACGTTGCGGACGGTGATGTCGAGGGACGTGCTGGCTCCGGCGGCGAGACTGCCAAAGTCGACCGGGACGCCGCCATTGGTGAGGATCTGTTCCAAGGGTTGCTCGACCTGGATGGCGGCGCCGATGAAGGCGAGGCGGGGTTCGTTGCCAGTGGTGGCGTCGGAGGCCGTGTAGAGAAGCTGGCCGTTGAAGGCGGTGAAATGGCCGGGGTTGGAGGCCGAGAGCGGACCGCTGAGGTCGTTGATCAGGCGCGTGCCAGCCGGCGTGCCGTCCGAGATCCAGAGTTCGCGCCCGTTGACGCCGTCATCGGCGGTGAAGCAGAGCACGCCGTCGATGTCACGCAGGTCGCGGATGCCGAGCGTGGGCGTGCGATCCGCGCCACTGCGGAAATCGGTCAGCATGACCGTGCCGGTGGAGGTGCCATTGCTCACCCACAGTTCGCGGCCGTTCACCCCGTCATCGGCGGTGAAGAACAGACGCCCGGCGGAGGCCGTGAGATTCTGGGGGGCGGAGCCGGTGGCTCCGGCGGCAATGTCGCGCACCGGCAGGGTGCCGGCTTCCGTCCCGTTGCTGCGCCAGAGTTCGAGACCGGCCACCCCATCCGTGGCGGCAAAGTAGATCAGGCTGCCCACCGTGGTGATTCCCGTCGGGTTTGAGCCCGGCTGACCGGGGTTGATGTCGCGGACCCGTTTGGTGCCGTCGCTGGTGCCGTCGCTGGTCCAGAGCTCCTGGCCGCCCTGGCTGTCGTTGCGCGCCGAAAAATACAGCCGCTGCGAAGCTCCGGTGCCCATGACGGCAAGGTCTTCAAACCCATCGGTGATGGCCGAGGCACCGCCGGGCGCGATGTCCAGGACGATGCTTGCATTGCCCGGCACACCGGTGGTTTTAATGAGCTCACGGCCAATGCCGTCGCTGTTGGCAAAGAAGTATAGCTCGGCCTTGTAGGCGGTGAGCTTGCGCGGATTCGAATCCGTGCTGCCGGCGGCCAGATCGGCAATCCGAACTGTGCCAGCCTCCGTGCCGTTGCTGCGCCACAGCTCGCGCCCGGTCTTGCCGATGCCGCTGCCATCGGTGGCGGTGAAGTAGAGGACGCCATCCAAAGCGGTCAGTTCCTGGGGATCACTGCTGTCACCGTCGTTGATGTCGAGGACCTGGAACGTCGGGGGGTCGGCCAGCGCATCGTTCACCCAGAGTTCGCGGTTGCTCTGCCCGTTGCTGGCCGAAAAGAAGACTCGCCCACCGGCCACGGTGAGGTGCTGCGGATCCGAGCTGTTCGGCATCTCGGGAAGGCCGCCGTCGGTGCCGGGAAAGAGGTCGGCGACCAATTCCGTGCCGTCCGGGCTGCCGTTGCTCTTCCACAGCTCGCGACCGCTGACACCGTCGTCGGCCGCAAAAAACACCTCGCTGCCGTTGACGGCAAAAGAGGCGGCATCCGACCCCGCCGTCGTGGCACGGAAATCATAAACGAGCTGGGTGCCGCTGGCATTGCCGGCCGGGTTGTTGGTCAGGTCGGTCTCCCAAAGCTGGCTGCCGTTGAGCAGGAAGAAGACCTTGGTGCCGATGCGAGTGAGGTGACTGACCGAGCTGCCGACCCCGAGGTCCTTGATGCGGGACACCGTGGTTGGCAGGCTTGTGGTGTTGTGCGTGCAAGTGTAGAGGCCCAGATTGTCGGCCGCGTTGACGGCGGTGAACAACAGCTGGGTGCCGCTGAAGGCCAGCAGGTTCGACGGCTGCGAGCTGCCCGCACCGCTGACGATGTCGGCCACGCGCGCCGTGTTGGCGGTGCCGGTGCGGCCGTTGCTGACATGCAGCTCCTCGCCGGCTCCGTCATCGGCGGTGAAAAACAGCAGGTTGCCCACGGCGGTCAACTGACGCGGATTCGAGCTGTTGCCGCCGCTGTTGATTTCGTCGAGCTGAATCGTGCTGCCGGCCGGCAGGCCGTCGCTGCGCCAGAGTTCAACGCCGGAGGAGGTCGTGCCGGTGGCCGAGAAATACAAATAGGTGCCGGCCTGGTCTCCCGTGATGGTCATCGGCGTCATGGACTGCGGGTCGGAGCTTTCCGGTCCCGGGAAGATGTCGGCAACCCGCTGGGTGCCGCCCGCCGTGCCATTGCTGCGCCAGAGCTCGGCGCCGCCATCGACACCGGTGTCGGCCGTGAAGTACAGCAGGCCGTTCATCGCCACAAACGAGGGGTTCGATGCTTCGGGAAAGGGTGAACCACCGCCGAGCACGAGGTCCGTCACCCGCTGGGTGTTGGCCGTGGTGCCATCCGTTTTGTACAGCTCGCGACCCGAAGCACCGTCCGTGGCCGTGAAATAGAGGGTCGAGCCCAGGGCAAAGGGGTGCTTGATGCCGGAACTCCCTCCCAGATTGGGATTGAGGTTGCTCACCAGGGTCGTGCCGCCACTGGTGCCATCGCTCCGCCAGAGCTCAAAATTCTCCGTCGCGCTGTAGCCGACAAACAGCAGGCTGCCATTCAGGTTGGTCAGCCGTTCGGGCCCGCTGATGTCAGGAAAGCCCAGATCCCTGACCAGGCTGGTTCCGGCCGAAAGGCCGTTGGTGACCCAAAGGTTGCGCTTGCCGGCGGCGTTGTTGGCGGAATAGAACACGCGGCTGCCGACGGCCGTCAGGTTGACCGGCTCCGATCCATCCGGTCCGGCCACCTGGTCACGCACCAAGGCCGTGCCGGCCGCGGTGCCGTCGCTCTTCCAGATTTCCGCGCCGTTGAGCGCGTCCTCGACGGCGATGACGAGGATTTCGCCACTGCCGGGGTTGAAACGGACCATGCTGGCCTGCACTTCGGGCGCCGGCAGGGCCTGGTCGTTGATGTCCAGAACCAGCTGCGACGTCTGCCCGGAGGCTGCCACGGCGATCAGGCCCAGCGCGGCAATGGAGGAGGTGATTTTTTTCATGACCGTATAGACAGCGTATTGACACCGAAGAGAGAAGGCAATGCTAAATTCAGGACAGTCCGGCCACAGGTCCGGGCACAGGCATCCAGACGTTGGACCTCTGCCATGGTGGAAACGCTCAACCATCGTGTCCGCGCTTGCTCCGGCCGCCTTCCGCGTCCATGGATTTTCCCCCTTTCTATGAGTCGCTCCTACAAGCTCGCAGTCCTCCCCGGTGATGGCATCGGCCCCGAAGTCATGGCCCAGGCCCTCGCTGTCCTCGACGCCGTCGCCGCCAAGTCCGGCCTTTCCTTCAGCTACAGCCACCAGCTCGTCGGCGGCGCCGCCATCGACGCCACCGGCAAGGCCCTGCCCTCGGAGACGGTCGCCGCCTGCGAAGCGAGCGATGCCATCCTGTTCGGCTCCGTCGGTGGCCCGAAGTGGGAGCACCTGCCGCCCAATGAGCAGCCCGAGCGCGGCGCCCTGCTGCCGCTGCGCAAGCACTTCGGCCTGTTCGCCAACCTGCGCCCGGGCATTTGCTACCCGGCCCTCACCGCCTCCAGCCCGGTTCGCTCCGACCTCGTCGAAGGCGGCTTCGACGTGCTCTGTGTGCGCGAACTCACCGGCGGCCTGTACTTCGGCCAGCCAAAGAGCCGCACGACGCTGCCCGACGGCGACATCGAGGTGATCGACACCATGGTGTACAAGAAGAGCGAGATCGTCCGCATTGCCCACGTCGCCTTCAAGGCCGCCCAGCTGCGCCGCAAGCATGTCACCAGCGTCGACAAGGCCAACGTGCTGACCAATTCCGTGCTCTGGCGCGAGACGATGCTCGAGGTGGCCAAGGACTATCCCGATGTCACCCTAGCACATCTTTACGTCGACAATGCCGCCATGCAGCTGATCAAGGCGCCGCGCAGTTTCGACGTGCTGGTCACCGAGAACCTCTTTGGCGACATCCTCAGCGATGAAATGGCGATGATCGCCGGCAGCCTCGGCATGCTCGCCAGCGCCAGCCTTGGCAAGCCCAAGGGCGACGGCCTGTATTTCGGCCTGTTTGAGCCGAGCGGCGGCACCGCCCCGGACATCGCCGGCCAGGGCATCGCCAACCCGATCGCCCAGATCCTTTCCGCCGCCCTGCTGCTGCGCTTCTCCCTCGGCCTGGAAACGGAGGCGCTCGCCATCGAAAACGCCGTGAAAAAGGTCATCGAGGACGGCCTGCGCACCGGCGACATCTTCACCGGCGCGCCCGGCACCCGCCGGGTCAACACGGCGGAAATGGGCGGCGCCATCCTCGCCGCACTCTGAGGCGGGTCCCGGCGGCCGGCGCAGACGTAACCTGCGGAGGCCGCCATGTCCCCGCTGATCGAAGTTCGCCACCGCCGAGGCATTCACCTGCCGGAGGCGGACCTGTGGCTGGACCCGCGCTTCCCCGTCGACCGGGCCTTTGTCTCGCACGCCCATGCCGACCACTTCGCCCGCCATCGCCTGAGCTTCGGCTCGGCAATCACCCGCGAGCTGGTGCGGACGCGCTTCGGCGCAGAGGGGGCCTTTGAGGCCCTGCCCTTCCGGGAAACCCAGGCCCGGGGCGACTGGCAGCTGCGCCTGCTGCCGGCCGGCCACATCCCGGGTTCAGCCCTGCTTCACCTGACGCGCGGCAGTGACGGCGCCAGCCTGCTCTACACCGGCGACTTCAAGCTGCGCCACGGCCTCAGCGCCGAGCCCTGTGAACTGGTGCCGGCCGACACCCTGCTCATGGAATGCACCTTCGGCCTGCCGCAGTTCCGTTTCCCGCCGCGCGAGCAGACCATCGCGGCCATCCTGCAGTGGGTGCGCGAGACCCTCGAGGACGGCGCCATCCCGGTTCTGCTCGGCTACGCCCTTGGCAAGGCCCAGGAAATCCTGCGCCTGCTCGCCGGCGCCGGCCACCCGGTCATGCTCCACAAGGCCGTCTTCGAAATGACCCAGGCCCTGGCACCCCAGCTCGGTCCGCTGCCGCCCTTGGAACTCTTCGACGCCGCCCGCGCGCACGGCCATGTGCTGATCTTCCCGCCCGGCACCCAGCGCAGCCTGGCCCTGCGCCGGCTCAAGGTTTGCCGCAGCGCCCTGCTCAGTGGCTGGGCCCTGCAGCCCGGGGCGCGCTACCGCTACCAGGTCGACGAGGTTTTCCCGCTCAGCGACCACGCCGATTACGACGAGCTGCTCGCCGCCGTCGAGACCGTGCAACCGCGCCGGATCTGGCTGGTCCACGGCCCGGCCCGCGAGTTCGCCGCCGACCTGCGCGCGCGCGGCTGGCAGGCCTGGTCACTTGAGGAGGCCGACCAGCTGGAGCTGTTCCGACTGGCACCCGCCGCGCTGCCGCTCGGGTCCCCGCCGGCACCCGACCCGGCACCGCCTGCCCGGCCCGCGAACGGTTTTGCCGCCTGGAGTGCGGTCGCCGCCGCCACCGCTGCCGAGGCCTCGCGCCTGAAAAAGACCGCCCTGCTGGCCGGCTACCTGCGCAATTTATCCGAAACGGACCTGCCACTGGCGGTGCGCTACCTGGCCGGCCTGCACTTCGATCCCGCCGCCGGCGAGGCGCCGCTCAATGCCGGCTGGGCCGTGCTTCGCCGCGCCCTGCAGGAGTTGAGCGGTCTGGGCGAGACCGAGTTCCGTGCCGTCTCGCGCTCACAGGCGGATGCGGGGCGCACGGCCTTCCTCCTGCTCGGCCAGCGCGAGACGGGGGCGGCAGCCGCACCGGCTCTCACCCTTGCCGGCACCGACGCCTTTCTGCGGGCTCTGCGCGCCGCCCGCGGACCGGCGGCGAAGACCGCCCTGCTGCGCGATACCCTGGCTAGGCTCGACGCTCTGGCGGGCTCGTGGCTCGTGCGTCTGCTCACCGGGGAACTGCGCATGGGCTCGAAGGAAGGCCTCGTCGAGGAGGCCGTGGCCGCCGCCTTCGACCAGGAGGCGGAAGCCGTGCGCGAAGCCGCCATGCTCACCGGCGACCTGGGCCAGGCCGCGCATCTGGCCCTTGCCGGCCGGCTGCAGGAGGCGGCCCCGCGCCTGTTCGTGCCGGTCAAGGTCATGCTGGCCAGCCCGGAGGAGAGCGCCGGGGCGATCTGGCATCGCCTGGCCGAAACCGCGCCGCAGGGGAATCCCGTCTGGTTGGAGGACAAGTTCGATGGCATCCGCGCCCAGCTGCACGCCGGTCCCGGCCGCGCCGAGCTGTTCAGCCGCGACCTCAAACCGGTCGGCACCCAGTTCCCGGAACTGCTCGCCGCCGCGGCCCAACTCCACCGCCCGGTCATCCTCGACGGCGAACTCATCGCTGACAGCGCCGACCGCCGGCTGTCGTTCTTCGACCTGCAGAAGCGCCTGGGTCGGCGCGACCAGGGCGACCTTTTTTTGCCGAGCGACATCCGGGTGCGCTACGTCGCCTTCGACCTGCTCTGGAGCGACGGCGTCAGCCTGCTTGACCGGCCTCTGGAAGAGCGGCGCGCCGCCCTGGAAGCGCTGAGCCTGCCCGACCCGCTGGGCCGCATCGAAGTGGTGCGGGCCGATTCCGCCGAGGCGATCGAGGTCGCCTTCCATGCCGCGCGACGGCGCGGCAACGAGGGCCTCATCGCCAAGGATCCGCGATCGCCCTACCGACCGGGGCGGCGCGGCAAGGCCTGGCTGAAGCTGAAGAAGGCCTTCGCCACGCTCGATGTCGTGGTCGTCAAGGCCGAGCAGGGTCATGGCAAGCGCAGCCAGGTGCTGAGCGACTACACCTTTGCCGTCCGCGATGAAAACGGCGCGCTGCGCGTCATTGGCAAGGCCTACTCCGGACTGACCGACACCGAGATCGAGGAGCTGACCGTGCACTTCACCGCCAACACCCTCGACCAGCGCGGGCGGGTGCGCACGGTCGTGCCGGACACCGTCCTGGAAATCGCCTTTGACTCGATCCAGCCGAGTCCGCGCCACGACAGCGGCCTGGCCCTGCGGTTTCCGCGCATCAAGGCCTGGCGCCGCGACAAGGGCCCGGAGGAGATCGATGACCTGGCCTACGCGCGCAGGCTGGCCGGGCTGGAGCCGCCGGCATAAAAAACGGGCCGGAGGCTGCCCTCCGGCCCGTTCATGGGGTTTTGCGGTCGTGTCGTTGGGTGAAACTCGCAGCTCCCGGATGCGGGCTTCGCCATGGCGACAGACAATTTACGGTTGGCGGCTCGCCCCGGATGGAGCGAGCCGCCGTGGATGAGAGTCCCGAAGGGCCTCTTCCATTCCATCGAATTACATCATGCCGCCGTGGTCATGGCTGTGACCGGCGTCCGCCTTCTCCTCTTTCGGGATGTCGGCGATGAGGCACTCGGTCGTCAGCAGCAGGCCGGAAATCGACGCGGCGTTCTGGAGAGCGCTGCGGGTCACCTTGGCGGGGTCGACGACGCCGGCCTTGATGAGGTCCTCATACTTGCCGGTGGCGACGTTGTAGCCGTTGTTGCCCTTGCCCTTCTTGACTTCGGCCACGATGAGCGCGCCTTCGACGCCGGCGTTGGCGGCGAGCTGGCGGAGCGGGGCTTCGATCGCGCGAGCGACGATTTCAGAGCCGGTCTTCTCGTCGCCGACCAGGCCGAGGTCGCCGATGGCGGCCTGGGCACGGATGAGCGCCACACCGCCGCCAGGGACGATGCCTTCCTCGACGGCCGCACGGGTGGCGTGCAGGGCGTCTTCGACGCGGGCCTTCTTCTCCTTCATCTCGGTCTCGGTGGCGGCACCGACGTTGATGACGGCCACGCCGCCGGCCAGCTTGGCGAGGCGCTCCTGGAGCTTCTCGCGGTCGTAGTCGGAGGTGGTTTCCTCGATCTGGCGCTTGATCTGCTGGACACGGCCGGCAATGGCGTCGGAGGTGCCTTCGCCCTCGACGATGACGGTGTTTTCCTTGCCGATGGTGATGCGCTTGGCCTGGCCGAGGTCGGCGAGCTCGATGTTCTCAAGCTTGATGCCGAGGTCTTCGGTGATGCAGCGGCCGCCGGTGAGGATGGCGATGTCTTCGAGCATGGCCTTGCGGCGGTCGCCGAAGCCCGGGGCCTTGACGGCCACGATGTTGAGGGTGCCGCGCAGCTTGTTCACCACAAGGGTGGCCAGGGCTTCGCCTTCAACGTCTTCCGCGATGATGAGCAGGGGCTTGCCGGAGCGGGCCACCTTCTCGAGCAGGGGCAGCATGTCCTTGAGGCTGCTGATCTTCTTCTCGTGGATGAGGATGTAGGCGTTCTCAAGGTTGGCTTCCATCGTCTCCGGGTTGGTGACGAAGTAGGGCGAGAGGTAGCCCTTGTCGAACTGCATGCCTTCGACGACTTCGAGGGTCGTTTCGATCGACTTGGCTTCCTCGACGGTGATCGTGCCTTCCTTGCCGACCTTGTCCATGGCCTCGGCGATGATGTTGCCGATGCTGGCGTCCCAGTTGGCGGACACGGTCGCGACCTGGGCCACTTCCTTGCTGTCCTTCACCGGGGTGGAGATCTCCTTGAGCTTGGCGACGATGGCCTCGGTGGCCTTCAGGATGCCGCGCTGCAGGGAGGTCGGGTTGGCGCCGGCGGTGACGTTGCGCAGGCCTTCGCTGTAGATGGCCTCGGCCAGCACGGTGGCGGTGGTGGTGCCGTCGCCGGCGATGTCGGAGGTCTTCGAGGAGACTTCCTTGATCAGCTGGGCGCCCATGTTTTCATAGGGATCCGGCAGCTCGATTTCCTTGGCGACGGTGACGCCGTCCTTGGTGATCGTCGGCGAGCCGAATTTCTTCTCGAGGATGACGTTGCGGCCGGCCGGGCCGAGCGTGGCCTTGACGGCCTTGGCGAGTTTGGTGACGCCACGCAGGAGGGCCTGGCGGGCGGATTCGTCGAAGTTGAGTTGTTTAGCCATATCTGGATTTGAGATGTGAGATTTGAGATTTGAAATGCGCGAAGCCGATCAGCCGAGGATGCCGAGGATGTCGGTCTCGTTGATGATGAGGAGGTCCTCACCGTCGATCTTGACTTCGGTGCCGCCGTACTTGGAGATCAGGACCTTGTCGCCCTTCTTGACGGTGAAGAGCTTGGAGACGTCGTTGCCTTCGTCGTCCTTGCCGGTGCCGACCGCGAGGACTTCGGCTTCCTGGGGCTTTTCCTTGGCGGTGTCGGGAAGGAAGATGCCGCCGGCGGTCTTTTCTTCGCTGGTGGAGCGCTTCACGAGGACGCGACGACCGAGCGGGGTGATGGAGGTAGCCATAGTTGGTCTGGTTTGTGCTAGGTGGTTTGCTGTTCTGGTTTGGTTTGGTTCATCTGCCCGGCCGCCGGGCGCCCCGGGTGGGGCACGGCGGCCGGGCGGAAAATGGTGAAAGTTCTCGGTTCTCGGTTGGGGAAAGGGTTATTTGGCGGGCGGCGGGTTCGCCTTGATGGCAATGCCGTTGGAGGCGCGCTCGACGCCTTCAAAACTCAACTCCGGCACGGCCTCGCCAATCTCCTCGGCAAGGAAGCCGACGATGTGCTTGGGATCCTCGGACAGCACCGCCTGCAGCAGGCGCGACTTGCGGGCCGGGTCGTAGTTTGAGGTGTCGAGGTCGAGCCGCGAACTGCCCGGCGCGCCGGACAGGCCCTGCATCTGCGCGGCCAGGGCGACGGTGTTGTTGATCTGGTCCTGCAGCGGCTTGTTTTCCGCCAGCTTGGTCAGCGCCACGCGCAGGCTGGCGTTCACCTCGGGGGTGTTGAGCAGCTCGGTGACGTTTTTGCCCGGGTATTGATCCAGCACTGCCTCGGCACGCTCGACGAGTTCAGCCTCGCGTTCGGCCCGGCTCGGCGTCAGCGCACGGCTGATCCCGGCGTCGAGCTGGCGCTCCGACAGAGCGGGGGTGGCGGCGGGCTTGGCAGCCTGCACGGTCGCGGGCTTGGCGTCAGGTGCCGGGGATTTGCCACAGGCGGACAGCACCAGAGCCGCGGCCAGTCCAAGAGCGCCACGAGAACGCGGCGATCCGGGGCGGGCTTGCGACTGCCGAAGCGGCAGCGACTGAGGGGAGGACAGCATGCGGCGAAGACTCACTTGTTGTCCTTGTCGACGACTTCGAAGTCGGCGTCGACGACCTTGCCCTTGGGTTCAGCGCTGCCTGCCTCTGTGGCGCAACCTTCGGGACCGCAGCCTTCGGGGCCACACCCCCCCGCGCCGGGGGCGCCGGCACCGGCAGCCGCGGCGGCCTGGTAGGCGGCGGCGAAGAGTTTTTCAATCTCCTCGGTCTCCCGCTTCATCTTGTCAGTGTCATTCGCCTCGACGGCTGCCTTGAGGCTGGCAAGCTTGTCGGTGATGGGCGTCAGCTGGTCGGCGGGCACCTTGCCCTCCCACTCCTTGAGGGTCTTCTCGATCTCGAAGCTGAGACCTTCCGCCTTGTTCTTGACCTCGACCGCCTCTTTGCGCTTGAGGTCCTCCTCGGCGTGCTCCTCGGCGTCGCGCTTGGCCTTCTCGATCTCCTCCTGGCTGAGGCCGGAGCTGCCCTGGATGGAAATCTTCTGCTCCTTGCCGGTGGTCTTTTCCTTGGCGGAGACATGCAGGATGCCGTTGGCGTCGATGTCAAAGGTGACCTCGATCTGCGGCACGCCGCGCGGCATCGGCGGGATGCCGTCGAGCTTGAAGGTGCCGAGCACCTTGTTGTCCTTCGACATCGGCCGCTCGCCCTGGAGCACGACGATTTCGACGCCCGGCTGCTGGTCGGCGTAGGTCGAGAAGATCTGGCTGTGCTTCTTCGGGATCGTCGTGTTGCGCGGGATCATCGGCGTGGCGACGCCGCCCGCGGTCTCGATGGCGAGGGTGAGCGGGGTGACGTCGAGCAGGAGCACATCCTTGACGTCGCCCTTGAGCACGCCGCCCTGGATGGCCGCGCCGATGGCGACGACTTCATCCGGGTTGACGCCCTGGTGCGGGTCCTTGCCGGCGAGCTTGCGGGCGGTTTCGACGACCTTGGGCATGCGCGTCATGCCGCCGACGAGCACAAGCTCGTCGATCTTGCTGGCGTCGAGCTTGGCGGCGGCCAGGCACTCGCGCACGGGTTTGACGGTGCGCTCGAACAGACTGTCGGTGAGCTGCTCCATCTTCGCCCGGGTCAGGGTCTTCATGATGTGCTTCGGCCCGGTCTGGTCGGCAGTGACGAAGGGCAGGTTGATGTCGTAGCTCTGGCTGGAGCTGAGGGCGATCTTGGCCTTTTCCGCCTCCTCCTTGATGCGCTGCAGCGCGTCGGGCTGGCCGCTCAGGTCAATGCCGCTGTCGGTCTTGAACTCGTTGACGATCCAAGTGATGAGCGTGTTGTCCCAGTCGTCGCCGCCCAGGTGGGTGTCGCCGTCGGTGGCCAGCACCTCGAAGACGCCGTCGCCGATCTCCAGCACGCTGATGTCGAAAGTGCCGCCGCCGAGGTCATAGACCGCGACCTTCTCGTCGGACTTGCTGTCGAGGCCGTAGGCCAGGGCGGCCGCAGTCGGCTCGTTGATGATGCGGCGCACGTTCAGGCCGGCGATCTCACCCGCGGCCTTGGTGGCGTTGCGCTGGCTGTCGTTGAAGTAGGCGGGCACGGTGATGACCGCGTCGGTAATCGTTTCGCCCAGCTTGGCCTCGGCGTCGGCCTTCAGCTTGGCCAGGATCATGGCGCTGACTTCCTGGGGCGAGTAAGTCTTCGTCTCGCCGCCGACCTCGACCTGCACATGGGCATCGCCATTGGCGGCCGCAACGATCTTGTAGGGCATGCGCTTGTCGGCCTCGGTCAGCTCGCTGAATTTGCGGCCCATCAGGCGCTTCACCGAGAACACGGTGTTGCGAGGGTTGGTCACCGCCTGGCGCTTGGCGGCCTGGCCGACGACGCGCTCGCCGCTCTTGGTGAAGGCGACGATCGACGGCGTCGTGCGCGCGCCTTCCGAGTTTTCCAGCACCGACGCCTTGCCGCCTTCAAGAACGGCCATGCAGGAGTTCGTGGTGCCGAGGTCAATGCCGAGGATTTTGCTCATGGGTGGGTTGGAGGAAAAGGTTGGGATGAGGGGGATTTTGGCATTGTTTCTGGCACGCATCGTGCCAAGCCACCTCGTCACTTTTTAGTTTGTTGATTTTCAATGCCCTAGGTTTTTCTCCTCAAGTCCCGAGCTGGCGCGGGCGATCTCCTGGAAGAGTCTTTTTGGCACAATGGCGCCAACCAATGTCGCGATTGTGCCAGTGCGATGGCACTTGGCCGGACCGCGGATTCAGGTCCAGGGGTGGATGCGGCTGTCGAGGCTGAAAACCTGGCCGCTGGTGTGTGGCAGACTGTGCAGAAAGGCAATGAAGCGCGCCGCCTCGGCCGGGGTGTTGAAACGGCCGAGGGTGTGGGCGGCGAGGGCGCGGCGGCGACGCTCCGGGTCGGTCAGCAGCGGGGCCGACATCGGCGTTTCCAGCAGGCCGGGCAGAACGACGTTGGCGCGCACGCCGCGGCCCCCGTATTCGGCGGCCAGGCTCTGGGCCAGGCCAATGAGGCCGGCCTTGGCAGCGGCGTAGTTGGCCTGGCCGGCCGGTCCCGAGAGGGCGCTGAATGAGCCGACGAAGACGAGGTGACCGCCGCCTTGGCGCAACATCGGCCGCAGGGCGGCGCGGGCGCAGAGGAAGGCGCCGCGCAAATGCACCTCGAGCACGGCGGCGAAGTCGGCCTCACTCATCCGCGCCAGCGGGGCGTCGCGCAGGAACCCGGCGTTGTGAACGAGCAGGTCCAGGCGTGGCAGGTCTGCCACCCTGGCGCGCACAGAAGCCGGCTCGGTGACGTCGAGCGCGTCGCGCCCCGGAGCCTGCACCTGCCACTGCTGCGCCTCGAGCTCGGCGCACAGGGCCTTGGCGAGGGCGCCTTGACCGCCGGTGATGAGGGCGACCGGTGTCATTGCCCGGGTGGCGGTGCGGTCGGGATCTTGCCCTCGCGGCGCTTCGCCTCGGCCTCGAGCCGCGCCTCCGTGGCGTAGGGGTTGGGCGGCATGAGCGTGGCCGGGATGGGGGCGCGGCGATACTGCTGGTTGTCGCCAGGGCCGTAGTTGGCGGCAAGGTAGCCGACGATGGTCTTCTGCACGGCCGGATCGAGCTTCCACAGGCCGCCGTAGGTCTGCATCCATTCCAGCACGGACGTCCAGTTGGACTCGGTGGCGCGCTGGCGCAGGAAGGTCTGGGGCGAGTGGCAGATGACGCAGTGATTGCGCGCGATCTCCCAGCCGGGCGCCATCTTCATGCCGGTGGCGGCATCCAAGGGCACCTCATCCGCCGCCGGGGCGGCGGACAGTGCCAGGGCGAAAAGCAGGGCAGAGCGCATGATCAGGCGGCTTGGACGGCGATGCGGTGGCAGGAATTGTTGAGGTAGCCTTCCGGGTTCCAACCCGGCAGCACCATCGGCTGCGCGCGCCCCTGGTCATCGATCGCGCGCGCCCAGACTTCGTAGTAGCCCTTCTTCGGCAGGCGCACCTCGGTGCGCCACTGCTGCCAGGCATAGCGGTTGACCGGCTTGTCCAGCTCGGCCGCCTGCCAGGTGCTGCCGAAGTCGAGCGAGACCTCGACGCGGGCCACGCGCCCCTCGCCGGTCCAGGCCTGGCCGCGCACGGCCAGCGGCTGGCCCAGCGGCTGGGTCAGGCCCGACTTCGGGAAGGTGACGAGCGATTTCACCGGCAGGGCCTCGATGATGACCATGTCCTCGGCCGGGACCTTGGTGCCCGGAGCGACCGGATACCGTGGCATCCGGTAGGAGTGGCCGGTCATCTTTTCGCCGTCGTGCTCGCGGTCGCGCACCACGAGTTTTTTCAGCCACTTGCCGCAGGTCGAGGCC
>JBIJBO010000050.1:0-22602 GCA_044345215.1 Prosthecobacter sp. | reverse complement strand
TGCCCGCCAGCAGGGGCATGGCGGCGTCACGCCCGAAAATGTCGCGGGTGCTCAGCCAGGTCGCGACGCCCGGATACCGCGAGCGATCGAGCAGGGTGTCATACTCGAGCACCACCGCGCCCTCGGCGACCTCGGCCAGCCGTCGCTCCAGCGCCTGGGGCGCGAGGGAACCGGTGAGAACGAGCGTGCGGGGCATGGGAGAGAGTTGGACAGCATGCTGAAAACGAACGGGCCCGCAACCCTGGGATGGGTGATCCGCCCACGGTTGACAGGCCGGGCGCGCATGGGTTATTGCCGGGTTTCATGATCGAATCCGCCGACTCCCTGGCCGAGAACAACGGCCGCTGCTTCATCATCGCTGAGGCGGGGGTGAACCACAATGGCGACCTCGCCCTCGCTCGTCAGCTGGTGATTGCCGCCGCGGCGGCCGGTGCCGATGCCGTGAAATTCCAGACCTTCCAAGCCGGCCACCTGGTCACGGCCGACGCCCCGCAGGCCGATTACCAGGCGCGCAACACGGGTCGCACCGAGAGCCAGTTCGACATGCTCAAGCGCCTGGAACTGCCACTCGAGGCCTTCGCCGAACTCGCCGGGCTGTGCGCGGAAATGGGCATCGAGTTCCTCTCAACCGCCTTCGACGAGGAGAGCGCCGACTTCCTCGCCGGCCTGGGCATGCGCTGCTTCAAGATTCCCTCCGGTGAGCTGACCAACCTGCCCTTCCTCCGCCACATCGGTGCCTTCGGTCGCCCGGTCATCGTCTCCACCGGCATGGGCACGATCGAGGAGGCGGAAACCGCGGTCGCCACCCTGCGCGAGGCCGGCAGCGGCCCGGTCACGGCGCTCCACTGCGTGACCCGCTATCCCACCCCGCCCGAGGAGGCGAACCTGCGCGCCATGCACGTGCTGCGCCACGCGCTCGGCGTGCCGATCGGTTACTCCGACCACACCGAGGGCATCGAGGCGCCGGTGATCGCCGTCGCCGCCGGCGCCTGCGTCATCGAAAAGCATTTCACCCTCGACCGCGACCTGCCCGGCCCCGATCACAAGGCCTCGCTCGAACCCGGCGAACTCGCCGAGATGGTGCACGCCATCCGCCGCGCCGAGGTCCTGCTCGGACAGGCGCGCAAACAGCCCGGTGCCGATGAACTGGCGGTCGCCCAGATCGTCCGCCGCAGCGTCGTCGCCCGCCGCGCCATCCCGGCCGGCAGCATCCTCGAACCCTCCATGCTGGTGCTGCGCCGCCCGGGCACCGGCATCCCGCCGGCGCGCCTGCACGAACTGCCGGGCAAGCGCGCCCTCGCGGACATCGCCGAGGGCGCCCTCATCCGCTGGGAGGATCTCGCATGAGACGCATCGCCGTCGTCAGCACCGGCCGCTCGGACTACAGCATCTACCGGCCCCTGCTGCAGGCGATTCAGGCGCACCCGGACCTGCAACTGCAGGTGCTGGTCACCGGCATGCACCTCGACGACCGCTTCGGCCGCACGGTCGATGTCGTGGAAAAGGACGGCTTTCCGGTCGCCGCGCGCATCCCAGTGCTGCAGGCCGACGACACTGCGCAGGGCATCACTGCCGCCATGGCGGCTGGCGTCGCCGGTTTCGGCAGCCACTACGCCGCAACACCACCCGACCTGCTGGTCGTGCTGGGCGACCGCTTTGAAATGTTCGCCGCCGCGCTGGCGGCCGTGCCCTTCAACCTGCCGATTCTCCACCTGCACGGCGGCGAACTGAGCGAGGGTGCCATGGACGACCGCTTCCGCCACGCCCTCACCAAGCTCAGCCACGTGCACGGGGTCGCCACGGAAGTCTACCGGCGCCGCGTCATCCAGCTCGGCGAAGAACCCTGGCGCGTGCTCTGCTGCGGCGCACTCGCCCTCGACAACCTGCGCACCCTGCGACGGCTGCCGCGCGCGGAACTCGAACAGCGCTTCGATCTCGACCTGAGCGAATCGCCCCTGCTCGTCACCCTGCACCCGACCACCAACGCTCCGGAACTCGCCGGCCCGCAAACCGACGCCCTGCTCGAGGCGCTGCAGCAACTTGGCCTGCCCGTGGTCTTCACCATGCCCAATGCCGACACCGCCGGCAGTGTCATCCGCGCCCGTCTGCTGGAGTTCTGCCAAAACCACCGCCGCGCACGCTGGGTGGAGAACTTCGGCCCGGAAGCCTACTACTCGATGCTCGCCGAAGCGCGCGCCATGGTGGGCAATTCCTCCAGCGGCCTGCTCGAGGCACCTTCCTTCGCCCTGCCAGTCATCAACCTCGGCGACCGCCAGAAGGGCCGCCTGCGCGCCGCCAACGTCATCGACGCGCCCTTCGAGCCGGCGGCCATCGTCGCCGCCGTGCAGACCGCGCTGACGCCAGAGTTCAAAGCCCAGGCCGCAGGCCAGGAAAGCTTCTTTGGCGACGGTCATGCCGCCGAGCGCCTCGTTGAACTGCTCGCCACCGTGCCGCTCGACGCACGCCTGCGCGACAAAACCTTCCACGACCTATGAAATGCGTTCTTCTCGGTGCCGGTGGTCACGGACGCGTCCTGCTGGAGGCACGCCTGCCAGAGACCTTTGACGCCATTCTCGACGCCCGGCCCGGCCTGCGCGAGGTCGCCGGCGTGCCCGTGCTCGGGGGCGATGACCTGCTGCCGGACCTGGCCGCGCGCGGCTTCCGCCATTTCGTGGTCGGTGTCGGCTCAACCTCCGACACCACGGCGAGGGCGAACCTGTTCCGCGCCGCGGTCGCCGCCGGTCTGACCCCGCTCGCCGTGCTGCATCCCAGCGCTTGGATCTCCCCCTCCGCCCGTCTCGGCGAGGGTTGCCAGGTGCTGGCGCGGGCCGTGGTCAACACGGGAGCCGTGCTGGGCGACCATGTGCTGGTCAACAGCGCCGCCGTGGTGGAGCACGACTGCGAGATCGGCGACCACGTCCACTTGGCCAGCGGCGCCCTGCTCTGCGGCGGCGTGCGCGTCGGTACCGGCGCGCACATCGGCGCCGGGGCCGTCATCCGCCAGGGCCTTCGAATTGGCGACGGCGCCCTGGTCGGCGCTGGCGCCGTCGTGTTGCGCGACGTGCCCGCCGATGCCCGCGTGGCCGGTGTGCCGGCACGCCCGCTCTGAGTCCTGCCAGCCCCGCATTTTCAGCATTTCGAATTTGTCATTGCCCCCTCTCCGTGGCACCGCCTTCCCTGCCCTGCGACCCGTCATGACGTCGAAACCCGTGAGCCAACTCTGCCTGCCGCCCGACGGCACGCTGTGGGACGCCCTGCGCGTGATCGACCAGGGTGCCTGCGGCATCTGCCTGCTGGTCGATCCGCAGCAGCACCTGCTCGGCACCGTCACCGATGGCGACATCCGCCGCGCCCTGCTCAAGGGCGCCGCTCTGCAGGACCGCGTCCAGCCGCACGCGCACACCGCCTTCACCAGTGTCCACGTGCGCACCCCGCGCGCCGAGGTGCTCGACCTCATGCAGGCCCGGCAAATCCATCAGGTGCCGATCGTCGACGACGAGGGCCGCCTCAAGGGCCTGCACCTGCTCCACGAAATCATCGGCTCGGCCCCGCGCCCGAACTGGGCGGTGATCATGGCCGGCGGCAAGGGCACCCGCCTCGGCGAACTCACCCGCAGCACGCCGAAACCGATGCTCAAGGTCGCCGGCCGCCCCATCCTCGAGCGCCTGGTCCTGCACCTGGTCGGCTCCGGCATCCGCCGCATCTTCATCTCGACGAACTACCTCGCCGGCCAGATCGAGGAACACTTCGGCGATGGCACCCGCTTCGGCTGCCGGATCGAGTACCTGCGCGAGCAGCCCGAGGAACCCCTCGGCACCGGCGGCTCGCTCGCCCTGCTGCCGGAAGCGCCGACCGATCCGGTCTTCGTGTGCAATGGCGACCTCGTCACCCAGGTCGACATCGCCGGCCTGCTCGAGTTCCACCGCGAGGGCGGCCAGCTCGCCACCATTTGTGTGCGCGGCTACACCCACGAAATCCCCTTTGGCTGCCTCGATGTCAGCGACGGTCGGGTGCTCAGCCTCGTCGAAAAACCCGCCCTCTCCCAGCTCATCAACGCCGGCATCTACGTGCTCGAACCGGCCCTGGTCGCGCGCGTGCCGCGCCGGCACTTCCCCATCACCGAACTCTTCGAACAGGCCCTGAGCCAGGGCGATCCGGTCGGCGCCTTCGAGATTGCCGACGAATGGATCGACGTCGGCCAGCGCGAACAACTCAAACAGGCGCGCGGCGGCGCGCAATGACACCACCCATGGGAACCTTCACTGGCAAAAACGTCTTCGTCACCGGCGCCGGCGGCTTCATCGGCAGCCACCTGGCCGAACACCTCGTCCGCGAGGGCGCCAAGGTGCGCGCCCTCGTCCACTACAACGCCCTCGGCAAGCGCGGCTGGCTCGATCACTCGGAGCTGGCCGGCGACATGGAAATCCTTGCCGGCGACATCACCGACCGCGACAGCGTGCGCGCCGGCGTGCGCGGCTGCGACACAGTCTTCCACCTCGCCGCGCTGATCGCCATCCCCTACTCCTACCAGGCGCCGCGCAGCTACGTGCGCACCAACGTCGAGGGCACCCTCAACGTCCTGCAGGCCGCCCTGGAAGAAGGCGCGCGCCGCGTCCTGCACACCTCCACCAGCGAGGTCTATGGCACCGCCCGCTTCGTGCCCATCACCGAGGAACACCCGCTGCAGGGTCAGTCGCCCTACTCGGCCTCGAAGATCGGCGCCGACAAGATGGCCGAGGCCTTCGCCGCCTCCTACGAGCTGGAGGTCGTCACCGTCCGCCCCTTCAACACCTTCGGCCCGCGCCAGAGCCTGCGCGCGGTCATCCCGACCATCATCAGCCAGTGTCTGCGTGGCGACGAGGTGAAGCTCGGCGCCGTCCACCCGACGCGCGACCTCAACTACGTGCAAAACACCGTCGAAGGTTTCTGCGCCGCCGCGCTCACGCCCGCCGCCGCCGGCGAAGTCATCAACTTCGGCTCCGGCCGCGAAATCAGCGTCGGCGATCTCGCCGTACTCATCGGCCGCCTGCTCGGCAAGGAGATCCGCATCGTCTGCGAACAGGAACGCCTGCGCCCGGAAAAAAGCGAGGTTGAGCGCCTGCTCGCCTGCAACGCCAGGGCCAAGGCCCTGCTCGACTGGGAACCGCGTATCAGCCTCGAACAGGGCCTGGAAAAAACCCTCGCCTGGCTGCAGCAGAACGTCGAGCACTACCAGGCCAAGGGGTATGTGGTCTAACCGCGAACCCTGTTTCAAGTTTAAGGTTTAAAGTTTCAAGTTTCAAGCCGGGCACACTCCAAGGCATTCGTCATTCGTCATTCGTTCCCATGTCCGAGCCTTCCTTCATCCCGCTGAGCGTGCCCCATCTGGGCGGCAACGAGTGGACCTACCTGAAGGACTGCCTGGACACCGGTTGGGTGTCGTCGGTGGGCTCGTATGTGAACCGCTTTGAGGCGATGCTCGCCGAGGCCGCCGGCACGCCGCATGGGGTCGCCGCCAACTCCGGCACCGCCGCCCTGCACATCGCCCTGCTGGTCGCCGGCGTGCAACCCGGCGATGCGGTGCTGGTCTCGTCGATGACCTTCATCGCCCCGGTCAATGCCATCCGCTACTGCGGTGCCACGCCGGTGCTGGTCGACTCGGAACCGACCCACTGGCAGATGGATGTCGATCAGGTCCGCCACTTCCTCGAAGAGGACTGCGAGCAGCGCGATGGCGCCAGCTACCACCGCGCCAGCGGTCGCCGCGTCGCCGCGGTCATCCCGGTGCACATCCTCGGTCATCCGGTCGACCTGACCACCCTGCTGCCGCTTGCCGAAGCGCACGGCCTGACGGTCATCGAGGACGCCACCGAAAGCCTCGGCAGCCTGCTCCATGGCCGGCCCGCCGGCGGCATCGGCCACCTCGGCTGCTACAGTTTCAACGGCAACAAGATCCTCACCACCGGCGGCGGCGGCATGCTGGTCACCGCCCGCGAGGACTGGGCGCGCCGCGCCCGCCACCTGACC
Source organism: Prosthecobacter sp. (assembly GCA_044345215.1). GTDB lineage: Bacteria > Verrucomicrobiota > Verrucomicrobiia > Verrucomicrobiales > Verrucomicrobiaceae > Prosthecobacter. The sequence goes on along the minus strand of JBIJBO010000050.1, from coordinate 16,596 downwards.
ACCCAGGCCAAGGCCGATGCCGAGGAATACATCCACGACGAGATCGGCTACAACTACCGCCTCACCAACCTGCAGGCCGCCTTCGGCTGCGCCCAGATGGAGGTGCTCGCCGACCGCGTGGCGCGTCGCCGCGCCATCCACGCCCTCTACTGTGCCGGCCTCTCCGACCTGCCCGGCCTGAGCTTCCAGGAAGAGGCCGACGGCGTCTTCAGCAACTGCTGGCTGACCACCGTCCGCCTCGAGCCCGCCACCTTCGGCCTCGACGCCCGCGCCTTGCGCGGCCGTCTGCGCGCCGCCCGCATCGAAGCCCGCCCGCTCTGGCAACCGGCCCACCTCTCGCCCGCCCACCGCGATGCGATCCGCCTGTTCTGCCCGGTGGCCGAGGATCTCTACGCGAACTGCCTGTCGCTGCCCTCCTCCTCGTCATCGAGCGACGACGACATCGCCCGCGTCATCGCCGAAGTGCGCGCCGCCGCCGGTCGCTGACCGCCCGTACTCGCGTTCGCCAGAACGCGGGGTTGGAACGTGCTGCATCCCATGAGCCAAGCCCCGCCTTCTGGCGACGGCGCCTACACGGGAACCCATCCCACGGCGCCGGCGCAGCGGCGGCCTACCCGGTTTATCTTCGTGACCTTCGTGCGATTCGTGGTTCCAAATCTGGCTCCCAGAAGCGGGCAAGAGCGCCCGCGCTCCCCTCGCCTGCGGCGGTCCCATCTGCGCTCACCAGCGACATCTGCGGTTCAGCTTCTCAACCTCTGCAAAATCGGTGAAAACTGCGGACCTTCTCGGCTCGGGGGCTGACCGGACAAGGTGGCAGAGCTCCAGAGGACTGGAGCACTCCAGGGCGCTGCGCGCGGTTTTGGCCGCGCTCGCACCAACGTCACGTGTTTCAACAGGCTGTCAGAGCATCGCCTTAAGTTGCCTCATTTTGCCACCTGCACCCCGCGCACTCCCACCTCGCCCTCGAAAGCAATGAAGTTGGCCTGCAGCTTCTCGGCGGCGAAGATGGCATGTTTGGCCTTCGTCATCGTCCCGGCACATTCGACGGTCAATTCGTCGTTTTGGAAGGTCAGACGCACCGTGAGCCATTCGCTGGTTTTGAACTTCACCCGCGTTTTGCCCAAGGGCAGCGTTTGATCGACATTCTCGCCCTTGGACGGGTTTTTCGCGATTTCGACGAAGGCGCGTGACAGCACCACGCGGAAGCTGTGCGCCTGATCCGCCGTGTGAATGCGCAGCGAGTGGCGATTCGCCTCGCCGAGACGGAGTTGAAACTCCAGCACGCCGTTTTGCAGCTTCAGCGGCCCGGTGAAGGGCGAGCCTTTGTCACCCGCTTTCACGAACCAGGCGCGATCACGCTGCGTCCAGTCCGCGCCTTGGTATGTCGTCAAATCGACCGGCTCGGCGTTCTTCAGCGAGGGCAGCGGTTCAAACGCGGCCTTCGGCTTCACGCCAGCGGGAGGCAGCTCGCGGCTGTAGCCGCCGTCGCGGTAGCGATTCAGCAGTGCCTCGAGCTCCTTGACCACGTCCGGACGCGCGGCGGAGATTTCCTTCTGCTCCGCGATGTCATTCTTCAGATCGTAAAGCATGCGCTGATGCTGCGAGGCATGCGCTTTCTTCGCCGCGGGCCTCACATCATCCGCAGGCACGCCCTCGATCCACTTGTGCGACCCTTTGCGGATCGCGAAGACGCCATCCGCGCTGTGCACGATCACATCCGGCCGCAGTGAGCCCTCGTATTTTTCACCGAGCCATGCTTTCGACACATCATGGCTGTCTTCCGCGCCTTCACTGGCTCTCGGCAAGGCATAGCCCGTGATCCTGGCCACGCTCGCCAGCGTATCGACGAGGCTGATCGTTTCATCACACACCGTGCCAGCCGGCACATGACCGGGCCAGCGCACGAGGTAAGGCACGCGGAAGCCGCCTTCCCACACATCATGCTTGCCGCCGCGGAACGGTCCCACCGGCTTCAAACCAGCCTTCTGAGCATCGGTTTGCACGAGGTTCGTGTTCTCCGGCTTGTTCACGCCGCCGTTGTCGCTCGTGAAGATGACCAGGGTGTCCTGGGCGAAGCCCTTTTGATCCAGCACGTCGAGCACACGGCCCACGCTGAGGTCGAGATCGCTGATGAAATCGCAAAACGGCCCTCCCTTGCTTTGACCCGCTGTGGTCTTCGAGGGCGTGATCGGGTTGTGCACGGCAACCGGCGTGAAATAGACGAAGAACGGCTTCTCGGCGCTCTGCTGGCCGATCCAGTTCACGATCTTGTCTGTGAGCGTCTCCATGACGTTTTCATCCACGCGCTTCGGTGCGTTTAAATCGAGTGTTTTGACCGCCTTGCCCTTCTGCTGACCCATCGTGACGTAAGGCGGGCTGGGCTGCGACGGGCTTTGCTTGTTCAAACCGGCCACCCAGTGGTTCTCGACATACACACCGGCCATGTCGCCATGATTGCTCGGCACACCAAAGTGGTAGTCGAAGCCGATTTCGAGCGGCCCGGGCTTCAGCTCCTTCGTGTAGTCACAACGCTCCGCCGTACCGTAACCGAGATGCCATTTGCCCACCGCCGCGCAGTTGTAACCCTGCGATTTGAGCATCGACGCCATCGTCAGCCGCGTCGTCTCAATGTGCAGTGGCGCCACCGTGCTCAACACCTCGCTGATGAGCGACGTGCGCCAGCAGTAGCGACCTGTCATCATCGAGTAGCGCGTCGGCGAGCACACGGACGAAGTCGTGTTCGCATCCGTGAAACGCCGGCCTTCCTTCGCCAGGCGATCCAGGTTCGGCGTGCTCACCAGCTCCGGATTCGCGCCATAGCAGCCCACGCTGCCCCAGCCGTAGTCGTCACTGAGGATCACCACGATGTTGGGTCGATCCGCGGCGGCGGAGAGAGAAACCGTGACGGCAAAGGCAAAGAGCAGGGCACGCATGCACGCGCGAAAACGCCGTGTCGCGCCCCAGATTTCAAAAACCCGCGCTAGAACGGGTCGGGAGGATGCTTTTCCGGAGCTGGCCCGGCTTGAAACCGCTACCACGGCCCGAACCGAGGGGTCGCTGCCCCCGATTACAGAGGGCACCACGGCGCCGGCACAGCGGCGCCCTGTTCCTTCGTGCGATTCGTGGTTCCAAATTGGCTCCCTCAGAAGAAGCGGACAAGAGGGTCCGCGCTCCCCTCGCCTGCGGCGGTCCCATCTGCGCTCATCGGCGACATCTGCGGTTCACCTTCTGAGCCTCTGCGAAATCGGTGAAACCTGTGGACCTTCCGGGTTCGGGGGGCTGACCGGACGTGGTGGCAGAGCTCCAGAGGACTGGAGCACTCCAGGGCGCTGCGCGCGGCCTTTATCATCCCTCATCCCTGAACATGCGCTCAATCAGGTTCGCCTTCTTCGGAATGATGCGCAGGTTCGGGCTGCGGCCGACCACCGTCGAACCGCTGGGGATCTTTTCGTCGAGCACCAGGCTGCCGGCGCCGAAGCAGACGTCGTCGCCGATCTCGCAGCCGCCGAGAATTGTCGTTTGCGCGCAGAGCACGACGCGACTGCCGATCACCGGGTAGGTGCCGGCCTTGTTGCCGATCGTGCAGCCCTGCATGACCATCAGCGGCCCCTGGTATTCGGCGCGACCGATCACCGTGCCGGCCGGGTGCGCGAGCCAGCAGGCGGCGGGCAAAGCCACCCGGGGATAAAGGTCGAGCGCGTGCAGAGCCTTGTTGAGGAGGTAAGTCTTGTCGAGCAAGGTGCGATACTCCGGCCCGGACTTGCCGGCCAGATGGCCGAGTCGGTAGAGAAAGAGCAGGTACTGGTCGCCGTGCAGGTGGTTGAAGAAGATGCGACCCTCGCGCCAGAAGTAAGCGTTGTGAAAGGCGGCCAGGCCGGTTTCCAACTCGCCCAGCACCTGTTCGACCAACGGTTCGAGTCGCGCCGCCTCGGCGACGTCGTCATCCGGATAAAAGGTGTTCAACTGGCTGGCGACGTACTGTGCAAGCCGGGGCGCGGGCAGCGAGGTGTTCATGGCTTCAGCTTTGGAAGGGCCGCTGCACCGGCGGCTGGCGCAGCCAGGCGTAGAGGTCGTGGCTCATCAGGTCGACGGCGGCCTCGACCAGCGCACGCAGGCGGTAGGCGGCCACCCCGCCCATGCCGAGCGGCGCTCGGCCGACCCCGGCGGCGAGCCGCGGATGCGCAAACAGCTTTTCATTCTGATCGCGCACCAGATCGACGTCGCGACGGGTGACCAGCAGATAAAAGGGCTCGGTGACCACACCCTCCGGCCGGCGCACCGGCTGCAGGAACTCTTTCGTGTAGCGGTAGGGCACCGCCATCATCTGTTCGACGTGATGGACGATGCTGCAGGTGCGGTTCGGCGGCAGACCGACGCTGACGCCCCAGGCATCCGCTTCCAGGAGTCGGGCAAAGGGCGTGTTGGGACCGTAGGCGTGGCGCGCTCCCGGACCACAGATCTCCTCCGCGCGGGCGCCGAGGGCGGTGACCGAGGCAAAGGGATGGAACTGCCGGACGGCGCCAGGCCGCGTGCGCACAAACTCGGTCAAGGGACCGGTCTCGCTCGGCGTCGCCTGCGGGTCAAAGACGCGGTCGGTGTTGCAGAGCGAGAAGGAATGGGTCGGCACCACCACCGTGCCCTCCCGACCGATCACCTCGAACAGGGCATCGACAAAACCCTCCAGCGTGGCGGTCTTGCTGCCCGAGGCATGAAAGCCGAGGTTGCCGAGGTTGCCGGAGAGATAGACCACATCGCCGCGCGTCATGCCGAGCGCCGAGAAGGCGGCGGCGACGTCGGCATTGGCGTAGTGGGCCTTGAAACTCATGGGCGGGAATCGGCCGGCCGCAGCAGGCCGTGGTCGAGCAGGGTTTGCACACCGGGGAACAGCTCCCAGACCGGCTTGCCGAGGCGGTCGGCGACATCGAACAGGTCGTGCTGGCCGTCGCAGTAGGCCATCAGATCGACCAGCGTGCGCGCGGAGGTGATCGGCGTGCCGGCACCGGCTTCCTTGACACTGGTGGCCGGGTAGAGGTCGCGCTTGCCGAGCTGTGGCTCGCCGAGCGTGGTCGCCTGCAGCACGGCGTTGCGCTCCAGGCATTCGACCACCGTGCGCAGGTTGTCGAAGGCGCCGCGCAGGCCGGACTCGGTGACCAGGTCCAGATTGTCGAGCGAGGTGTGGTACTCCGGGTAAGTGGCGTACTTGCTGCGCAGGATCGAGCACACCGGCAGGTCGACGCCCGGCCAGCAGAAGTTGCGTTCGTCGCTGCCGCGCTGCAGCCAGGAGTAGGCCCGGTGTTCCGGATGCCGGTGGCGCATGACGTGGGCGGTGGCCTTGTCGGCCAGGCTATTGCCGAGGCGCGAGGCCAGCCAGGAATGGGCGCGGTCGTCGCCGGCGCAGGTGACGACAAAGCCGGCCTTCACGTGCCGCTTCAGGTGCTCCAGATGGCGCGACAGATAAACGATGCTGCCAATCGTCTCGGGGATGAAAATGAAGCGGAAGGTATGGCGACGGCGCGGCAGAGCGGCGAGATGCTTGGCAAGCCAGGTGGCGACCACCGGACCCGAAAGCTCGTTGTTCGCCATCGACGGATGGCAGACATAGGTCGAGACCAGGATTTCATCGCTCGTCTCACCGGGCAGCACGAGGTCGCCATAGGTCAGGCTGCCGGGCGCGAGGGTCGCGTCGATGACGGCGCGGTAGCGGCCCGGCTTGAGCGCCTGCCGGCGCGCATGACTCAGGCAGAAACCCCAGGTGCGGCGGTAGTAGCTGGTGACGTAGGGGATGGCCTCAGGCTGATCCGGCAGCGAGTGCAGGTGCGGCTGCAGTTCCTCGAGCGACAGCTCGCGATCGACCGGTTCCGAGTAACCGACGACATGCAGGTTGTGATCGGCAAAATCGACCACGACCTCGCCGTCCGGGCCGATCAGGCGGGCGCCGCGGATGTTCCACTCCGGCGGCACCTCCCAGTCGAGGCAGCGGGTGCCGCTGGCCACCTCATGGATCTGCAGATTCGGCAGGTGCTCCTGGAGGATGCGCAGGGTCGCGCGCACGCCGTCGCCCGTGAGGCTGCGGCAGATCGGGAAAAGTCGGCTCAGCAAGCCGTGCAGGGTCTCGGACTCCATGTCGGTCGGCGTGACGGACGGCGGCTCATGGCGCGCCGACCTTGCGGCAGATGTCGTTGAAGCTGACGAGGGCGGCGATCTCCTCCTCGCTGAACTCGCGGTCCCATTTTTCCTGCACGGCCAGCAGGATCGACATCTTGTCGAGCGAATCGACACCGGCCTCGGTGAGCGGGCGGTCGCCATCGACGGCGGGATCGAACTGAAGTCCGGGCACGTTTTCCTGAAGGATGGCCAAGAGGGCGGAGGCGGTGTCGCTCATGAGGTGAAAATCAATCGTGGCGTTCGAGCAGGGCGCTGGCGTAGGACAGACCAACGCCAAAGCCGCTGAGCAGGATGCGCCGGGGCGCGCCGGCTTTCAAGGCGCTTTCCAGGGCGAGCGGGATAGCCGAGGACACCGTGTTGCCGATGCCGGCCAGATGCACGGGCGCCTTCTCCGCCGGCAGGCGCAGGCGTTCGCGCAGTTTTTCGACGATGTACCGGCTGCCCTGGTGCAGCACCACGAGGTCGACGTCATCGAGACCCAGCCCGCGCCGCTCGAGCAGGGTGCGGATCTGCTTGGGCACGGCGGTCATGGCGAAGTTGAAGACCTCGCGACCGTTCATCGCCAACCGCCCCTCGCGGTTGTGGATGGCACCGCCACCGGAGCCCTGGGTGGCGAAAACGGTGTCGACCAACTGCCAGCCGGGTTGGTCGGCCTCGAGCAGGCTGACCGTGGCGGCGTCGCCAAACAGCAGGGCCGTGGCCTGATCGGCCGGATCGATGATGGCCGAATAGGGATCGCTGGTGAAGAACAGGCCGCGGGCGATGCCGTTCGCCTGCAGGAAGGCGGTGGCGATCGACAGGCCATAGACATAGCCCGAGCAGCCCAGCGAGATGTCGAAGCAGGCGCAGTCGTCGGACAGACCGAGCCCGGCGTGGACCACCGCCGAGGTGTGCGGGATGCCGTGATGGTCCGGCGTCTGGGTGCAGACGATGACGGCACCGATGCCCTTCAGCGACACTCCCTGCCCTTCCAGCGCGCGCGCGGCCTGCAGGCAGAGGTCGGAGGCCTGCTGACCGGGCTCCTTCACGGCCAGGCTTGTGGTGCCGAGCTTGCCCTCAAGAAAGTCGTCGCCGTAGTCAAAGGCGCGACCGCGCTCGCGGGTGTCGATGCGTCCGGGCGGGACGAACGAGGCCAGACGGGTGAGGCGGACGACACTCATTGCGGGGTGGAAAAGGAAATATACCCGAGGCGACGTCCCCCGCTGGTGATTTCGCTGCGCGTGAAGCGATTGCCGAGCACCTGGCGCAGGCTGACCGTCAGTTCCTCCGGCGGCTCGGCCGCGAGCGGCGCCACCAGTTCCAGGCGCGCGAACAGCCACTTCGGGCTGAGGTGCGGCAGCACTTCCAGATGCAGGCGCTTGTTGAGGAAGACGATCTGCTCGATCGGCAGGCCGGGCGCCTGCGCCTTCAGCACGGCCATCTTCGCCACCGCATCGACCACGGCCGCCGCCGCCACCTCGGGCTCGTTGCAGGGCTTGCGCGCGGTCACCGGCCGGTCGCTCTCGAGCAACGCGGCATGCAGCAGGTCGGTGCCGCTGCCCCAGCGGATCTCGCCGCGGAAGGCCGGATCCTCACGCAGGTGCAGCAGGCTGTCGCGCGACAGCACCAGATCGGGCTGATGCTTCAGCAGGTGGTGGAAGGTCAGATTGACCGGCCCCGGCGGTGGCGGTTCCGGCAGCGTGGCGGTGATTGCCTGGTGCAGGTCGGTGCCGTGCAGGTAGCTGCGCTCGCCCCGGAAGGGCAGTTCAAGCGGGCGGATCTCGGTCATCGCGACCTTCTTGCAGGCAAGCACGGCGAATGTCAATCACCACCCCGTCCCGGCAGGAGCGTCAGGCGAGGTCGGCCAGGCTCAGCGGCGTGCCCCGGGTCAGCGCCCGGCAGGCATGCGCGCCGAGCACCTGCTCGAGGTGGCGCGGGTGCAGGCCATGGCCGGGACGGATGCAGCGGACGTTGTCGGCGGTGAAAGGCTCGCCGGCGGCGATGTCGCGCACGACGTAGAGCGACTTGCGGAAGGCGCGGCTGGGCAGTTCGCGTTCGGACGGGGCATAGCGGACGCCGCCCAGCGCCTTCTCCGCTGTGCGCACCGCCTGCACCATCGCCTTGAACTCGGCCGGCTCGAGCGAGAAGGCGCTGTCCGGCCCGGGCACCGAGCGGTCGAGCGTGAAGTGCTTCTCCAGGATGCAGGCACCGAGCGTCACCGCCGCCACCGGCACGGCGATCTCCAGGGTGTGATCGGACAGGCCGGCCGGCACGCCAAAGGCCTGGGCCAGGTGCGGGATGGTGCGCAGGTTCATCTCCTCGGGCGGCGCCGGATAACCGCTGTTGCACTTGAGCAGGGCGAGCTGGGTGCAACCGGCCGCGCGCGCGGTCATCACCGCCTCCTCGATCTCGGCCAGGGTGGCCATGCCGGTCGACAGAATGATCGGTTTGCCCGTGGCGGCGATGCGCCGGATCAGCGGCAGATCGACGATTTCAAACGAGGCGATCTTGTGGCAGACGACGCCGAGGTTTTCCAGGAAATCGACTGCCGTGGCGTCGAAGGGGGTCGAGAAACAGTCCATGCCCAGCGCTTCCGCCTCGGCCTTGAGCCGGGCCTGCCATTCCCAGGGCGTGAAGGCTTCGGCGTAGAGCTGGTAGAGGTTGCGCCCCTCCCAGATCGTGCCCTTGCCAATGCGGAAATCGGCGGCATCGCAGTCGATCGTCAGGGTGTCGGGCGTGTAGGTCTGCAGCTTGACCGCATCGGCCCCCGCTTCGGCGGCGGCGCGCACGATGGCAAGCGCCTGCTCGAGGTCCTGGCCGTGGTTGGCCGACATCTCGGCAATGATGTAGCAAGGCCGGCCCGGGCCGACCGTGCGTCCACCGATCTGGATGCTGTGCTCGCTCATGCCCCCCTCTGAATCATGCAACGGGCCGCTTGTCCAGCCACAACGACATCCTCCACCGGCTCAAACCCGGCGCGCGCGAAGGCCCGCTGCGAGGCGGTGTTCTCCGGCTTGATGAGGGCGCGCACCGTCGCCGCCGGATGCGTGCGCCGCAGTTCCTGGCAGGCCGCCAGGATCAAGGGCGAAGCCAGCCCGCGACCGCGCTGGGCCGGCGCCAGGTTGAGCGAAACCGTCGCCACGCCGTCGGCCGCCAGATCGAAGCGGACGACACCCGCCGGCTCGCCTGCCGGTGTCTCGGCCAACCAAAGCAAACAGTCGGGATCGGCCAACCGGCGACCCAGCCAGGCGACATGTTCCTCCCAGCCGATGGCACCGCCCTGAAACGAGGCGGCGCGCGCGGCGGGATCATTGGCCCACTCCAGCAGCAGGCGAGCATCGTCCTCGGTCGCCGGGCGCAGGCGCAGCAGCTCCAGCGCCGAACGCGCCAGCATCGCTTCCGCCACGCGCAGAGCGCCGCGACCATCAGCCAGGTCGAGCGCGGCGACCGACAAAGCCTCCCGTGCTTTGGCATCAGCAGCGAACGCAGTCAGGGCCTGCGCCAGGGTCGCTACGTCCACCGACGCATGCCAGCCCAGGCTGCGCATCAGCCCGCGCGCGTGCAGGGCCTCGCTGATGGCGGTTTGATTGTCAGCAATGGCGACCACCAGGGCCGGCAACCCGCGCGCGGCGAGTTCGAGCACGCTGCTGCCACCGGCGCTCAGGGCGAAGTCCGCCTCATCCATCAGCGGCACCATGGCTTTCACCGCCGACAGCACCTCGAGACGCTCCCCCGCCGGCGCGGCCAGGGCGCGCAGTTCGGCCAGGCGCGGATTGGCGGCACCGACCACGACCTTCGCCTGCAGGTCGGGACAAAGCAGCAGTGCATCGATGGCGCGACGGGTGAAATCGCAGGGATCGCTGCCGCCGAAGCTGACCAGGACCCGGCAGGCCGGACCGTCGAAACGACGTGTCGGCCGTGGCGCACGAAACTCACGGCGCAGCAGGGCGTAGCGACCGCCCAGCAGCAGGTTTTCGGTGTCCGTGGCCCAGGGATAGAGCGCGGGCGAGGCGGTCACGTTCTGATTCAGGATCAGGCCGGCCGCGCTCGGCTCCGCCATCCCCAGATCATCGATCTGCAGCACCCGCCGCGCCGGTCCGATCACGGCGGCGAGATAAGCCGCATCGAAATGATAGCCGTCGACCACCAGCCAGTCGGCCTGCGCCGCCTGCGCGGCCGTGACTTCCGCATCCGCCGCCCCGGCCGCCAACCGTCGCACCTCAATGCCTTCCTCTCGGCAGCGCTCGGCCAGGGCCTCGGGCAGTTCAGCGGCGAGCAGGGCCACTTCACCGCCAAGATCCATCCAACCCTGCGCCAGGGCCAGGCAGCGCATGACATGCCCCGTGCCCATGGCGGCGGAGGCGTCGGCGCGGATGAGAAGCCGTTTCACAGCAGGCCTTTTTGAATGCGCGCCTTCAGCTCGGCCAGTTTCCAGTCGACCTCATTGTCGATGTCCTGCACCTCCAGCTCGGAAAGCTCCAGCGGCAGGCAGCGGTCGGCAAACACCTTGCGACCACGCTCAAAGTCGGCCACGCGCATCCAGTACCATTGGCCGGCGTCGTGGTAGGCCACCGGCAGGTCCTGCGAACGGGTGAAGCCGAACTCCGGCATCATGAGCTGCAGCTGTCCCTGCTCGACGACAAAGGCGCGCTGCACGGGGTAGCCATAACGGATCACCGGCATCACCGTCTGCGCCGTGGCATCGTTCTTCATGATCTCCCAGCCGGCCCGCAGGTGGTCCACGGAAATGAGCGGCGCGGAGGCATACATGCCGCAGATGAAGTCAAACTCTCGACCCGCCGCGCGATACTGGGCGATGACCTCCAGCAGGGCATCCGTGGTCGTGGCCTGGTCGCTGGCATTCTCCGCCGTGCGCTTGAACGGCGTCACCGCCCCGGCCGCACGCGCGACCGCGGCGATCTGTTCGTCATCGGTCGACACCATGACCTCGTCGAAGCAACCCGACTCGAGCGCCGCGCGGATCGGGTAGTGAATGACCGGTTGCCCAAGGAAGGGGCGCAGATTCTTGCCCGGAATGCGCTTGCTGCCGCTGCGGGCGAGGATGATGGCCACGGCTGACATGGGAAAGGAAGGTAAGCTGTCACGCCGCCAGCGCCTGTTCAAGGGCGGCGCGCACGCGGGTCACATCGGCATCGGTCATGGCCGGGAACAGCGGCAGGGTGATGCAGGCCTCGTAATAACGCTCGGCCTCGGGGAACATGCCGGGCTCAAAACCCAGCCGGGCGTAGTCGGGCTGCAGGTGCACCGGGATGTAATGGACATTCACGCCCAGGCCCTGGGCACGCAGGCTCTCGAAGACCTGGCGACGCGTCCGCGGCCGGATGGTGTCGAGGTCGAGCACGATCATGTACAGATGCCAGCCGCTGATCCCGCGCGGGTCGCGCGCCAGGGGGCGCAACGGCAGGCCGGCGAGCTCGCGATCGTAGAGATCGACCAGCTCGCGGCGACGGCGCGCAAAGGTTTCCAGCTTGTCCATCTGGCTGGCACCGAGCGCCGCCTGCAGGTCGGTCATGCGGTAGTTGAAGCCGAGCTCGAGCTGCTGGTAGTACCAGGGCCCGTGCGATTCGCCCTGCATGCGGTCCGGCTCGCGGGTGATGCCGTGTGTGCGCAGGGTGGCGATGCGCCAGGCCAGCTCGTCGTCGTTCGTGGTGATCATGCCGCCCTCTCCGCTGGTGATGATCTTCACCGGGTGAAAGCTGTGCGAGACGGCGTCCGACCACTTGGCGTTGCCGATGCGCTCGCCGAGGAACTCACCGCCGAGGGCATGGGCGGCATCCTCGATCAATTTGAAACCATACTTCTGCCCGAGTGCATGCAGACGCGGCATGTCGCAGGATTGGCCGGCGAAGTGAACCGGCACGACGATCTTCGGCAGCGTGCCGTCCTTCTCGGACTGGACCAGCTTGGCCTCGAGGCGGTCCGGACACATCAGCGCGGTGGCGGGATCGATGTCGACAAAGTCAATCTTGGCGCCGCAGTAGCGACCGGCGTTCGCGGAGGCGACAAAGGTGATCGGCGAGGTCCACAGGCGGTCGCCATGGCCGAGCCCGAGCGCCTTGGCGGCGCAGTGCAGGGTGGCGGTGCCATTGGCGAGGGCGATGCCGTGACGGGCGCCAACCCAGTCGGCCACCGCCTTTTCAAAGCGCGGCACGGCCGGCCCCTGGGTCAGGAAGTCGGAGTGCAGGACTTCCACCACCGCGGCGATGTCCGCCTCGTCGAGGCTCTGGCGACCGTAGGGCAGGAAGGGGGCGCTCATGCGTCCGCCGAAAAGCCGGGATCGACATGCTGGCGAATCAGGTCGCGGATCTGCTCCACGCTGAGCCAGTCGGTGTTTTTGCCCGAGTTGTAGGAGAAACCGGCCGGCACCGGCGTGCCGCCGTGGGCCACGCTGTAGCGCTCCATGAGCTTCGCCGCCGTGTACCCGTAAAGCATCGGCACGATGATGTAATAGCGCTCGGTCTCAATCGTCTGCAGGGCGTCGGTCTCGGTGATCATCTCCTCGTGGATCTTCTCCCCGGGGCGGATGCCAACGATCGGCTGCTCGCAGTTGGGCCCGATGGCCGTGGCGACATCGCCAATGCGGTAGGAGGGGATGCGCGGCACGAAGATCTCGCCGCCGAGCGCGTGCTCCAGCGCGTGCATCACCAGATCCACCCCCTCGTCGAGGGTGATGTTGAAGCGCGTCATCTGGGTGTCGGTGATCGGCAGCACGCCGGTCTTGCGACGCTCGAGGAAGAACGGAATCACCGAACCGCGCGAGCCCATGACGTTGCCGTAGCGGACGACGCTGAAGCGGATGTCCTGGCCACCTCGGACGTTGTTGGCGGCGATGAAGAGCTTGTCGGAGCAGAGCTTGGTGGCGCCATACAGATTGATCGGCGCGGCGGCCTTGTCGGTCGACAGGGCAACGACATTGCGCACGCCGGCCGCCATGCAGGCCTGGATGACGTTCTCGGCGCCGAGCACGTTTGTCTTGATGCACTCAAAGGGGTTGTATTCCGCGGTCGGCACCTGCTTGAGGGCGGCGGCGTGGATGACGGTGTCGATCCCCTCCATCGCGTGGGTCAGGCGCTCGCGGTCGCGGACGTCGCCGATGAAAAAGCGGATGCGCCGGTCGGTGAAACGCTGGGCCATCTCAAACTGCTTCAGCTCGTCGCGCGAGTAAATGACCACGCGGCGCACCTCGGGATTCTCCAGCAGGCGGGAGACACACTTGTGACCGAAGGAACCGGTGCCCCCGGTGATGAGAAAGGACTGGGATTTCAACACGTGGATGCGGGAAAAGATGGCCCGGTTTTGCCCGGGCGAATGCGGCGATACTTGGGCGATGTCCCCGGCCATGGCAAGCCGGAATTTGGCGACCCGCCCCCGCATTCCGGTTTCATCCGGCGGGGTTTGATGCGATGGTTGACGAAGATATGAACCGCTCCCTCCCTTTGGTGGCGCTCGCCGCCCTGCTCAGCGCTTGCCAGCCGTCGCCGGACCCGCAGGTCGTGGCCGGTTTCCGTGACGCCCGCCGGGTGCTGGAAACCCACTGCGTGCATTGCCATGGCGACAACCGCCTGTCGACCATGCCGCCCATCGACAGCACGGCCGCCCTGCGCCGCCTGATCGGGCCGAAAAACTGGATCATGCCGGGCCAACCGGCGCACAGCCGCTTCTTCCAGGTCGTCACCTTCGCCGACACCGTGCCCGGTGCCATGCCGCCGACCGGCCATGCCATCCCTCGTCGCGACGTCGAGGTCCTGCGCGCCTGGATCACCGCCGGCGCGCCGGTGCCACGCGGTTCGGAGGCGCTGCTGCATCCCCAGGGGCGACGCCCCCGCTCGGAGTGAGGCCGGCGCAATCCGGTTGACCCCAGGGCCGCGCGCGCTCCATTCCGCGCGATGCAAGTCCGTCTCCTCCTCCCCGCCCTTCTCGCCCTCGCCGGTGCCGCCCAGGCCGCGCCGCAGTGGATCTGGCTCTCGAAAAAGTCGCCCAACGACGAGCAGGTCACCTTCCAGCACCGCTTCAACGTCAAGCTGACCCCGAAGGCCGCCACCCTCAGCGCCAGCTGCGACAACGGCGCGGAGATCTTCCTCAACGGCAAGTCGGTCGCCGTGAACCCCGACTGGCAGGAACCGGTGAAGGTCGACGCCCTCAAGCACCTCATCGTCGGCGGTGAAAACCACCTCGTCGTCAAGGCCCGCAACAAGGGCGGCGTCGCCGCGCTCGTGCTCACCCTCGAACTCGAAAAACAGCAGGGCGGCGTCGAGGTCATCGAAACCAACGGCCAGTGGCAGGCCACCCCCACCGGCAAGGAAGCCTGGCAGCCGGCGGTCGTCATCGCCGAATACGGCGCCGGCCCCTGGGGCAAGGCCCTGGAACGCGGCGCGGCCAAACCCGCCGCCAGCACGGAAGTCATCGCCGCCGACCAGATCGGCGTCGCCAAGGGCTTCAAGGTCGAGCGACTCTACAACGTACCCAAGGAAGACCAGGGCTCCTGGGTGGCGCTGACCATCGACGCCAAGGGCCGCCTCATCGCCGGCGACCAGTACGGCGCCCTCTACCGCATGACCGTCCCCCCTGTAGGCCGGGGCAGTGACCCGGCACCGCTCCAACCGGAAAAACTGCCCATCGAGATGGGCAAGGCCCACGGCCTGCTGCACGCCTTCGACAGCCTCTACGTCATGGTCAACGAGAACGGCCAGCAGAACGGCCTCTACCGCCTGCGCGACACCAATGGCGACGACCAGTATGACCAGACCGAAAAGCTGGTCACCATGAAGGGCGGCGGCGAGCACGGCCTGCACAGCATGGTCGTCAGCCCCGACGGCAAGCGCATCTACTTCAACGGTGGCAACCACACCGAGCTGCCCGATGAACTGAACACCAGCCGCCCGGCCAAACTTTGGGCCGAGGACCACGTCCTGCCGCGCATGTGGGATGCCAACGGCCACGCCCGCGGCCGCATGGCCCCCGGCGGCTTCATCTGCAGCATGGATCCCAACGGCAAGAACGTCGAGCTCTTCTGCTACGGCTTCCGCAACGAGTTCGACATCACCTTCGACCTCGGCGGCGAACTCTTCACCTACGATGCCGACATGGAGTGGGACATCGGCTCGCCCTGGTACCGCCCCACCCGCGTCAATCACTGCGTCAGCGGCGCCGACTACGGCTGGCGCAGCGGCAGCGGCAAGTGGCCGGAGTACTACCCCGATTCCCTGCCCACCACCCTCGACATCGGTCCCGGCAGCCCCACCGGCGTGGTCAGCGGCAAGGGCGCCAAGTTCCCCGCCAAGTACCAGCGCGCCGTCTTCGTCGCCGACTGGACCTACGGCACCATGTGGGCCATCCACCTGCAGCCCAAGGGCGGCAGCTACCTCGCCGAAAAGGAAGAGTTCGTCTTCGGCAAACCCCTGCCGCTGACCGACGTCGTCATCCATCCCCAGGACGGCGCCATGTACTTCGCCGTCGGCGGTCGCCGCACCCAGTCGGGCGTCTACCGCGTCACCTACGTGGGCGACGAAGCCACCACCCCGGCCCAGGCCCTGCCGCTCGATGAGGAGCAGCGCATGCGCCACACGCTCGAGCAGTTCCATGTCGATGGCGCCGCCGAGCCGCAGAAAATCCTCGCCGCCGCCTGGCCCTACCTCAGCCACAGCGACCGCCACGTCCGCTACGCCGCCCGCGTCGCCATCGAGCGCCTGCCGCAAGACCTCTGGCGCGAGCGCGCCCTCGCCGAGACCCACCCGCAGGCCATCCTCGAGGCGGTTATCGCCCTCGCCCGCGTCAACGGCGGCACCTCCACCCCGCCCGCCAGCAAGCCCGAGCCCGGCGCCTCCTCCCAGGCTCTCTTTCCCGTGCCGGCCGACAAGGTCGAACTGCAGCTCGGTCTGCTCAAGGCCCTTGGTCGCCTCGAAGGCGCCAGCCTCGCGCGCGGCCAGCAGCTCGCCGCCCTCCGCGCCCTCCAGCTCGTCTTCACCCGCCTGGGCAAACCCGACGCCGAGGTGTGCGCCCGCATCTGCGCCAAGCTCGAGCCCCTCTACCCGGCCGACGACGCCATGCTCAACCGCGAGCTCTGCCAGGTCCTCGTTGCCCTTGATTCCACCGTCGCTCCGTCGCGCACGCTTGGCCTCATGGCCACCGCCGCCGACGACTTCCAGGAGGTCGCCAGCGACGCCGTGCTGAGCCGCAACGACGGCTATGCCAACGCCGCCCGCGCCGCCGCCGGCAGCCGGCCGAACGCCCAGCAGATCGCCTACATGTTCGCGCTGCGCAACGCCGCCGCCGGCTGGACCCCGGAACTGCGCCGCACCTACTTCTCCTGGTTCCCGCGCGCCCGCACCTGGAAGGGCGGCAACAGCTTCAAGGGCTTCATCGAAAACACCCGCAAGGAAGCGCTCGCCAAGTTTGTGCCCGAAGCCGAGCGCGCCGAGCTCGACACCCTCA
>JBIJBO010000179.1:0-6991 GCA_044345215.1 Prosthecobacter sp. | reverse complement strand
CCAGCACATCCTCGACCGTGCGCGCCATCTCGTGGCGCACCTGCCAGACGACCTCGGCTTCCACAAACTCGAGCCGCGGATGCAGTCGCGCACCCAGGCCCGGTGCGGCGGCAATGAGATCGCGAATACCGGCGGCATCGGATCCATAGACGCGCAGGTGCGAGCTCTCGGACGCGGGCGCCCCGGCCGCGCCATGCACGGGCAGGTCGCGGGTCGGGCAGTCGAAATGATCGAGACCACCCACCCTCTCAGCGTGGTCGATGACATCCTCGGCCATCTTGCGGTAGGTCGTCCACTTGCCGCCCCCGAGGGTGATCAACCCGGATTCCGACACCGAGATGAGATGATCGCGCGAAAGCGCAGCGGTCGATTCCGCCTCCGCCTTGAGGAGGGGTCGCAGACCGGCGAAGACACTGAGGACGTCATGCCGTGACGGGTCGCGGGCCAGGTAGCGGGTGATCTGGGCGAAGACAAAGTCGATCTCCTCGGGCAGAGCCCGCGGCTCCAGCACGGCCTGGGCGACCGGTGTGTCAGTGGTGCCGACGACCAGCCGGCCGTGCCAGGGCACGGCGAAGAGCACGCGACCGTCATCGGTCTTCGGAATCATGACCGCGGTGTGGCCCGGCAGGAAATCGGCCGGCAGGACCAGATGAATGCCCTGGCTGGGGCTGAGCAGCGGCGGCGCGGCCGGCTCGTCCATCGCGCGCACGCTGTCGGCAAACACGCCCGTGGCGTTGATGACGGTCCGGGCCCGCACCTCGAACTCGCGGCCACCCTCCTCATCGACCAAGCGCAGCCCGGCGACGTGGCCGTGTTCCTTGAACAGGCCGTCGCAGCGGCAGTGGTTGAGAATGACCGCGCCCTGCTCAGCCGCCGTCTGTGCCAGGTTGATCGCCAGGCGGGCGTCATCGAACTGGCCGTCGTGGTAGAGGATGCCGCCGTTGAGGCCCTCGCACTCCAGGTTGGGCAGCAGGTCGAGCACATCCCCGCGCGTGAGCCAGCGCGAGGGCTCAAAGCCGAGCCGTCCGGCAAGGCCATCATAGACCTTCAGGCCGATGCCGTAAAAAGGCCCCTCCCACCAGTGGTAGTTGGGGATCACAAAGGGCAGGCTGTGGACGAGGTGCGGCGCATTGCGGCAGAGCAGCCCGCGCTCGCGCAGGGCTTCGAGCACAAGGGCAACGTTGCCCTGCTTCAGGTAGCGCAGACCGCCGTGGACCAGCTTGGTGCTGCGGCTGGAGGTGCCCTTGGCGAAGTCGGACTGCTCAACCAGCAGGACCGAGTGGCCGCGCGCCGCGGCATCGACCGCCGCGCCCAGGCCGGAGGCACCACCGCCGATGATGGCGATGTCGAAGCCCTTCCCGGAGGCGAGGCGGTCGAGATGGGACTCGCGGCGAAAGGGCGTAACGTCCATGGCTTTCCCATCAGCTTACGGCAGCCGCCGGGCCGGAGGCGAGCCGGGATTTGCGCCGCGGCATTGGCGGACGCGGGAATCCCGGTTAGGATGCGCCATGCCCATCCCCCCCGATTCGCAGGCGGAGGTTGCCGAAGAACAGGCGGCCGTGGCGCGCTTTCTCGCCCGCTGGCTCGACGACTGGCTGCGCATTCCCGGCACGAACTTCAAGATCGGACTCGACCCCCTGTTGGCTCTCTTCCCCGGACTCGGCAGCGCCCTCGCCTCCGGCGGCGGCTTGCTCATCCTCGCCGAGGCCGTGCGCAGCGGCGTCGGGCTGGCGGTGCTGCTGCGCATGGGCGGCAACCTGCTGATCAACGCCCTGCTCGACTTCCTGCCGGCCGGCGGACCGGTGCTCAGCGCCTTCTTCAAATCGAACCGGCGCAACCTGCGCCTGCTGCAGGACTGGCAGGCCGGCCGGCGCGACGAGGTGCGCCGCGGCACGCGCCTGCGCTTCCTCGTGCTGGCGCTGGTCTTCGCCGCCCTGATGGCGCTGCTGCTGGGCCTGTGGCTGGCCAGCGCCTGGCTGATGAGCCGGCTGTTCCAGGCCTGGGCCGCCTAACAAAAAAACCCGCGGGGCGAACCCCGCGGGTGGAAGCGTTCAAGCGGCGGCGGTTCAACCCGCCTCGGCCACCTTCTGGTCCGCGAGTTTGGCGGCGCGCTCGGCGAGTTCGACGTGGAACTGCTCGGGCGTCGGCGCCTCACCCAGCGTGCGCGTGCGCGCAAACCAGTCGGCAAAGATCTCGCCGGGCTGGCGCTCGGCCTGGAAGGCCTCCAGGAAGGCGCGCACCTTGCCGGGAATTTCATCGCCGGTGACCGACTTGAATTCGAGGCCGGCGAGACGGTCGCCACGGATGCTGCCGCCAACGAACATCGCCCACTTGTTGGGAGCGCGGCCGACGAAGCCAAAGTCGGCGTTGTAGGGACGGCCGCAGCCGTTCGGGCAGCCGGTCATGCGGAACAGGATGGGCTCGTCCTGCAGGCCGAGTTCGCGCAGGCTGGCATCGATCGAATCCATGAAGCCTGGCAGGGCGCGTTCGGATTCGCTCAGCGCCAGGCCGCAGGTCGGCAGGGCGACGCAGGCGTGGGCGACCTTGCGGGCGCGGGTGAAGCCGGCGGCATCGGCGTGAACCACGCCGTGCTTGGCGAGGATGACATCCACCTGGGCGCGCTGTTCCGGGGCCACCTCAGCGATGATGAGGTTGGTGTTCGGCGTGACGATGAAGGGCAGGTCAAGCTCTCGGGCGATCTCGGCGAAGGCAGCGCGGTAGTGCACGCCGTCCTCGCGGTCGACGATGCGTCCCATGTTGACATAGACGCCGCAATACAGCTTGCCGTCGCCCTGCTCGTGCCAGCCGAGGTCGTCCTCAACGGTGTCGAAATGCAGGGGCTTGGGCGGGAGGGTTTCGATGCCCGGCAGGCGGCGCACCACCTCGGCGCGGAAGCCGTCGAGGCCCATGCTCTGCACGGTGTACTTGAGACGGGCGTTCTTGCGCTCGGTGCGGTTGCCATGGTCGCGCTGGGTGGTCACGATCGCCTCGCAGGCGTCGACGACATGCGCGCGCTTCACGTAGAGCAGCGGCTGGGCAAGGAAGGGGCGGGTGGTGAGCTGGCCGTGGCTCATGCCAAAGCCGCCGCCGACCGTGATGGTGTAGCCCTCGACCTGGCCATCGACGACATGCGGCACGAAGCCGACATCCTGGGAATACAGGTCGACGTCGTTGCTGGGCTGGATGGCGACGCCGATCTTGAATTTGCGCGGCAGGTAGACCTTGCCGTAGATGGGATCCTCGCCCTCGGCGGCGCGGGTGGCGGCGCGCACGGCCGCATCCGGCTCCGGATCCCTGATCCAGTTCGGCTCAATCTTCTCGCCGTCGAGCCAGATGTCGGCGTAGGCGGAGGACCGCCAGAGGAATCGCTGGCTGATCTCCTCGGTGAGACGCTGGGTGTCGGCGCGCACGGCATCCTTGATTGGAGCCGCCGGGCCCATCGTGTTGCGCACAACGTCGCCGCAGGCTCCCATGGTGGAAAGACCGCTGTGGCAGACATGATGGATGACTTCCTTGAGGCCACCCTTGAGCACGCCGTGCAGCTGGATGCCCTGCCGATTGGTCAGGCGCATGTTGCCCATGGCCTTGGTGCAGAGGTCGTCGTGGATCAGCCACTGCTCCGCCGTGATGCGGCCGCCGGGCATCTTGCTGCGGATCATGAAGCTCCAGGCCTTGTCCTTCTTCTCCTTGACCAGCTGGGCGCGGCGGTCGCGGTCATCCTGCATGTAGGAACCGTGATGCTTCAGCAGGATGTTGGCGTCCTCCGGAATGTTCGGGGTGCTGGTATCGGCGAAATACTCGGCAAGCTGGCCACGCAGGCCAGCGGACGCGAGCTTGAGTTCTTCAACGGAGGCTTTGCTCATGAAACGGTGGGGAGAAAAAGTGCAACTGCGGAGGAATGAAGTGCATCGTACCACGGCCCGACGCAAAGGCAAAGAGTAAAATTGATATTGTCGATATGATTAATAGACTTTTCCAGGGTCTGCGGCCAGACTTGTAGACGGCGGTGCGATGCGCGACACATCCCGCTGCGGCTGCGGCCGCGCGACACCCTGCATGTCCGCTTCACCTCCGGCCTATCCTTCCCTCCGCGATCTGGCGGCCTGCCTGCCCGCGTTTGACGTGCTGCGCCGGCTCAATTCGGGAGAGGATAGCGCCATCTACCTGGCGCGGCAGACCACCCTCGACCGCCTGGTGCTCATTCACGTCCTGCGCGAGACCGAAGCGGAGGGCGACGTGCTGGAACGCCTGCGCCGAAGGGCGCGTTTGCAGGATCCGCGAGTCACGGCGGTTTATGACTGCGGACGCATGGCGGGCGGGCAGCTCTATCTGGTCACCGAGCATGTCGAGGGCGTGCCGCTGGCGGAGGTGGTGGCGGCCGGGCGACTGAAGCCGAAACAGGCCTACGCACCCGCCCTGCAACTCTGCGAGGCCCTGCAGGCGGTGCATGCGCAGGGACTGGTGCATGGCTGCCTGAGTGCGCTCAGCGTGCTGTGGGCGGCGGGCGATCAAATCAAGCTGACCAGCGCCGGCATGGCCCTGACGGCCACTGGCGAACGCACTTGGCTGCAGCCCCCGAAGGGCGGGATTCAGGGGGATCTGGAGGATCTTGGCCGCACGCTCCACCTGCTGTTCACCGGGCAGGAACCGGGGCCGGACGGCCGGGTCGCCCGCGATCTCCCCCCCTCCTTTGCCCAAGTGCTGCGCCGCTGCCTGGATGGCCAAGGGTCGCGGCCTTTCGCGAGTGCCGAGGAGGTTCGCACCGCGTTGATCGAGGCGGTGCAGGCTGGTCGCCCCGCCCCGACTCCCGCCCCGGCCGTGGCGCCGCCGCGCCCGCCTGCCCCCCCGGCCCCACGCCAACGACCGGGCCCCAGCCCCCTGCAACGGCTCGATGCCTTTCTCTGGAGCGGCCTGAAGGCCGGCCTGCACCTGACCATCGCCCTGATCAGTGTGGCGAGCCTGCTGCTGCTCTATCAGTTCAAAGACCGCATCGTCATCGAGGAACGCATCGAGCGCCCCGGTGCCCTGCCTCCGCGCCCGGCCGCCCAGACGGAGGCCGCCGAACCCCCGATCCCGGCCGCGGTGATGGGCGCGCTGCCTGCCGCACCAACCCTGCCCGTGCCGGCCCCGGTGACCAAGCCCATCGAACTGCCGCCTCCCATGCCCAGCCCGCAGGAACAGCTGCGCGCGCGCTACGTGCAGTCGGTCCAGGCCGCGGCGCAGGCGGCGCTGGATCAGGTTCGGCTCGATGCGCTGCCGCACTTGCAGCGCGAGCTTGCCCTGCTGCAAAGCGGCGGTGAACCGCCGGACATCGACGAAGCCGATCTGCCTCCGGGATTGGCGGAGCTGCGCCGCAACTACCGCAAGGCCCGAGCCGGCCTGCAGACCTCCGCCCCACCTGCTCCCCAGTGAGATCCAGCCCGGGCCTTCAGGCAGAGCGCTTCGTGACCTGTCGGACGTTGGAGCATCCGGGCCGCATTTTCCGGTTTCCTCGCAGCTTACCTGATGCACACTGCCGCCATGCGCCCGCTACTGGCCGTCAGCTTCCCGCTCCTTCTGTGCACGGCGCCAGCCGCCGAGCCGCCAGCCGCCTCGCCACCGCCAACCGCGCCCGCCAAACCGGCCGTCCCCAAGTCCGTCCCGCCACCCGACGAGGCCTACCGTCAGATCGAACTGCTGACGCGGGCCATGGAAATGATCCGCCAGAATTACGTCGACGAATCGCGCGTCACCTTCGCGGAACTTGTCGAGGGCGCCCTGGAGGGCATGCTTCGCCGGCTGGACCCGCACTGCGAGTACATGGGCCGCACCCTCTTTGAGGACCTGCAGCGCGAGCCGAGCGAGACCGCGGAGGGAGTCGGTTTGACGGTCGCCCTGCGCGAGGGCGTGCTGACCCTGATCACCGTGCGCGAGGATGGACCGGCCGGCCGCGCCGGTGTGCTCGCCGGTGACCAGATCGTACGCATCGACGACATCCTCACCGACAGCGTCGGCGTCGCCGAGTCGATGCAGCTGCTGGAGGGCAAGGCTGGCGAGGAGGTGCGGCTCACCCTGCGCCGACCCGGCACCCGCCAGTTCTTGGAATTCCGCATCGCCCGCGAGGCTCTGACCGAGGGCTCGGTGCACGACGCCATGCTGCTCACCCCGAAACTGGCTGGCGACGCGAAGATCGGGTATGTGCGGGTCTCGCAGTTCACCCAGTCGACCGCGCGCGACCTTGCCGCCGCCCTCGACGAGTTGGAAAAGGCCGGCCTGCAAGCCCTGGTTCTCGACCTGCGCAACAACCCGGGTGGCCTGCTCGACAGCGCCGTCGCCGTCAGCGGCGAGTTCCTGCCCGAGGGCACGGTCGTGGTGACCACCGAGGGACGCCTCGCCGCCCAGAATCCGCCACCCTACCGCACACCGGCCCGCGACGGCCGCCCGCCGCGCCGCTTTCCGGTGGCGGTGCTCATCAACCACGCCAGCGCCAGCGCCTCGGAAATCGTCGCCGGCGCCCTGCAGGACCTGAAGCGCGCCCTCGTCGTCGGCACCACCAGCTTCGGCAAGGGCTCTGTGCAGAGCATCCTGCCGATGAAAAACGGCTCGGCCATGCGCCTGACCACGGCGAAGTACTACACGCCCAGCCATCGCACGATTCACGAACAGGGCGTCGCACCCGACATCGTCTCGTCGCTGACCTCGGACGAGGAGGCCAAGGTCGCGCGCTGGCGGCAGCGCCACGGCACTGGCGAGGCGGCGGCCATCGAGATCGCCGCACTCGGCGACCGCCAGCTCGAGCGGGCGGTCGACGCCCTGAAGGGCGTGCTCGTCTTCAGCGCCTTCAGCGACGCCCCCTCAGCCAACGCGGCACCGGCGCGGAAACCCTGAGCGGGGGTTTCAAGCCGAAGGCCCAATAGCCCTCCAATTCCCAAACTTGGACATTGGCCATTCCGGGTTCGATGTTCTGCCTTTCCTCTGGGCTGCAAAAACACGTGGCCGCAGGCGTCAAAAC
>JBIJBO010000049.1:0-22821 GCA_044345215.1 Prosthecobacter sp. | reverse complement strand
GCCTGGATGT
The DNA here is from genome assembly GCA_044345215.1 of Prosthecobacter sp. Classification (GTDB taxonomy): domain Bacteria; phylum Verrucomicrobiota; class Verrucomicrobiia; order Verrucomicrobiales; family Verrucomicrobiaceae; genus Prosthecobacter. The sequence goes on along the minus strand of JBIJBO010000049.1, from coordinate 22,811 downwards.
CCGCCTCGCCATGGCAGACGCAGGTGAGGTGCGGGATTGGATCGAGCGCGGTCGTGGTCTTCAGGCGCACGACCAGGTCATGGGTCAGTTCGCGGGTCGAGCCGCCGGCCCCGTAGGTGACGCTGACGAAGGAGGGCTTGTAGGCCTCCAGTTCGCCGATGGTTTGATAGAGCGCCTCGGAAGCCTCCGCGGTCTTCGGCGGGAAGAACTCAAAGGACAGCGTCGGCCGCTGCTGGGAAAGGATGTCGGCGATGTGCATTCGGCGTGGGCCGGAATAGAGACCGGGCACGCCTCGCGGGCAAGCGCAGACATCCGTCAGGAGCCGGCCAGCAGCAGCCCGGCCCATTGCGGTGCCTGCCAGTGCACCAGCACCGCGAGCGCGGCGGCGAGGGCCAGGCCGAGCGCGCCGGTGAGCAGAATTTCCAGCGCCTTGACCCTGGCCAGCGCGCTGCGGGCCACGCCGAGATCCTCGAGCGTCCGGAACTCGCGCCGGCGCAGGCGGAACGACAGGGCAAACACCAGAATCGCCACAGCCAGGGCCGCACTTGCCGCCACCGCCAGCACGGCGAGCACGAGGCGTTCGACCCGGAACAGGGTGGCCATGAGGGCGCGGAATTCGTCGCCGGGCCGGATCAACTGCGCCGGCAGTTTCAGATCGAGATGCCGGCCGGCCAGGATCGCCTCGGCCTTGGCATCGCGCGGCAGCACCAGCACGGCACTGACCGGGAAACGCCTGGCATCCCCGTGGAAATGGAAGCTGTTCAGGTTCGCCTCGGTCACCTCGTTGAACAGGCGCACGCTGGCGTTGGCGACCGCGCCCTTTTCCTCTTGCTTGAGCACGGCGTCGCCACTCACCTCGTCGTGGCCGTGGGCGAGGCCGGCGATCAGCCATGCGGTCTTCAGATCGACCAGCACCGATGCGTCATCGGCCGTGCCGGCGGGCGCAAGCACACCGGTGACGCGCATCTTCAGCGGGTAGGCGCCGGCCAGGTCGAAAACCTGCTCCTGCGAGGAGAACACGGCGTCGCCGGGCTTGAGCCCGCGTTCGCGCGCCACGGCCGCGCCGAGCACGCAGTCGCCGAGTCTTGCAAACGGCCGTCCCGCGGCGAGGCGCAGGCCGCGGAAGTCGAGGTAATCGAGTTCCGTGCCGACAATCGGCGCGCCCTGGGCGTGGAAGCGCAGGTGCAGTGGAATGGCCTGGGCCAGGCCGTCGGCACGCAGCGCCTCGACGGCGGCAAGGTCGAGCGGCGGCAGGGCCTGGGGTTTGAAATACAGCGCCGCCAGCATCAGGTCCAGGGCGCTGCCGCGGGCGCCCAGCACGAGCGGCGTCTGCTCGGCGCGGGCGCGCAACTGGGTCTCGGCGGCGCGCAGGAACAGGCGCAGCGACAGCGGCACGGCGAGCATCAGGCCGAGCGCGCCGGCGAGCAGCCAGGTCTGCAGGCGGTGGCGCGCGACGTAGCGCAGGGCGAGGTGCAGGCTCGGTGTGTTCATGACCGCAGTTCCTCCATGCGCAGCCGGCGCGGGCAGGCGTCGGCCACCTCGGGATCATGGGTGACCACCACCAGGCAGGCGCCGGCGGCCCGGCTGCTTTCCAGCAGCAGGTCCATCACCCGGCCACGCCGCGCGGGATCGAGCGAGGCGGTGGGTTCATCGGCAAACACGAACTCCGGCGCGTGCACCAGGGCGCGGGCGACGGCGACCCGCTGGCGCTCGCCCTGCGACAGGCAGCCGGCGGTTTGCTGCCAGTGCGCGTCGATCTCCAGTCGCTCCGCCAGCTGGCGCGCGCGTTCGCGGGCGGGCTCCGCCTCCAGGCCGAGAAAGCGACCCGGCAGCAGCAGGTTTTCCGCCACCGTCAGGTAATCGAGCAGGGCAAAGTCCTGGAACACCAGCCCCATGCGGCGCAGGCGCAGCGTCCGGCGCGCCTCGCTGCTGAGGCTGCCAAGCGGTTCGCCGCCATCGAGGCGCACCTGGCCGGCCTCCGGCAGCAGCAGGCCGGAGAGCAGGCGCAGCAGCGTGGTCTTGCCACCGCCGCTGGCACCGAGCACCGCCAGCGGCTCGCCGGCACGCAGCTCGAGGCGGTCGAAGGCCAAACCAAAGCCGCCGCCGGGGTAGCGGAAGCGCAGGTGTTCGGCGAGCAGGGTGGCCATGGCGGTCGCGGGAGGCGTCCCGGCGCACCGGGCTCAGGCGAGCGGCGCGCCCAGGCGGCGCAGCATGGCGTCGAGCATGCGGCCGTACTTCAGGTAGCTGTCGTACTGCAGCTTGGCCTTCGCCTCGGGCGAAAGTTCATCGGCGGCGCCGGCCCCGTGGAAGACCACGGCGACGTGCGGCTCGATGCTGATGTGGCCGGCGTAACCGGTCTCGACGAGGTCCTTGAGGATGCGCTCGGTCTGGCCGTCGCCCTCGCCGGGAAAGGTGTATTCGGCGTCGCCCTTCGACTGGATCCAGCGGCCGTCCTTGACGTGCACGTGGACCATGTTCGGCTTGATCGCCTGGTACATCTCCCACGAGTCCTGCTTGTGGCCCGGGCGGTCGCGGTCGTCGATGAAGACCGGGTTGCCGGTGTCAAAGACCCACTTCATCTCCGGCACGGCCTCGGTCATGCGGCGCACATAGGTCGGGCTCATGCCGCCCCAGTTCATGCAGTTCTCGTGCACGACGGTCAGGCCGGCGTCGGCAAAGCGCTTGTTGATCTCGCGCATGCGGCGGATGCGCTCGTCGACGTGCTGCTCGGCGGCATCGCTGCCGTCCTCGTTCTTGCAGACCGCATAGCTCATCACGCGGATCAGCTTCGTGCCCAGGCGCTGCATGCGCGGGATGGCGCGGGCGATCTCGGCCTCGGTGATGCTGAAGTCGTCGGTGATCTTCTTCGCCCAGTTGCCGATCAGCGAGCCAAAGCCGCTGACACCCATGCCGGCGGCGGCCAGCGTCTCGCAGACCTTGTCAAAGGTCGCCTCGGGGATCTCGTGCAGGTTGCCCTTCACGCCGTCGAGCTCGACGACGCGCATCTCGATGCTCTTCCAGCCGAGTTCCTGGTGGGCGCGGATTTGCACATCGAGGGATGCGCCTGCTTCGTCTGCAATGCCGGTGAGGTGGATCATGGGGTCGGAGTGGGTTGGGGTGCCGTGTCTCCTTAGGCCGGAACGCAGCGCTGGCAAGAACGAAGGCGCCGGCTTGCCAGGGCCGGCCCCGGGCGCTTAGCATGGTGCATGCTCCTCCGCCTTCTGCTCCTCGTCCTGCTGGCCGCGCCCAGCCTCGATGCCCGCACGGTCCGCCTGCTCACCATCGGCAACAGCTTTTCCCAAAACGCCACCCGCCACCTCGGCGACCTCGCCAAGGCCGGCGGTCACGAGCTCATCCACCGGCCCATCGTCGTCGGCGGCGCCTCTCTGGAACTGCACGCCGTCAAGGCCCGCCGCCACGCCGAGGATTCGGCTGACAAGGAAGGTCGCTACAGCGATGGCGCCAGCCTGGCCGAACTACTGGTCGCCGGCCCCTGGGATGCCGTGACGATCCAGCAGGCCAGCATCAAAAGCCACGACGCGGCCACCTACACCCCCTTTGCCGACGAACTCGCCGCCCTCATCCGCCGGCTCGCCCCGCAGGCGCGGCTGCACGTCCACCAGACCTGGGCCTACCGGGCCGATGACCCCCGCTTCACCCGGCCCTCGGGCAAGCCCGGCGAACCCGCCACCCGCGCCGAGATGCACGCCGGCCTCACCGCCGCCTACGAGGCCACCGCCAAGCGTCTCAACGCCTTGCTGCTGCCCGTGGGCGATGCCTTCGACCTCGCCGAGCGCGACCCCGAGCGCGGCTTCCGGCCAGACACTCGCTTCGATCTCGCCACCGCGCGGCCGCCGGCCCTGCCCGACCAGACCCACTCCCTGCATGTCGGCTGGCGCTGGGCGAAGGCCAAGAACGGCAAGACCGAGCTCAAGATGGACGGCCACCACGCCAACCTCGCCGGCGAATACCTTGGCGGCTGCATCTGGTATGAAGTCCTGTTTGGCGACAGCCCGGTCGGTTTGAGCTTCATCCCCACCGGCCTGGAACCCGGCTACGCCCGCTTCCTCCAGCAGACCGCCCATAGCGCTGTGCAGGCCCGCAAGGCGCAGTGAGGCGGTCACGCCCTGGGCAGCGGCGCTCCGCCGCCGCTCTGCTACCCAAGTCCCCAAGGTCCACCGATTTCGCAGATGGGACAGAAGGGGAACCGGTTTCAGCCGCAAAAGAGCACAAGGATCGCAAAGGCAGCCCCAGGGTTTGTGTTCTCTGTTCTCATTTGCAGCCAAAACCTCACCAGGCATGCCAGCATTCCCTTTTGTCATGCGGGGTTTCCAAACCCGCGTTGTGGCCAACGCGCCTGGGGTTCGGGCTTGGCGACCCATGGAGCGGAGAGCGTCTCCTTGGATCTATGCCCTTTGCTAGATGCTTCTCCGCCCGTGTTGCTGTTCGGCGACGCTTGACCGGGGGGATTCTCCGCTCTTTGCTCGGACTCTTCCTCGCATGACCCGCAAGACCCCTGAACAACTCCGCTCCTGGCGCTGGTACGGCCGGGATGAACTCCGTTCCTTTGGCCACCGTTCCCGCGCCAAACAGGCGGGCTGGGGGGCGGAGGACTACGTCGGCAAGCCGGTCATCGGCATCCTCAATTCCTGGTCTGAACAGAACTCCTGCCACATGCACCTGAAGCTGACGGCCGACGCGGTGCGGCGCGGCATCCTGCAGGCGGGCGGCCACCCGATGGAGATCCCGGTGCTGTCGGCGGGCGAGCAGCTCACCAAACCGACGGCGATGTTTCATCGCAACCTGCTGGCGATGGAGACGGAGGAGGTGCTGCGCGGCAACCCGCTCGATGCGGCGGTGCTGCTTGGCGGTTGCGACAAGTCGACGCCCGGCCTGATCATGGGCGCCTTCAGCATGGACATTCCGGTCATTTACATGCCCTGCGGTCCGATGATCAAGGGCAACTGGCGCGGTGAGACGCTCGGCTCGGGCAGCGATGTCTGGAAGTTCTGGGACGAGAAGCGAGCCGGCAAGCTGTCCTGGGAGGAATGGTGCGAGATCGAGGACGGCATCGCCCGCAGCCCGGGTCATTGCATGACCATGGGCACGGCTTCGACCCTGACCGCGCTCGCCGAGACGCTCGGCCTGTGCATCCCCGGCGCCTCCTCGATCCCGGCGGTCGACAGCGCCCACCTGCGCATCGCCGCCGCGGCGGGGCGCCAGTGCGTGGAAAACGCCTGGCTCGACCTGAAGCCCTCGGTCCTCGTCACCGAGCGCTCGTTTGAAAACGCCATCGCGGTCGACATGGCTCTGGGTGGCAGCACGAACGCCATCGTCCACCTCATCGCCATGGCGGGCCGGCTCGGCATCCGCCTGCCGCTGGAGAAGTTCGATGAGATCAGCCGGCGCGTGCCGCTGCTTGCCAACCTGCGCCCGGCGGGCAAGTACCTGATGGAGGAGTTTTATCATGCCGGCGGTCTCAGGGCCCTGCTCCACGGCATGCGCGACCTGCTGCACCTGGACGAACGCACGATCACCGGCCTCACCCTGGGCGAAAACGTCGCCGGCTGTGAGATCCATGATGCCGATGTCATCCGCACTCCGGCGAATCCGCTGCAGGCCGATGGCGGCACGGCCATCCTGCGCGGCAACCTCTGCCCGAACGGCGCGGTCATCAAGCACGCCGCTGCGACCCCTGCGCTTTGCCAGCACACCGGCCCGGCCCTCGTGTTCGACAGCTACCCGGCGATGAAGGCGGCGATCGAGGATTTGAATCTCGACGTCACACCCGACACCGTGCTCATCCTGCGCAATGCCGGCCCGGTCGGTGCGCCCGGCATGCCGGAGTGGGGGCAGTTGCCGATCCCGAAGAAGCTCATCCTGCAGGGAGTGCGCGACATGGTGCGCCTGTCCGACAGCCGCATGTCCGGCACCAGCTATGGCGCCTGCGTGCTGCACATCGCGCCGGAGAGCGCGGTGGGCGGACCGCTGGCGCTGGTGCGCAATGGCGACCTCGTTGAGCTCGACGTGGCCAACCGTCGCCTGCACCTGCATGTCAGCGACGAGGAACTGGCGTGTCGTCGCGCCGACTGGCAGCCGGCCCCGCCGCGCTACCACCGCGGCTATGCCAAACTTTTCGTTGAGCACGTCACCCAGGCCGATGAGGGTGCCGACTTCGATTTTCTCCAACACGGGCCGGCGGTGCCGGAGCCGGAGATTTTTTAGAAGATGGGAGATCGGAGATCGGAGATGGGAGATTGGAGATTGGAGATGGAAAATCACCAATCCCCGGCTGGTCAACGCTGAGTTCCAGCAGCCATCAACGATCCGCTATCAACTCCAAGGCCGGTCATGGGAGATGGGGCCGGCTGCAGGGCGGGGCAGTGACCCGCTGGATCACCGGGGTTAGTGACCCCGGCTACAGGCGGTCGCGCATGGTTGCTTCAGCGGCCTCGCACTCGCGCAGCAGGATTGCCGGGCTGAGCCAGTCGGCCCCGCAGGCGAGCACGGTTTCGCGAACCAGGCCATCGGCCGAGGCGACGCGCAGGCGGTGCAGGGGGGCGTACTTGGCGGCCAATCGCTCGATCAGGCGGTCGGCGGTGGCGCCGGCGGAGGCATAAAAGATCTGCAGGCCCTCGGGTTCACGCTCCTCACTACCCTGGGACTGGGTGCCGTCGAACACGACCACGACCCGGGTGCCGGTCATGTCCTGAAGGTGGCGCAGGCGCTGCAGCAGCAGTTGGCGCGCCTGGTGGCGCCGCGACGGCTGGCGCTGGAGCTTTTTCAGCTCCGGCCAGGCGTGCATGACGTTGTGGCCATCCACCAGCAGGTAGGTCAAGGGGCTGCCCATGGCGACACACTGCAACGGGAATGGCTGGGACGCCAGAGCCTGTAGGCGTTGTTCGCCAGAACGCAGGCTTGGAGATTGGAGAGCTTGATCTCGCACTCTGGCGAGTGCGCCTACCCGGGATGCCAGACTTCGGCGCCGGCGCAGCGGCGCCCTACCCCAATGGTAGGGACGCGCTGCGCCGCGTCCGTGGAATTGCCCGGAAGATTGAATTGCCGAAAAGGGCAATGTTGCGTCTGAGGGTTTCTAGCCTGGCCCTGTAGTCGCGTTCGCCAGAATGCGGGCTTGGAAGGGCGGAGAGGTCCAGGATCGTGCTTTGCACCACGCCCAATCCCGCACTCGGGCGAGTGCGCCTACGGGGGAGCCTTTTCCCGGAACCGATTCCCGTCTTGAAGGTTGGACCGTCTTGTCAGATACTTTTTTTCCGGCCCCGCCTGGGTGGCGGCTGGAAATCCTGACCTTCATGTCCGTTCCCCCACGCACACCGCCCGAAATCCGCGATCATGAGACCCTGCGCATGATCGGGCGCGGCGCCTATGGCGAGGTCTGGATGGCGCGCAGCGTCACCGGCGCCCTGCGGGCGGTGAAGGTTGTCTGGCGCGAGGACTACGATCATGCCGACGCCTTTGAGCGCGAGTTCGAGGCGATCAAGTACTACGAGCCGGTGTCGCGCAAGCACCCCGGCCTGGTGCCGATCCTGCAGGTGGGGCGCAGCGATGAGCAGGGCTTTTATTATTACGTCATGGAGCTGGCCGATGATCTGGAGCGCGGCCGCGACATCCAGGCGGACAGCTACCAGCCGCACATCCTCGGCCTGCAGATGCGCCGGCAGAAGCGCATCCGTGCCTCCGACTGCCTGAAGCTCGGTGCCAACGTCGCCGACGGCCTGCACTACCTGCACCAGAACAAACTCATCCACCGCGACGTCAAGCCGTCGAACCTGATCTTCATCGACGGCCAGTGCCGGCTCGCCGACATCGGCCTCGTCGCCCTGATGGGCCAGCGCACCTTTGTCGGCACGGAGGGCTTCGTCGCCCCCGAGGGACCCGGCTCGCCGGAGTCCGACATCTTTTCGCTCGGCATGGTCCTCTATGAGGCGAGCACGGGCAAGGACCGGCTGGATTTCCCGGACATCCCCTCGTGCACGGAGACCGGCGACTCGCTCGAGGACTGGAGGCGTCTGCACCGGGTGATTTGTCAGGCCTGCGCGCCGCGCGCCAAGGATCGTTACCCGAGCGCACATGAGATGGCACTCGACCTGCGCGGCCAGCCGCTGCCCTCGCGGCGCGCGGTCTGGCAGTGGGCGGCGGTGGCGACGCTGGCCCTGACGCTGGCGGTTGGTTTTGGCATGTGGCTGGCGCTCAGGGACGGAGGCGCCCTGGTGGCGGTGCAGAAGGCGACGCCAATGCTGATGATCAACAGTGAGCCGGCGGGAGCAGAAGTGTTTGCCGGTGAAAAGCTTCTCGGGGTGACGCCGCTCGAGCTGAATCCCGAGGAGGGAGTGCCGGTGATCTACCAGCTGCGCCTGCCCGGCCACAAGCTGCAGGAGATCGAGCACAGCGCGAGTCGCACGCAGCCGGCGCGCTTCGATCTCAAGCTCGAGCCGACGCGTCTGCCGCAGCCGGGCGAGCGCTGGACCAACAGCCTGGGCATGGCCTTCAAGCCCAGCCTGAACGGTCACACCAGTGCCGAGCCGGTGCAGATCAAGTACTTCAAGCGCTTTCTCGAGGATACCGGCCGCTCGTTCGAGGGCCGGGTCGTGCGCGCCGCCTCGAGTCAGGAGTCGGCCTACTTCATCGTCGTGCCGATCGGCGATGCCGAGGCCTTCCGTTTCTGGATGACCGAGGAAGATCGTCGTGCCGGCTGCCTCAGCCAGGAGCATCAATACCAGGTCGAGCCGTTTTATTATGTTGAAAGCGGCGCGCCGGTCGATGACCTGCCCGATGATCGCGAGGCCGAGGTCGGGCAGGAAGACGGCCGCGACTGGCAGGCCTTTCACCTGCGCGTCGAGCGCCAGACGTACGGCAGCGTGGTCGTGCGCACCAGCCCGGAGAAGGTGCGGGTCTTCCAGCACGAGCAGTTCCTCGGCTACACTCCGCTCGAACTGCCCCGCGTGCGCAGCGGGCCGGTCGAGTATGACCTCCGCGAGGAGGGTTTCTCCGACATCATCCTCGAGGGCGAGGTGCGGTCCGGCGAGCTGCTGGAACTGTTTGCCGACATGCAGACCCGGCAGGCGGTGACCTTCGGTCGCGAATGGAAGGCAAACAGCCTGGGCATGCGCTTCGTGCCGCTCGGCGAGTCGACGATGATCGCGGCGACCGAGACACGCCGGCGCGACTACCTCGAATTCGCCAAGGCTGCCAACCGGCGCCGGCCGGGCAATGTCGACCTGGAGGGACGCGGTGCCACCCATCCGGTGGTCAGCATCGACCGCGAGGAGGCGCGAGCCTTCTGCGCCTGGCTGACCGAGCGCGAGCGCAATTCCGGTCTGATTGGCGCCGAGGATGTCTACCGGTTGCCGAGCGACGAGGAGTGGAGCCGGGCGGTCGGTCTGCCGCTCGAGCGCGGCTCCACGCCGGCCGAGCGCAACGGCCGAATCCGCGGCATCTACCCCTGGGGCTTCGACTGGCCGCCACCGCCGAAGAGCGACAATCTGGCCGACATGAACGCCGCCCGCCGCAGCAATCTGGAGAACATCATCCCCGGCTACGAGGACAGTTTCCCGCAGCTTTCGCCGGTGGGCGCCTTCCCGCCCAACGAGCGCGGCATTCTCGGCCTGGCGGGCAACGTCGCCGAATGGGTGGACACCGACTATGACAACGGTCGCAAGGCTCCATCGGGCAAGGCGGTGTTGGGCACCGTGCGCGGCGGCAGCTGGCGCAGCGCCAACCCGGACGAGCTGCTGTCCTCGGTCCGCCAGTCCGTGCCGGCCGACGGTCGCAGCCAGGCGGTGGGCTTCCGTGTCCTGCTTGAGCGTGGTCGCTGAGAAAAGCCCGCCCGCCCCTTGCGGAAGGGGGCGCGACTGCTTGAATGCGGGTTGATTCATGACCCCCAAGCATTTTCATTTCATCGGCATCTGCGGCACCGCCATGGGCTCGACCGCCGCCGCCCTGCGCGCCCTCGGCCATCGCATCACTGGCTCGGATGAGAAGGTCTATCCGCCGATGTCCGAGGTGCTGCGCGCCGCTGGCATCGGCCTGAGCGAGGGCTACAAGCCGGAAAACCTGCCGCAGGGGGCCGACCTGTATGTGGTCGGCAACGCCATCTCGCGTGGCAACGAGGAGCTGGAAACCGTGCTTGAGCGACGCCTGCCATACGTGTCGATGGCCGAGCTGCTGCGTCGCGAGGTCATCCAGGGCAAGCGAAGCTTTGTCGTCAGCGGCACCCACGGCAAGACGACGACCACGACCCTGCTCGCCTGGATCCTCGAACACGCCGGTTGCAACCCGGGCTTCATGATCGGCGGCGTGCCGGCCAACTTCGAGAGTGGCGCACGCTTCAACCACAGCGATTTCTTTGTCATCGAGGGCGACGAGTACGACACCGCCTACTTCGACAAGCGCTCGAAGTTCCTGCACTACCTGCCCGAGTGCGTCATCGTCAACAACATCGAGTTTGACCACGCCGACATCTTCAACAGCCTTGCCGAGATCCTGCTGTCATTCCAGCGTCTGCTCAACAGTGTGCCGCGCAACGGCCTGGTCCTGCTCAACGGTGACGACGCCAACTGTCTGTCGCTGAAAAGCCATGCTCCAGTGCGCACGGTCGGTCTGGGCGAGGGGTGCAGTGAGCGCATCCGCGTGGCGGGTGGTGACGGCGAGGGCACCGACTTTGAGCTGAATGGCGTGCCGTTCCGCGTGCCGATGATCGGCGAGTTCAACGTCCGCAACGCCGCCATGGCTGTCTGCGCGGCCCGCCATGCCGGCCTCAGCGACGCGGAGATCCGCGCCGCACTGGCGGCCTTCAAGGGCGTGCGCCGCCGTCAGCAGGTGCGCGGCGAGGCCGGCGGAGTCACGGTGGTCGATGATTTCGGGCATCACCCGACCGCGATCCGCGAGACCCTGCGCGGCATGCGCCAGAAGTTCCCTGGCCGGCGCCTGTGGGCGGTGTTTGAGCCGCGCTCAAACACGAGCCGGCGCAACCTCATGCAAAACGAGCTCGGAGAAGCCCTGAAGGAGGCCGATGGCTCCGTCATCGCAGCGGTCGCCAACCCCGAGAAGGTGGCGTCTGACCAGCGCCTCGATCCCGATGCCGTCGCCGCCGCCGTGCGCGCCTCGGGTCGCGCCTGCTTCCACGAGCCCGACACCGCAGCCATAGTTGCGAGGCTGAAGGCCGAGTGCCGCGCCGGCGATGTCATCCTGGTCTTCAGCAACGGCGGCTTCGATGGCATCCACGACAAACTGCTCGCCGCGCTCGCGGGCTGACCCATGATGGGCAGGGCGCCGCTGCGCCGGCGTCGAAGGATGGCTCCCCTGTAGGCGCACCTCGCCAAAGTGTGGCGATTTCGGGGGAGGCGGTGTCCGGGGCGGGACAACTCGGACGCGGCGCAGCGCGTCCCTACCCCTCGCGGCACAGCCGTAGCAGTTCGCCGTGGACGGCGGTCGCGGTCAGTGGAGCCATCTCTGCCGTGGTTTCGGCGCCGATCAGCACGGGCCAGTCTTCGCGATCTTCGGGCACGCGGCCATGCGAGCCGCGGACGAGGCTGGCATCAAGCGGGATGACGTCCATCTTCATGCGCAGGCCGAGCTTTTTGCGCAGCAGCTTGAAGGCGATTTTCAGCTTGGGAAAACGGAGCGCCGGATCGAGGAAGAGTTCGACCGGGTCGTAGCCGCATTTGCGGTGGATGTCGACGCAGCGGGCGAACTCGGGGGCGCGGGCGTCGTCGAGCCAGTAGTAGTAGGTGAACCAGCTGCGCGCGTCGGCGATGGCGATGAGGTCGCCGGCGCGCTCGTGATCGAGGCCGAGCTCACGCTGGTCGGCGCGGTCGAGCACGCGTTCGACCCCGGGCGTGCGTTTGAGCAGGGCGCGCGCGGCGTCGAGCAGCGAGGGGTCATTGACGTAGATGTGGGCGAGCTGGTGGTCGGCCAGGGCGAAGACGCGGCAGCCGCCGAGGTCAAGGGTTTCCAGGCCGAGTTCGTCCTTGATCGACAGCCAGCCCTCGGCGCGGAAGACGCGGTTGAGGTGGACGGGGCGGTTGACGTCGGTGATGCCGTATTCCGAGACCAGCACAACTCGGACGCCGCGCGCTTCATAGAAGTCGATAAGCTCGCCGACCAGGGTGTCGATCTCGCGCAGGTCGCAGCCGATGCGTGCGAAGTCGAGACCGCAGCGCTGCAGGTTGTAGTCGAGGTGCGGCAGGTAGACGAGGCTGAGCGAGGGCTTGTGGCGGGTTTCGATCCACTTCGCCGATTTGGCGATCCAGACGCTTGAGCGGATGTCCGAGGCCGGCCCCCAGAAATGCGGGAAGGGAAAAGAACCGAGGTCGCGCTTGAGGTCGTCGCGCATCGCCATCGGCTGGGTGTGGACATCGAAGACCTTCAGGCCGTCGGACAGGTACAGTGGTCGCGGGGTGACGGTCCAGTCGGCGGTCGAGTACATGTTGTACCACCAGAAGACCTTGGCGCAGGTGAAGCCGGGTTGTTCATGGCGCAGGGTGTCCCAGAGCATCTCCGCCTGGACGAGGCGCTCGGGCTGCTTCCAGAAGCGGTGCTCGGCGGCGTCGCGTTCGTACCAGCCGTTGGCGACCGCGCCGTGCACGGCCGGCGGCTGGCCGGTGAGGTAGGTGGCCTGGGCGGTGCAGGTGACTGCCGGTATTACGGGCTCGATGAGGCGCAGGCCGCGCTGTTCGGTGAAGGCGCGCAGGCGCGGCATGTGCTCGCCGATCAGCCGGCGGGTAAGGCCGACGACGTTGAGGAGGGCGGTGCGCTGCATGGGGGCATTTCGCCTCGACGGCGGGCCGGGTCAAGACGTCGTCCGCCTCAGTAGCGCAGCAGCTCGCGCAGGGCGTTGCTGATGCTGGCCGTGGTCGGGCGGTGTGACTTCCACAGGTTGGGATGGTACGGGATGGGCGTGTCCTTCGAGTTCAGCCGCATGGGCGGGGCGTCCAGCATGTGGAAGGCCTCGCTGCTGACGCGGGCGATCACCTCGGCGGTGACGCCGCCCCAGGGGAAGGCTTCGCCGACCGCGAGAAGGCGGCCGGTGCGTGAGACCGAGGCCAGGATGGTGTCGGTGTCCATCGGCTTGACGCTGCGCAGGTCGACGACCTCGATCTGGTAGCCGTCGCGCTGCAGTTCCTCGGCGGCGCGCAGGGACTCGTGCAGCATGGCGCTGTAGGTGACGATGGTGGCGTCGCGGCCCGGACGGGCGATCCGCGCCTTGCCGATCGGCATGCGCTGACCGAAGTCCTCGGCCTTGAGATGGTAGTAGAGGAACTTGTGCTCGCAGAAGATGACGGGGTCGTCGAGCTGGACACTGTCGAGCAGCATCCAGTAGGCGTCCTCCACCGTCGCCGGGGTCAGGATGACCAGGCCGGGGTAGTGGGCATAGATGCTCTCCATGCTTTGGCTGTGGAAGGGGCCGCTGCCGGCCGTGCCGCCGCTGGGCAGGCGGATGGTGATCGGGCAGGGGGTCTGGGTGCGCCAGTAGAGGGTTGCCGCCTGGTTGATGATCTGGTTGAAGCCGACCGACGAGAAGTCGGCGAACTGCATCTCGATGATCGGGCGCGCGCCCTCGATGGCGGCGCCGACGGCGAGGCCAATCATGGCGTCCTCGCTGATCGGCGCGTCGAAGACACGGCCGGGGAATTCGCGGCTGAGATTCTTGGTGGCCTTGAAGGCGCCGCCGAAGGTGGAGATGTCCTGGCCGTAGAGGAAGACGTCCGGGTTGGCGCGGAGCGCCTCAAACTGCGCCTCGCGGATGGCTTCGAGGTAGGTGATGCTCATTCGTTCTGACCCTCGACAAGGGCGGCGGTGGCGAGGGCCTGCCAGTTTTCGCGGTAGGGATCGGGCGCCGGTTCGCGCCCGGCCTGGGCCTGGGCGGCATCGACCTCGCGGCGCGCCTCCTCTTCCCAGGTGCGCAAGAGGGCGTCGTCGGCCCAGCCTTCGTGCTTGGCGCGCTGCTTGGCGACCTCCAGGCAGTCCCGACCCTCGTGCTGGTGACGGGCGGTGTCGGGAATGTAGGAGGCGTCGTCGTGCTCGCCGTGGCCGCCAAGGCGGAGGAGGGTGCCGACGACCATTTGTGGGCCGTGTCCGGCGCGCGCACGGGCGAAGGCGGTGCGGAAGACCGACAGCGTTTCGTAGAGATCGGTGCCGTCGACCCGGTAACCCTCGACCCCGTAACCGATGGCCCGGTCGGCAAGGTGCTCGCAGGCATACTGGCGGGCGGTCGGGGTGGAGTAGGCGAACTGGTTGTTGGCGATGCTGACGACGAGCGGCAGCTTTTCCACGGCGGCGAGGTTGAGACCCTCGTGAAAGGCGCCGGTCGAGGTGCCGCCGTCGCCGATGCTGGTGGCGCCGACGCTGTCGCCGAGGGTGCCCTTGAGGCGACGGGCGAAAAGCGTGCCGGCGACCACGGAAACCAGGCTGCCGAGGTGTGAGATCATCGCCAGGTAACCCTCGCGCGGGCGACCACGATGGATGTTACCGTCGCGACCGCGCATGGGGCCGGTCACCGCGCCGAGGTACGTTCGAAGGGTGTCGAGCACCGGCTCGCCGTAGGCGATGCGGCCGGCTTGGTCGCGAATGAGCGGGCCGTAGATGTCGTGACCCTTGCGCAGGTGGATGCCGGCGGCGGCACTGAAGGCCTCCTGGCCGCGGCCGAGGTAGACGCCGCCGACGATGCGGCCGCCGGCGCGGTAGAGGCTGCCGAGGCGTTCCTCCAGGGTGCGTGAGAGGATCATGCAGCGCAGCGTGCGCAGGAAGTCGTCACGCAGCGCCTCCTTCGCGGGCGTTTCCGGGCGGTGATTGGACGGGGTGGCAGACACAATCTGGATCAGGTCTTCCTCACCCGGCGCAGGCTGGGCAGGGTCGGCTGGTTCAGTGAAATCGTTTCACAAACGAGAAATTTTGTCCAGAGCGGAAATGCAGTCCGTTCAGGCCCAAAGGTTCTGCGGGTAGCGTCCGGCGGCGATCAGGGCGCGGATGCTCGCGACAACGTCGGCCTTGTCCTCGGGGTAGGTGACCCCGAACCAGGAGTCGTTCGACTCCAGAACGCGCACCTCGGCCCTGCCGGTCTGGATGAGCTGGTCAACCACCTTTGGCACGTAGCACTCGGCCTTGAGGTCGCCTGCGTTCGCCTGCAGGAAGTCGGTGAAGGCCTTGCGCAGGTGGCTGAAGATGTCGGGGGTGAAGCCGAAGAAGTTCATCGACACCACCTCCTCGCCGGTCAGGGCCAGGGGCGGCTCGCTCTCGCGGTTCTCGGCGCCGGTGGCGGTCTTGAAGATCTTGGTCATTTCGGTCACCGAGGCCAGCCGGCCGTCCGGTCCGCGTGTGCAGACACCCCGGGCGACGCTGCCGTGCTCGGACAGGGTGTTCTTCAGGTAGAAGCCGACCATCGAGTAGTGGCTCTTGCCATTGGACGGACGCGGCTCGACGAGGTCTGCGGCGATCTTGCGGAAGGCGTCCTCGCCGTAGAAGTCGTCGGCGTTGATCATCAGGAAGGGCTCCTGAACGACCGCCTCTGCGGCCAGCACCGCGTGGGCGGTGCCCCAGGGCTTGGTGCGGCCCTCGGGCACGCTGAAGCCGGCAGGCAGGTCGTGCAGGTCCTGGAAGGCATACTCAACCTGGATGCGGTCGCCAAACCGCGCGCCGACCTGGGTGCGGAATTGCTCCTCGAAGTCGCGGCGGATGACGAAGACGACCTTGCCGAAACCGGCACGGATGGCGTCGAAGACCGAGTAGTCCAGCACGACCTCGCCGGTGGGGCCCATGGCATCGAGCTGCTTGAGGCCACCGTAGCGGCTGCCCATGCCGGCGGCGAGAATGAGAAGAGTGGGTTTCATGGTGGAAAATCAGGCCGCACCATGGAGGAAGCCGGCCGGGCGTCAACCAGCGTTGCGCAAAGCTGGCGCGCGGGTCTGGTCCGTCCGCAATCCCCATGACAGCAGGCGGAAATGGGGTTAGGTTGTCGTTTCACCCCAACCTGCTCCCGTCCTGAAACTGCCCCACCTCATCGTTGACGAAACCCTCGGCGCGCTTCGCGAGATCTTTGTCGAGCGTCGTTATGCTGACAAATGCGTCGAACACGTCTTCAAGCGCCGGCGCAAATGGGGCAGCCGTGACCGCCGGCTCTTTGCCGAGGCGGTTTATGACATCGTTCGCTGGTGGCGTTGGCTCTGGCACGCGGCTGGTTTGCCGGACGCGGAATACGATGACCGCGAGTCCGTCACCGAGGAGCGCCTCTGGCAGGTCTGGGCGGCCTACTGGCTGCAGGCCGGGCATGAACTGCCGGCGTTTGACGAACTTTACGGCGTGCGCGCCGACGACATCCGCGCGCGGCTGCGCCAGGCTGAGGATGTGGCACCGGCGGTGCGCGCCTCGCTCCCCGACTGGCTCGACACCCTCCTGGCCGAGCAGCTCGGCGTGGCTTGGCCGGCGGTGCGGGCGACCCTCAACAAGTCGGCGGAAGTGTTCCTTCGCGTCAATACCCTGAAGACCGACCGGCGCAGCCTGAAGACCCGCCTCGCCCAGGACGGTTTTGTCACCGAGGTCGTCGACGCCGTGCCGACCGCCCTGCGCATGGCCCAGCGCTACAATGTCTTTGGCCTGCCCGCCTTTCAGGAGGGCCTGTTTGAGGTCCAGGACGCCTCGTCCCAGCGCATCGCCCCCTTCCTGCAGGTGGAGCCCGGCCAGAAGGTGGTCGACGCCTGTGCCGGCGCCGGTGGCAAGTCGCTCCATCTTGCGGCGCTCATGCAGAACAAGGGCAAGATCATCGCCCTCGACATCCACGAGTGGAAACTCAAGGAACTGCGCAAGCGCGCCGCCCGTGCCGGGGTCGACGTCATCGAGACGCGGCCGATCGACAGCACCAAGACCTTCAAGCGCCTGGCCGGCTATGCCGACCGACTTCTGCTCGACGTGCCCTGCTCGGGACTGGGTGTGCTGCGTCGCAATCCGGACGCGAAGTGGAAGCTGCACCCCGCCGAGATCGAACGCCTGACCGCCCTGCAGCAGGATCTGCTGTCGCGCTACAGTGCCATGGTCAAGCCGGGCGGCAAACTCGTCTATGCGACCTGCTCCGTGCTGCCGGCCGAGAACGAGTGCCAGGTGCAGGCCTTCCTCGCCGCCCGAGGCGGGGAATGGACTCTCGAAGAGGAACTCTTTCTCAATCCCGCCGAGACCGGTCACGACGGCTTCTACGCCGCGCGCCTGGCGCGCACGGCGGTGGAGAAACGCTTGGAGGTGGCTGTTGAAGCACCAGCCGTGGATGCTTCGGCTGAGGAGGTTTGAGGTGGCGCGCCCCCAGTGTAGGCGCCTTCGCCAGAAGGCGGGACCGGGTGCGTGGGACGTGTTCTTTCCAATCTCTCGTTCTGGCGAACGAGCCTGCGGGCCTGTGTATGCACACTCGCCAGAGTGCGGGCTTGGGCGCGTGGGACGTGTTCTTCCCACCCCGCGTTGTGGCCAACGCGCCTACAAAAAAACAACAAGGCCGCCGATCGTCGGGGACGAAGGGCGGCCAGAAGCAACAGGACCTCAGTTCTTGAACATCGCGTTGGCGCGGTCGCCGCCGCTGAGCACATAGGCGAGCAGGTCGAGCACCTCCTCTTTCTTCAGCATGTTCAGCAGCATGGGCGGCATTGGCGAGACTTTGCTGACCTCGATGCTCTTGACTTCCTTGCGGTCGATCGTCGCGCGCTGGTCGGGATCGCTCAGGTCGGTGTTCAGTGTCACGGTGTCGCCGTTCAGGTTGACGACGACGCCGC
The DNA here is from genome assembly GCA_044345215.1 of Prosthecobacter sp. Taxonomy (GTDB): domain Bacteria; phylum Verrucomicrobiota; class Verrucomicrobiia; order Verrucomicrobiales; family Verrucomicrobiaceae; genus Prosthecobacter. Next base: position 5,046 of record JBIJBO010000049.1, on the reverse strand, counting down.
TGATGATCTCGCCGTTGTTCTTGCTGACGACGATCGGCGCGAACTGCTCGTTGATCTCCTTGCTTGGGTTGATGATCTGGTCAAGCAGGTCGTGCGGGCTGTAGCGACCGCCGGCACCGGTGAGGTCCGGGCCGGTCATGCCGCCTGCGTTGCCGAAGCGGTGGCAGGCGAAGCAGGCGGCGGCGCCGAACATTCTGAGGCCGTTGTCAAAGTCGCGGTTCTTCATGCCGTCGCGTGCGGCGGCGCTGAGTTCTTCGAGCGTCCACATCGTCGGCGTGCGACCCATGAAGATGGCACCGACGTTTTCATAGGCGCTCTTCACCTCGGGCTTTTTCTCGATGAGCGCGGCGAGCTGGGTCTTCTCGGCGTCCGTGAAGGTGGCGAGGCTGTCTTGGCGGATGAATTCGATGAACTTGCTGAAGCTGGCGCCGCCGCGGAAGGAGGCGGCCGTGAGGAACCACTCGAGCTGCTTCGTGCGCAGTTCCGGCGTCCAGCCCGCCTTCAGGTGGCGAAGGCTGCGTGCGAACTCGATCTGCGGTTCCTGGGAAGGCGAGGTCGCGATGAGCGAGAGGGCCTTGGCGGCGGTGTTCGGCGCCTGCAGGTGGGCGAGCGTTTCGGTGAGCAGCCAGTTCAGTTCGAAGCTTTTCGCCGGATAGGCCGGATCGAGCTGGGCGATGAGCTGCTGCACGGTCGCCGCCGCGGGATCGCCCAAGCGGTGCAGGGTGATCTGCAGCGTTCGCACGTGGGTAAGCTGCTGGTCGTGGGACAGCTTGGCGAAGTCGAGCTTGAGCAGTGCGGCGATCAGGGCGTTGAGGGTGGCGGCATCGGGCTGGAACTCAGCGGGTCGATGGCTCGGGCACTTGCCGGCAACACGTGCCAGCGCGAGCAGGGCCTCCAACTGGCGGCCGGCATCGCTTTCCTGCAGTGCGCGCTCCTTCCAGGTGGCGACCGGCTGATGCTCGAGTGCAACGCGGGCCGCCCAGCGGATGGAGCGGTCGGCATGGTTGAGGTGTGGCCAGGCGGCGTCGACCGCCTTCGGATCCTGCCTGCCATGGAAGGCTTCGAGCTGGTGGCGCAGGTCGCGCAGCGGCGAGGGACGCGCGGTCAGGGCGACCGGGGCCGTGCTTTCTTTGCCGCTGTAGGTGACGCGGTAGAGGCCGGACTGCACGCGGCGACCGCCGATGGCGAAGTACATGGCGCCGTCCTTGCCGATGAAGGCATCGGTCAGGGGCAGGGGAGCGCCGGTGATGAACTCCTCCTTGGTGGCCGTGTAGGACGCACCGGCTTCCTGCAGGTGCACGGCGTAGAGTTTGCCCCAGCTCCAGTCGAGCACGTAGAAGGCCTCCTGATACTTGGCGGGGAACTTGGCGCCGTGGCCGAAGGTGGTGCCGGTGGGCGAGCCCGGGCCGATGTTGAGGGTGGCGGGCAGGTTGTCGGCATAAAACTCCGGATACTTGCCGGCGCCGTTGCGCCAGCCGTACTCGCCGCCGCTGACGACGTGGTTGACGCGGGTCGGACGGTACCAGGAGGTGTTGAAGTCGTACTCCATGTCGGCGTCGTAGGTGAACAGCTCGCCGTCGCGGTTGACGCCGCCGCCGTAAATGTTGCGGAAGCCGGAGGCGAAAATCTCGAAGTTTTTGCCGTCCGGATCCATGCGATAAACGATGCCGCCGGGGGCGAGCACGTGCCGGTTGTGACCGCGGCCATCCGGCATGCGCGGCAGCAGGTGATCGTCACCCCAGATCTTCGGCACGGGCGAGCTGGCGGCCGTGCCGTCGATCGGCCCGCCCTCAATGATGGCGTTGTTGCCGGTGATCAGGTACAGGCCCTTGCCGTCGGGCGTTGGCAGCACCTTGTGCACGCCGTGGTCGCTCTTCGAATCGAAGGCGCGAAGCAGCTCGGCCTTGTCGAGGTCGCCGTCGTCATTGCTGTCGGTGATTCGATAAAGACCGCTAATGGTCTTCTGCTCGTAGTCGTTGACGCCGGCATAGAGGGCGCCATAGGCGAAGACCATGCCGTTGATGGCGCGGATGTTGAGCGGCAGTTTTTTGACGTCGGCCCGGCGCAGCGGTTGGCCGGCGGCCGGGGCGTTGAAGCGGTAGAGATCGCCATACTGATCGCTGGCATAGATGCGGCCCTGGTCGTCTTGGGCAAGCGCCACCCAAGAACCCTGGTCGCCGCCTGGCACGGAGTAAAGCAGTTCCACCTCAAAGCCTGGCAGGGCCTTGATGCGGCCAACCGGGGTTGCCTTGTTTTCGCCGATGGCCGGGCCGACCGCCTGAGGGCGCGCTGTCTTGGCTTTTGGCGCGGCCTTCGCCGCCGCCTTGGCACCGGCTTTCGCGCTGGCCTTGGCCCCGGCCTTGGGGCCGGCCTTCGGTGCTTGCGGCGGGTTGGGGGTTTTGCCCTGAGGATTGTTGGTCACCGGTTTCTCGATGCGCTGGGCGTCGGACGGGATGTTCGACCTCTCGAAGGGGATGACCTTGGCGTCGGTCAGCGTTTTGATCCGGATGTCCTTGACGAAAACCCGGTTGGCATTGCCGCGATGCAGCTGGATCGCCAGCAGACCCTCGAGCGCGCGACCCTTCTCATCATAGTCGGTCAGCTCGGAGGTGAGCCTGCCGTTGACCTGATGCACGAGGTGGTTGCCGCGGGCGATGACGGTGTAGTCCTGCCACTGCGAGACATCGACCTGCACCGGGTCGCGCTCGGCGACCAGCCAGCGGTTGCCGGCGGGGTCGAGCACGACGCTCTGGCCGTTGAGGCCGAAGATGCCGCGGCCCTTTTCCTCGTAGGTCATCGCTGTGTGCTGCACGGCCGGATGGATGTCGCACTGGTAACCCGTGATCGCCCAAGTGCCGAAACCCTCAAGCAGGCGGCTGCGGTACTGGATGCCCGAATTGTTGTCACCCTCGACCCGCACCTTGGCGTGCAGTTCGAAGTCCTTCACCAAACCGCCGCGCCAAATGAGGAAGGTGTTGTGCTCGGGGCTGTTTGGACCGGTGCAGGTTCCGACGATGATGCCGTCCTCGACCTTCCAGAGCTCGGGATCGCCCTCCCAGCCGGAGAGGTCACGACCGTTGAACAACGGCGTAAAGCCATCCTGGCCGGCAAGGGGCAGCGGCAGGAGAAGGGCGCAGAGCGCGGACAGGGAGGACAGTTTCATGCGGTGGTTCGTGCGAGGTGTAACGTAAGCACAGGACTGGCTTTCCGGCAAAGGTTGTGTCGGATTTGGCAGGGGAGGGAGTTTAAGGTTTAAAGTTTCATGTTTAAATTTGGTGACCGCGGGCGGGCTGCCGCGTTTGGCACTTGGTGTGTGCCTTGCTTTGTCCATAGACTGCGCGCCTGATGTCCCCGGATTTCGATGTGCAGGAGTTCGTGCGCCGCGCCCGCGAGGGCGAGGCGGCCGCGGCCCGTGCCCTGGTCGAGCACCTGCACCCGCTGGTCCGGCGCTGGGTGCGCCATCATCTGCCTCGCCGGGAGAGCGAGGAAGACTTGGTTCAGGAGGTGTTTTTGAAACTGCTGCAGAAGCTCGACCGCTATCAGCAGCGCGCGGACGTGCCCTTCGAGCACTGGGTGAGCCGGCTGACGGTACGCACCTGCCTCGATGCCTTGCGCGCCGAGCGCGCGCGCCCCGAGTGGCGCATGGCCGATCTGGGCGAGGCCGAGCGCGCCTGGCTGGATTTTCTCGCCGACCCGCGCAGCACGGAACCGGAGCCGCAACCCCAGGAGTCGCGCGAGCTGGTGCAGCGCCTGCTCGCCCAACTCGCGCCCGCCGAGCGACTCGTGCTCATGCTGGTCGATCTCGAACAACGCGGCACGGCCGAGGTCGCCACCCTCACCGGCTGGAGTCGACCCATGGTCAAGATGCGCACCCTGCGCGCCCGCCGCAAACTCCACACCCTCGCTCGTCGCCTGCTGCGCTCAGATTTTGACTCGTGAGTGTTCGCGGTTCTTTGGTCTTTAATCCCTTCGATCTCCCCCAACAAGAAGCTACGGCCCCGACGCAGCGTGGCCCTACCACCCAACAACCTCTCTCATGGCACCCAATCCTGACTCCCGCTGGCAGCGCCTGCTCGCCGCCGCCCGTTGCGCGCCGGCCGCGCCACCCGAACCCGCGCCGCCCGGCCTGGCCACCGCCGTTGTCGCGCGTTGGCGCGCCGCCCGGCCCGAGCCGCTCGACGAATGGCTCGCGCTGTTTGGTCGCCGCGTTCTCTGCGCCTGCGCGCTCTTCTTCATCACCAGCCTCGGTCTCGCCGGCTGGCAGGCCGCCTCAGCCTCACCGCTCACGGCCTGGATCGAAACCAACCTCGTCCCCGAACTGCCCCTGCCATGACAAGCCGATTCAAAGCCGCTTGCCTGATCGCCCTGGCCGTCGTCGTCGCCGGCGTGGCCGGCTTCATCTTTGGTGTGCTTGCCCATCAGGCTTGGAAAAAGAAGAGCGCCTCGCCCGAGTTTATCCGCTGGGCTGTGCTGCGCCAGATCCAGCAGTTGGAACCCGATGCGGATCAGCGCCCCCGCCTCGAAGCCCATGTCGATCGCGCGCTCGATGAGTTGCAAACTTGGCGAAGCGAGGCCGAGGTGCGCACCTGGGACATCATCGATCGTGGCGCCGATGCCGTCGCTGGTGAACTCAGCGCCGCGCAGGCGACCCGCTGGAAGGAGTTGCGACCCAAGAAACCGCAGCGTTTGGAAAAATCCGTGACCGCCGAACCCGCCTCCCGTTAGACCCCACGCCATGCTCTTCTCCACCGTCTTTACCTGGCTGCTTGTCGCCGCCGCCTTCGTCATCGCCCTGCCTGCCCTGTGGATCCTCGCCGCCGGTCTCTGGCCCGACCGCGCGCAGCGCCTGCGGCGTGTTGCCGAGCGCGGCCTGTTGCGCAGTTTCTTCTGCGGTCTGCCGGTTCTTCTGGCCGCCATTTCCATCATCTCGGTCCTGTCGAAACTGCCGAAGATGGGCGCGGTGGCCGCCCTGCTCGGCGGCGTGCTGCTCACCTGGGGCCTGCTCGGTGCCGGGGGCACCGCCGCGCTGCTCGGCGAACGCCTCTG
>JBIJBO010000178.1:0-7057 GCA_044345215.1 Prosthecobacter sp. | reverse complement strand
CGCGCGCGGGACTTCCAGGAGGCAAGCTGGCGTGCCAGTTCCGGCACAACCTCCGGCCCGCACTTGATCTCGAGCAGGAAGCTGCCGCGGTCGACGGGCAGGGTCGCCAGCGATTCGGCCAGATCCGGGATGGGTTCGCCCGCGTAATCGGACGCCTTCCAAGAGCCGGCGTCGAGCCGGCGCAACTCGGCCAGCGGGGTCGCCGCCACCACCAGGGCTTTGCCCGTGGTGCGTTTCGTGTCCTTGTCGTGCAGGACGGCAATGCCGCCGTCGCCGGTCAGGTGCAGGTCGAGCTCACACGCGTCGGCACCGCTCTGCCAGGCGAGTTTGAAGGCGGCGACCGTGTTCTCCGGAGCGCGCACAGAGAAACCGCGGTGGGCAACGATGTCCAGCGCGGACAGCGGCGCGGCAGCGAGGAGCATGGCGAGAAAGGAACGTGAAAGCATCTAGCCCGAAAACGGCCCTCGGCGGCGAGAGCTTGCGCATTCCGCGCTGGACGGGAGGTCCGGCGCGGCCATCTTGATGGTGCATGGCCAACGACGTGCAGATTTCCAAGCGCAAGGCCTTCCTGCCGATCACTGACGAGCTGGAGGACTACCTCGACCAGTTCGGCCGGCGCTTCTCCCTGCCCGCGACCTACCAGGACCTGCGCAACTTCAGTGAAAGTTACCCGCTCGACGACAAAAATGGGAATCCCACCCACTGGTCCGGCGTTCTGTACCCGCGCGAGGTGCGCGATGAGCTCTATCCGCGCCTGACCAGCATCTACTCTCTGCTGCGCACCGGCGACCTGCAGGCCGTGCCGCACCTTTATGTGGAGCGCGTCGACTACTGCGAGTTCGGCAACTCGCGCCCCTTCCGGGTGCGCGTGGTAAACCACTACAACGACAACTACGACCACTTCTATGTCAAGATCGCCGATGCCTCCCGCGTCTACGGACTGGAGCTCGAGCATCTGCTGTCGCCCAACCGGATCAACTACCTAGCGCACAGCGGCACGCTGGTCGAGGAACACATTGCCGGCGTGCCCGGCGACGCCTTCATCCGCGACCACCTGGATCGCCCCGAGGTCAACCGCGTCCGCATCGCCAAGGAATTCGTCAAGTTCAGCGAGCGCTGCTTCCTGCGCCTGCTCGGCGACATGCGCAGCTACAACTACGTCATCGACATCACCCCCGACTTTGAGGACGTCCAGTACCGAGTGCGGGCGATCGACTTCGACCAGCAGTGCTACGAGGGGCGCCGCAACATTTACCTGCCGCAGTTCTTCAAGGAGAACAACCCGGTGGTGCGCCTCTGCGGCAGCCTGCTCAACCTGCCGACCATGCAGCAATACCAGGACGAGGAGCGCAGCCTGATCGCCCGCCGCTACATCTCCGAGCACCAGCGGCTGTTTGCCCTCATCAACTGCATGAAACGCAATCCCCGGGAACCCCGGGACAAGGTCCTGCAGCTGGCGCGTGAACTGGGCGAACACCATCGCACCGACCGCTTCGACCCTTGCGACTCCATGGGCGCCGTGGTCGAAACCCACTTGGCCGTCGCGCTGGGCCGGCACCTGATCTGATTCAGTGACCCGAGGACGGCCGATGCCGCCCGCGGGTGCAGGCGAATCACGCGCGCTCGAGCAGGGAGCGACCCGTCATCTCGGCCGGCTGCGGCACGCCGAGCATGTCGAGCAGGGTCGGCGCAACATCGGCGAGGATGCCGTCGCGGACGCGGACCTGGCCGGCATCGGCCGCCACGTAGACACCATGGACAAGGTTGGTCGTGTGGGCGGTGTGCGGGCTGCCGTCGGCATTGCGCATCTGCTCGCAGTTGCCGTGGTCGGCAGTGATGAAAAGCTTGCCCCCCAGCTCAAGCGTGCGTTCGACAATCAGGCGCACGCCCAGATCAATCGTCTCGCAGGCATGGACGCCGGCCTCGACGACACCTGTGTGACCGACCATGTCAGGGTTGGCGAAGTTCATGATCACCAGGTCATAGTGGTCCAGGCGGCGCAGCACCTCGAAGGTCAGGTCGGGCGCGCTCATCTGCGGCTTCTTGTCATAAGTCGGCACCTCCTTGGGTGACACCGCCAGGTAACGATCCTCGCCCGCGTTCGGCTCCTCAATGCCGCTGTTGAAGAAGAAGGTGACGTGCGGATACTTCTCCGTCTCGGCGGCGCGCAACTGTTTCAGGCCGGCGGCGGCGACCACTTGGCCGAGATTGTTGTGGAGTGTCTCCGTGCCAAAGACGACCCGGGCGCCGAGCGCCTCGTAGGTGGCATCGTATTCGGTGAGCGTGAAGTAGCCGACCTGCGGATGCACCTCGCGGTCGAAGCCCTCGAAGCCTGTCTTCAGGAAAGCATCGCTGAGCTGGCGGGCGCGGTCGGCACGGAAGTTAAACCACAGCACGACATCGCCGTCACGGATGCGCTGCTCGCCGGCGTGTCTGAACAGCATCGGCAGCAGGAACTCGTCGCCACGCGGCTCAGCAGCATAGGCGGCGCGTACGGCCTCGCTCGGACGGTCGCTGCGCGTCTCGCCGCGGCCGAGCACGAGGGCGTCCCAGGCGATCTTGTTGCGTTCCCAGCGCTTGTCGCGGTCCATGGCGTAGTAGCGACCGATCACCGTGGCGATCTGCGCGCCGCTGGGCTGCAGGTCGGACTCCAGCTTGGCCAAGTAGGCGGCACCACCGGTTGGCGAGGTGTCGCGACCGTCGGTGATGGCATGCACCATGAGGTCGTTCACGCCCGCAGCCTTTGCGGCGTTGCAGAGCGCGGCAAGGTGGTCCTGATGGGAATGCACGCCGCCGTCGCTGACCAGGCCGATGAAGTGCAGGCGGCGATCCCGCGCCTTTTCAAAGGCCTCGACCAGCACCGGCATTCGCGCCAGTTCGCCGTCACGGATGCTCTTGTTGATGCGGGTCAGATCCTGATAAACAATGCGGCCCGCGCCGAGATTGAGATGACCCACCTCGCTGTTGCCCATCTGGCCGTCGGGCAGGCCGACGTCCTCGCCACTGCCGCTGACCCTGGCCCAGGGGTAGTTGGCGAACAGGCGGTCGTGAAAGGGCGTGCGCGCCAGAAGGGTGGCGTCGCCATTGGCCTGAGCCTGGGCCTTGCCGCCGGGATTGATGCCCCAGCCGTCGCGAATGATGAGAACTACGGGTTGTTTCATGGAGCCGTTTTCATCCGCCAAGCCCCCCGGGCCGTCAAGGCCGTCTGCACGCGCCGCAGGCAAGCGGCGCGGCTCAGCTCTGTCCGTAGCGCGGCGGTTGCCAGCCCTTGGGCAGCTTGCCCTGGGGTTGGACGCCGGGCGAACCGGCCGGGACCGGGTGATCCTCGAACTTCTGCAGCGGCAGGTCGTCGGGCAAATGCCGGATGCGGAAGTCCTTGAACTGGATCTTCATGGCCGGGCCGACATGAACCTGGACGCCGAGCACACCCTCGAGCGAGCGCCCTTTTTTGTCAAAGTCGAGCAGATCGGCGGTGGGATGGCCGTCGATCCAGTGCTGATGGTGGTTGCCGCGGACGAGCACGCGGTACTCATGCCACTCGTCCGGGGCGAAGGTCTTGACCTCCATGCGACCGACAATCCAGGAACGGCCCTGGGGATCGACCATGACCTTCTCGCCGGTGTGCGCCAGGATGCGGCGACCGCGCTCCTCGTACAGCATGCCGTTGTAGTCGGGGTTGTTGGCGACGATGTCGCACTGGTAGCCGCTGACGATGTCGAGACCGGCTTCGGGCCGCATGCTGCCGCGATATTGCAGGCCGCTGTTGCCACCGGCCGTGACCTTGACCCGCACGCGCAGGTCGAAGTTGCGGATCGTTGAGCCGGTCCAAGTGAGGAAACGGTTCATTTTGAGGCTGCCGTTGGTCTTGCCGGTGATGGCGCCATCCTCAACCGACCAGAACTGCGGGTCGCCGTCCCAGCCATTGAGGTTGCGGCCGTTGAAGAGCTTGACGAAACCGTCGGGGCCAGGTTTCACCGTGACGGCCGCGGAGGCGACCGGATGCGGGTCGCTGGACTTCTGGAACTCGCCCTTTCGCGGCGGCAGGGCGCCTCCATACTGGGCAACAAGGGCATCGGTTCGGGCGCGTAGCTGCTGCAGGATCGCTGCGTGCGCGGAATCTCCGGCAAGGTTCTTCAATTCATCCGGATCCTCCCGAAGGTCGTGCAGGAACTCATATCCGTGATCAAAATAACGGGCGTACTTGTAGCGCTCTGTGCGCACGCCCTCGTGCGGCGGGATGCGATTGCGAACGGCGTAGTGTTCGTGAAAACTTTCCGTGCGCCAGCCGGCCGGGAGCTGGCCCTCAATCAGGGGCTTGAGGCTGCGGCCCTGGTAGGACGCAGGCACGGGCACGCCGGCCCAGTCCAGGAAGCTGGCCGGCAGGTCAAGATTGAGGGCGACCGCCTCGCACACCTGCCCCTGCTGCGCCTTGGCGACCCGGGGGTCGGCGACGATGAGCGGCACGCGCAGGGATTCCTCAAAGTGCGACCATTTGCCGGCGAGTCCGCGATTGGCCATGTGGAAACCGTTGTCGGCAGAGTAGACAATGATGGTGTTGTCGGCGAGTCCGGCAGCCTCCAACACCTGCAGGAAGCGACCGATGGCATGGTCAATGCCGCTGACCATGCGCAGGTAGGCGCGCAGGTTGGTCTGGTATTTCTCCGGAGTGTTCCAACGCCAAAAATAACGCTCGCGGGTGATGCTGCTCTTTAAGAAGTCCGGCAGGGCCTCAAAAATCGCCGGATCATCAAGACGGGGGCGATACATCTCCTGGTTCGCATAGAGACCGTTGGCCGATTCCGGCCACGCGAAATGCGCGCCAGGCCGGCGATCGCTGTCCTCGGCGTGGCAGGCGTTGAACCAGAGGTTGAGGGCGAAGGGCTTTTCCTTCGGCTGGCTCTTCAGGAACTCGATGCCGCGATCGACAATGAGGTCGGTCTCATGGCGCAGCGTGCCGTTGGGGAGCTTTTTGAAGTAGGGATTGCGACCGATGTCCTCGAAGAGGTCGAAGTGGTCCTGCGGCTTGTTGCCGTTCGGCAGTTGCGTGTGCCACTTGCCGTAGTGCCCCGTGCGATAGCCGGCCTGGCGCAGCAGATCCGTGTAAAGGGTGCGTGCCACCTCCGTGCTGGGCTGCTCAGGTTTCTCCTTTGTGCCGAAGCTGCGCCCCGTCAGGCCGGTGAGAATGCTGCTGCGGCTGACCCAGCAGATGGGCTGGCTGACGAAGGCCTTCTGAAAACGCGTGCCGCGCGACGCCAGGGCGTCAAGGTTGGGTGTCTGCGCCTGCGGATGCCCGTAGCAGCCCAGTGAACTGGCGGTCTGGTCGTCCGCAAAGAGAAAGACGATGTTGGGTCGCTCAGCAGCAAGCGCCGCCCCACCCATCAGGGCGAGCAGCGCGGAGAGGAAAAACGGCTTCATGGTGGAATCATCGGAACGCCCGCTGGCGGCGAATCCTGCCGGCAAAGAGTGTGTCGCATCCGGCAAGCGCCTTCTGCTCAGTCGCGCTGGGCAGCACCCCGGGGCTCTGTCCCTGCCGCCACAGGCCCGGATTTCAACTTTCCGGAGGGGTGTAGGTAAAGCGATAAAAGCCGCGCGCGCCGCCGCTGTCCACCTCGTGGGTGAGCCGGCCTTCGGCATCGGCGCTCAGTTCCGTCACAACACTCCACTGACTCAGGTCCGGGGAATGCTCCAGGGCATAGCCGAGTCCGGGCACAGCACTGCTGGTGAGGCGCAGAAGTCCGGCCGCCGGGCGTTCGACGGTGACCTGTGAAAGCACGATCAGTCCGAGCCGGCCATCGGCATCGAAGGGGTCCGACCATTTCGGGTCGGTGTAAAGCGCGCTGCCGGACAGGGTGCGGAGGAAGGCGACCAGGTTCGCGCGCTGCGCCGGGCTCAGATTGAGCGGCGGTCGGCGCAGGCGCGGGTCGAGGTTGGTGTTGTCGGGCGGGGCGATGTAGTGGGCAATGACGTCGGTCAGATCCGCCAGGCTGCCGTCGTGCATAAAGGGGCCATTGGGCGAACCGTTCGGGTTGGCCGGATCGGGTCGGGTGAGGTCGCGCAGCGAGGGCGAGCGTGTGTTGGTCAGATCCGTGCCCTCTGCGATGACCCCGACCACACCGTTGTTCAAACTGTTCGGATCGATGTCGAACTCGGGCGGCCGGTGGCAGCCGGCGCACCCGGCGCCGCCCAGGTTGGGCGGCGTCGCAAAGAGGGTCTTGCCGTTGTTCTCCTGAGTCGTGAAGTTGGGAAACGGGTCATTGTTGTTGGCCACTTGGCCGCGACCCGCGTCATACTTGGAGTCGAACGACTGAATGCTGCGAACAAACTGCGCGAGTGCCCTTCGGATGCGCGTCTCGTCGATCGTCGTCGAGCCGAAGGCGAAGTCGAAGAGCACGCGGTACTCCTCGATGGCTGACAACCTCACCACGAGATCGGCCAAGGCCGGGTCGCCCGCGGTTCCGCTGAAACCCATTTCCACATGCTCCTGGATCGGCTGCGTGGTTTGTTGTTCCAGGCTGGCTGCACGCTCGTCCCAGAAGAAGCGGCGCTCCGCCGAAAAGCGGCTGTTGACGAGTCGCATTGAATGCCGGCCCGTCTGGCCGGCCACGCCGGTGCTGGCGACGGCGCCATCGCCGAAGGCATGTGCCTGCTGATGGCAGGAGGCGCAGGAGATCGTCGCGTTGCGCGACAGCCGCTTGTCGTAAAACAGTACCCGTCCCAGTGTTGCGCCAGCATCGCTGATCGGGTTCGCATTGGGGACACCCGGTGTGTTGTCGCGCAGAATGTAGGCCGGAACTGACTGACTCGCGTAGTTGGGCAAATGCGTCAGGTCCAGCACGCCCTCCTGTCCAGCCAGGGATGGAGCCGTGAGGGGAAGCAGGAGAAGGAAGCGCCAGGGCGGGGCTTGCATGTGCCGACCCTGGCCAAGCCAACCTTGAGCGAAGATGAAGGCAAACCCGAATTCAAGGGAATCCCAATTAAATGCAACCTGGTTGCTTTTTCACTTGCGTTGTTAATGCAATCTGGTTGTAATATAGGAGACCACCCCATCCTCAAATGC
>JBIJBO010000177.1:0-7089 GCA_044345215.1 Prosthecobacter sp. | reverse complement strand
CGCACGGCCTTTCCGCTGGAGGAACTCGACAAGGTCTCCCAGCGCCAAGGCAAGCCCTTTGCCAACGCCGACGAGTTGCGTCGCTGGATGGACGAGGAAAAGCTGAGCGAGCCGCTCAAGGCAAAGCTGCTCGCCGCCGTGCCCAACACGATCAAGGTCGCCAAGGACGTGCTGGTCTGCCTGGATCTCAACACGGGCAAGGAGTTGTGGAAGTTTGAGGAGGCGGGCAAGCCCACGGGCCGCAGTTCCAGCAGCACCGCGGCGGTGATCGATGGGCAGGCCTTTTTTGCCGGCAGCACCCACCTCTACTGTGTCGGTGCCGAGGACGGCAAGCTGCGCTGGAAGGCGGCGCTGCCGTCAGGCGGTCCGGCGTCCTCGCCGCTGCTTGTTGATGGCACGGTCTACATGGCCGCCGGTCATGCCCAGGCCTTTGCGGCGAAGGACGGCAAGCTGGTCTGGGAACAGAAGGCCGCGCGCGGCAACACCGGCAGCCCGACCTGGTGGCGGCCGGCCTCCGGTCCGCCCGTGCTGCTGGTGGTCGGCAACAACAGCCTGTATGGACTGGCCCCGGACAGCGGCGAGGTGCGCTGGACTGTCGAAGGCGGCGGTCAGTCGACCCCGGTCAGCCAGGGCGACTGGCTGGTCATCTACAGTGGCGCCAAGGATGTCGGCCTGCGCGCCTACCAGCATCAAAAGGACGCCGCGCCGAAGCCGGTCTGGTCGCACTTCTGGGTGACGGTGCGCTACAGCGGCAGCCCGATCCTGCACGAGGATCACGTTTACCTCACCTGCGGTGGCAAGCACCAGTGCGTCGAGCTGGCCACCGGCAAGATCACGTGGCTGGAGAACGAGGTGAACAGCACGATCACCTCGCCAATCCTGGCCGACGGCAAGGTGCTGGTCTATGAAAACAATGGCTCGCACCTGCGCGTGCTGCGCGCCAAGCCCGACCATTACGAGACGCTGGCGCGCCTGCGCATCGATGGCATGGGCTGCACCTCGCCAGCGCTCAGCCACGGCAGACTCATCGTCCGGCAGAAGGAGAAGCTCGCCTGCTACGACCTGCGGCCCGTGCCGTGAGGTGCTTTAGAACGTGTGGATGAACAGGCCGGAGCGCAGCTTCGGCTCGAACCAGGTGCTCTTCGGAGGCATGATCTGGCCGGCATCGGCGATGGCCATGAGCTGGTCCACGGTCACCGGGTAGAGGCTGAAGGCGACCGCGTGCTCACCGCTGTCGACCAGTTTTTCCAGCTCGGCCGTGCCGCGGATGCCGCCGATGAAGTCGATGCGCTTGCTCGTGCGCGGGTCGTCGATCCCGAGCACCGGCTGCAGCAGGCGGTCCTGAAGGATGCTGACGTCGAGCACGTCGATCGGGCTGGCATTCGGGGCCGGCTGCCAGGCTAGGCCGTACCATTGGCCGCCGAGATACATGCGGCCGTGGCCGGGCTGGCTCGGCGCCTTGTCGCTGGCGGGCGAGACCTGGAAGATGCGCCCCACCTCCTCGAGGAAGGCCGCGGGGCTGCGGCCGTTGAGGTCCTTCACCGCGCGGTTGTAGGGCAGGATGCTCAACTCGTTGCCCGGGAAGAGCACGCACAGGAACCAGTTGTAGTCCTCGTTGCCGGTGTGGGCCGGGTTCTGCTCGCGGCGCAGGCGGCTGACCCGCCAGGCGCTGGCGGCCCGGTGATGACCGTCGGCCACGTAGGCGGCTGGCACGAGGCGGGCAAAGGCTTCCTCGAGTTCGGCGGTCACGCAGGCTGGCAGGCGCCAGACCTGGTGGCGGACGCCATCCGGCGCGGTGAAATCGTGCTGGGCCGGATTGGCCGACATGTGGTCGGCGATCGTGCGGTCGATCGTCTCATGGCCGCGGTAGGTGAGGAAGATCGGGCCGGTGTTGGCGCTGAGGTTGTCGACCAGGCGGGTGCGGTCATCCTCCTTGTCCTGGCGGGTCTTTTCGTGCTTCTTGATCAGGTCCTGCTCGTAGTCCTCGGTGTGGCAGACGCCGACCAGGCCGGTCTGGCTGTGGCTGCCAATGGTCTGGCGGTACAGGTAGAGGCAGGGGGCTTCCTCGCGGACAAGCACGCCGTCGGCCTGCAGCTTTTCAAAGGTGGCGCGCGCTTGGGCATAGACGGCGGGCGAGTAGGGATCGACCTCGGCCGGCAGATCGATTTCCGCGCGGTCCACGTGGAGCAGGTTGATCGGGTTGTCCTTGGCGAGGGCGTGGGCCTCCTCGCGGTTGACGACATCGTAGGGCACGGCGGCAACGGCGGCGGCGTGCTTGGGGGCGGGAACAAGACCTTGGAAGGAACGGAGACGCATGTGCGGCCAACCTTGGCGGGCCGGCGCGGAAGTCAATGGGGGAGGTGGAATGACGAATGACGAATGACGAATGACGAATGACGAATGACGAATGACGAATGACGAATGACGAATGACGAATGACGAATGACGAATGACGAATGACGAATGACGAATTAGGCGCTAAAATGGGCCATGAAGCGCCTGCTGCCCCTGCTCGTGCCGTTGCTGTCGCCTGCGGCGGATTGGCAATCCTTGCCGGCCCTGCCGGATGCCGAGGGTTTTGCGGGCGTGTTTGCCGGGGTTAGTGACGGAGCCTTGCTTGTGGCAGGCGGCGCCAACTTTCCCGACGCGCCGCCGTGGCGCGGTGGCACGAAAACCTGGTATGACACGGTCTTCGCCCTGGCCGATCCGGAGGGCGACTGGCAGCGGCTCGGGAAGTTGCCCAAGCCGAATGGCTACGGGGTGTCGGTGACGACGCCGGACGGGATGATCTGTGCCGGTGGCAGCGATGCGACCGGGCATTTCCGCGAGGTCTTCCGCCTGCGCAAGATGGGCGCCCAGCTGCAGGTCGAACCGCTGCCCTCCCTCCCGCGGCCCTGCGCGCTCATGGCGGGCGCCGTGCTCAACGGCACGCTCTACCTCGCCGGCGGTGCGGAACGCCCCGATGCCACGCAGGCACTGGCGGTGCTGTGGTCGCTCGACCTTGCCAACCCGGCGGGTGGTTGGCGTGAGTGCTCCCCCTGTCCCGGTCCCGCGCGCATCCTGGCGACGCTGGGCGCGCACGACGGCGCTCTGTATCTGTTCAGCGGCGCGGCCCTGAAACCCGGGGCCGATGGCAAACCCGAGCGCGAGTGGTTGCGCGATGCCTGGCAGTTCCGTCCGGACCAGGTCTGGCGACGCCTGGCCGATCTGCCGCGCATCGCCGTCGCAGCGCCCGGCCCGGCTCCGGTGGTGGACGGTCGCCTGTGGGTGATCGGCGGCGACGACGGCGCCAACGCGGCCTTTGAGCCGAAGGATCGGCATCCGGGTTTTCCTCACGACATTCTCGCCTACGATCCCCGGACCGACAGCTGGGCGCAGGCCGGCGAGGTGCCGTTCTCGCTGGTGACGACAGCCCTGGTCGAGTGGCGGGGACGACTCGTCATCCCGGGCGGGGAAGCAAGACCGGGCAAGCGCTCGCCGCGGGTCTGGACTTTGAGTCTGCCGCGCTGACAGCGGCTCAGGGCTGAATCACGCCGTCGCTCGTGCCGTCGGTGGCGTTCCAACGATAGACTTTGCCGTCGAACCCGCCGGCAAAGACGGTCTTCGCGTCGGCCGTGATGAGCACGCTGGTCAGCGGTGCGTTGACGCTCGTCAGCTTGCGTTCCTTGGCGGTGTCGCTGCGCTGGGCGCCGTCGTGTTTCTTCAACTCGGTGTAGACACTGCCCAGGCCCTTGTCAGTGATGGCGGCGAGCGCCTTGCCATCGGGCGTCCAGGCGACCCCGACGTAGACCGATTTTTTGTCGCCGAGCGACACGTCCTGCTCGCGGCTGGCGACGTCCCAGACCTTGACTTCGCGGTCGGCCCCGGCCGTGGCGATCTGGCTGGCGTCGTGGTTGAAGGCGACCGAGTGAACATGGTTGGTATGGCCCTCGTAGAAAGCGATCAGCTTGCAGGTGGCGGTGTCCCAGAGACGGGCCATCTTGTCGGCCCCGCCGCTCAGCAGGCGGTCGCCCTTGGCCGACAGACGCAGGGAGGTGAGGTTGTCGTCATGCGCCTTCCAGGTCGCGAGCAGGGCCCCGTTGGCCAGGTCGAACTGGCGCAGGAAACCCGCGCCACCGGCCTCGCCATCGGCCGCGAACACGTGGCCGGCCGTGGCGGCGAGGGCGGTGACATTGCCGACCAGTGACTGCTCGAGGCGGCGCACTTCCTTGCGCTGGGCGACGTCCCAGACGCGGACGTTCTGGTAGCCGCCGGAGAGCAGGGTGCGACCGTCGGGCGTCCAGGCAAGGGATTGCACGGGTTCGGCATGGCCTTCGAGGTAGGCGGCGACCGGCGTGTCCTTGGCGGCGAGGTCGATCAGGGCGATGCGCTGGGCACGGGCGACCGCCAGGGTCTTTTCATCGGGCGACAGCGCCATGGCCAGCACCGGTTGCCAGGCTTCGGGCATGGGCGTGAACTTCACGGCCTTCGGCGCCGGCGGTTCGTTGAAGACCGCCTCATCCCATGGCGCGCCCGCGGCGATCCAGGCCTTGAGGGCTTTGAGCGCGGCGGCATCGAGCTGCTTCTTGGGCGGCATGTGCGGATCGGCCTCGGCCAGCGCGAGCTGGTAGAGCGGGCTCTCGTCCGGTTTGCCGGGAACGACCGCCGCTCCGTTGTCACCGCCCTTCATCATTTTGTCATGGGCATTGAGCAACAGGCCGCCCTTGGCCTTGCCGGGCTTGTGGCAGCCGAGGCATTCGTCGCGCAGCACGCGCAGCGCGACCCGGGTGTCGGCCTGGACCGAGAGGGTGAGCAGGGGCAAAACGAGAAGCAGGGCGGAACGCAGCATGGGGGAAGACAGATACGCGGGATCGGGGAGGGGTTTTGCGGAGGCTGCGAGGGCGTGGTGGTGAGGAGGGAAGATGGAGTGTCCAACAAGGAATGACCCACGCCCAAGGGCCGAACCGAGAACCGAGAACCGATTTCCATTTTCCCGACACGGATTCGGTTTATCTTCAAGGCTGATGCCAATGCGCTGTTTTGTAATGTTCCTGGGCCTCCTGGCGGCTGGGCCTGCCGGGAGGGCCGAAGAGCGGTTTGATTTCAGCGGGCCGGGCATGGCAACGACCTTTCGGATCGCCTGTTACGCGGGGGATCGAGCGACGGCGGAGAAGGCGGCGGAGGCCTGTTTTGAGCGGATCGCACAGCTGCAGGCGGTGTGCACGGATTACGATCCGACCAGCGAGTTGATGCGGCTCTGTGCGCCGGAGGCCGTGCGACCCATGACGGTCAGTCCGGCCTTGTTCAACCTGCTGGAGCGGGCGCAGGCCATGGCGGTCGCCAGCGACGGCGCCTTCAATCCTGCCTGCGGTCACCTGACCCAGCTCTGGCGGCGCACGCGGCGCACGGGCAAGTTGCCACCCGTGGAGCGGGTGCAGCGCGGCCTGGAAGCGGCGGCGCGCTGGCGCGAGATTCGTCTGGATCCGGCGACCCGGGAGGTGACGTTGCCGCCGGGCACCCTGCTGGATCTGGGGGGCATTGCCAAGGGTTATGCGGCCGACGCCTGCCTGCGCCTGCTGCGCGAACACGGCCTGGAGCGGGCGGTCGTGCAGGCGGGCGGCGACACTGCGGTGGGCCAGCCGCCGCCGGGCGCGGCCGGGTGGCCGGTCAAGCTGCGCACCTTCACCCGGCCGGGCGAGGACGATGACCTGCGCGAGTTGATGTTGGCCGACTGCGCGGTGTCGACCTCGGGTGACCTCTACCAGTTCCTCGAAATCGACGGCGTGCGCTACTCCCACATCGTTTCACCGGTCACCGGCCACGGCCTGACCGAACGCATCGCCTGTTCGGTGATTGCCGCCGACGCCACCTCCAGCGACGCCCTGGCGACCGCGATGTGTGTGCTCGGTCCGGAGCGCGGCCAGGCCCTGGCGGCCAAACTCGGCGTGCAGGCGATCTTTGCCCTGCCGCCGAAGCCCTGATCAGACGCGGCGCAGCTTGTAGGGGTAGACCTGGTCGGCGTTCCACTGGCAGGCATAGAGATCGCCGGCATCGTCGACACCGACATCGTGCACATTGCGGAAGACTGGCTCGCTCTGGAGCAGCAGGCCGACCTGTCCCTCCTTGTCGAGCTTCGGCGTGTTTGCGCCAGGGGCGGAGACAACGCGGTTGTCGCAGTCGAGGATGACAATGAAACCGCGCTCGCGCCACATGCGGTAGTCGCCCGGCTTCATGCCGAAGCAGACGCCCGAGAGCAGCAGGTCGCCGGCCAGCACCGGCCGGCTCAGGTAGGCGCCTGGCAGGTACACCGAACGGACGTACTCGCCGGCGAGGCTGTACCAGTGGAACTCGTTGCGGATGCGCTCCGTGCAGAGTACGAGCGGTTCCGGGCCGCGCCGGTCGATGGCGACCCCGTGGGCCTGCATGAACTTGCCAGCGTTCATCGCCTGGGTGCTGATGCCGCCGAACTTGCGCACGAACTTGCCTTGGGCGTCGAAGTGCAGGATGAACTGCGAGCCGTAACCGTCGGCCACATAAATGTCGCCATTCGGCGCGGCGGCGGCTTCGGTGGGCGCATACTTCATCGTCGCGTCGTAGGCGCCGCAGGCGTGGGCATGCGGCAGTTGCAGCACGGCCTCGCCGGTCAGCGTGGTCTTCAGCACGGTGCCGCTGCCGGGATCGCAGAGCAGGAGATGCTCCTTGCCGTTGCTGGTGTCGAGGCTGAGCCCGTGGCCCGAGCGCCAGTTGAGGGTCCAACTGTCGAGAACACGACCCTGCTTGTCGAAAATGAGGACGTTGTTCTTCGCCTCGTCGGTGATCAGGAACAGTCGCCCCTGTGCGTCCTGAACCATCTCGTGGCAGTTCTTCACCGGGTGCCGGGCGCGGTCGGCCTGGCACCAGTTGAGATCGACCTGATAGCGGTGCGCGCCATGGCCGATGACCGCGCCCTGCAGGGAGGTCTTGCTCTGAGCGCGCACGAAGGGGGCGGCGAGTCCGGAGGCGGCGGTGGCGAGCAGGCGACGGCGTTTCATGCGGGCAAAAAAGCCGGGGTTGGTCTGGCTGCCAGAAAAAAGCGCGCTCAGGGGCTGAGGCGTTCGATTTTCCAGCCCT
>JBIJBO010000003.1:0-64276 GCA_044345215.1 Prosthecobacter sp. | reverse complement strand
GTTCGTCAGCCGCCCGGCCTACCGCCCGGGCTGGAAGGTCTGATGCCGGCTTCGGGAAACCCGGTCCGGCTCTCCGGACCGGGTTTCTTTTTGCCGGTGTCCGCGGGCCTGTGCCGCGACTGTGGCCTGGTTGCGGTTTTTTCCAGCCTTCGCGGGCAAATATTCCTTTGCACCCGGCCAAAGTCCGCTACTTTGCGCGCCCTTTTGCCCGACCTGATGTCCGAAACCAAACACACCCTCCGAATCGGCCTGCCGAAAGGCAGTCTGCAGGAGCCCACGCTTGAATTGTTCAAGCGCGCGGGGTTCAGCATCGTTGTCTCATCGCGCTCTTACCGGCCGACGGTGGACGATGACGAGCTTGAACTGCGCCTGCTGCGCGCCCAGGAGATCGGCCGCTACGTCGATCATGGCTTTCTCGACTGCGGCATCACCGGCCGCGACTGGATCGTCGAAAACAATGCCACGGTCGAGGTGCTGACCGACCTGCGCTACAGCCGGGCGACATCCAAGCCGACCCGCTGGGTGCTGGTGGTTCCCGATGACTCGCCGATCCGCAGCGTCAAGGACCTGCAGGGCAAGCGTATCGCCACCGAGGCGGTGGACATGACGCGCGGCTACCTCGCCAAGCATGGCGTGGAGGCCGAGGTTGAGTTTAGCTGGGGCGCCACGGAAGTGAAGGTGCCGGAGTTGGTCGACGCCATCGTCGACATCACTGAGACCGGCAGCTCGCTGCGCGCCAACAAGCTGCGCATTGTCGACACCCTCATGGAGAGCTACCCGCAGTTCGTCTCCAGCCCCTCCGCCTACCGCGATGAATGGAAGCGCGCGAAGATGGAGACGCTTGTGCTGCTGCTCAAGGGAGCCCTTGAGGCTCGCGACAAGGTGGGCCTGAAGATGAATGTGCCCGCCGCCCGCCTCACCGAGGTCGTTGCAACCCTGCCGAGCGAGCGCTCGCCGACCGTGTCCCAGCTGGCCAGCCCGGAGTGGGTGGCCGTGGAGACGGTCATTTCGGAATCTGTCGTGAGGGAGATCATCCCCCGACTCAAGTCTCTCGGTGCCGAAGGCATCGTGGAATACCCGCTGAACAAAGTCGTCCCCTGACGGGGCGGCGCAAGAACACAGGAGAACACACCAACATGGGATCGCTGAAAAAGCGCAGAAAGACGAAAATCAACAAGCACAAGCGCAAGAAGCGCATGCGCGCCAACCGCCACAAGAAGCGTTTGCGCTACAAGGCGTAAGCGCCCATTTTGGCCGCATGATCCGTCTCCGCCCCGCGAAGAAGTCGCCTTCATTCGCAGGCGGAGGCCTGTCTTCATTCGCCGCCGTTCAGTGCGCCTTTTCGGTGGCGCTGTCCGGCGGCGATCCCTTGGCGGCGCAACGCGCCGATCTTTCACTGCCATCTCCGCGACAGGCGGGTGCGGAACCTCTTGATGCCGACGCCCGGCACCGGGCTGAGGCCTTGGCGCACTATGCCACCGCCCTGCGGCTCGAGCATGCGGCGAGTCCGCGCAGCGCGCTCGAACACTATCTCCAGGCGCTGGCTGCCGATCCGGCGAATGCCGACCTGGCCATGCACACGGCCGAGCTGGCCTACAGTTTTCGCGGTCGCGCCATCGCCGTGGCGCTCCTGGAGAAGGCGGTGGAAGCAAATCCGGACTCGCCGGAAACCTACCTGAACCTTGCCCGCTTCTGCGCCACTTACGCGCCGGACGATCCCTTCGAGAACGATCGCGCCAAACAGGTGTTGGAGCGCGCCCTTGCCCGCTTCCCCAACGCCGCCGAGGTGCAAGGTTCTGCCGCACTGACGCTGCTTGGCCAGGGGCGTCGTGAGGAAGCGGTGCAGGTCCTGGAAAACGCAGCCAGCCGGGAAAGTGCCGATCCGGCCTACTGGCTCGAACTCGGTCGCGCCGCCCAACAGGTGTGGCCGTTGGGGCAGGCGGAGGTGCGCGAAGAACACACACAGCGGGTCAATCCCTTCTTTGAGCGCGCCCTGCGTCATGCCCGCACGGGGGGCGACGAGGCACAGCGTCTGGAAATCGCCCAATTTTACCTGCTGACCAATCAGCTCAAGCCGGCGCGTGATCTTTGCTTCGAGATCGTTCGCGCCAGCGGCAACCTGCAGGCGCGCAAACTCCTGCATCGCCTGCACGAGGCCTTTGAGGAGGGCGAGGAGTCGTTGCGCGAGTTGGAGGCCATTGTGGCCAACGCGCCGGAGGATGTCGAATACCGCAAGCTGCTCGCCCGCGCCTGGCTCGATCGCGAGCAGCCCGCTCGCGCGGTGCCGCACCTCGAGGCGGCCCTGCAGGTCGGTGGCGGGTCGGTGGAGGATTATCTGCAGCTGGGGGAGACCCTCCTGCGGGCCACCCAGCTGGAACGGGTCGTTGAGTTTTGCCGGCGCGGGGCAAAGTTGTTTCCCGAGCAGGCCATGTTTCATGTGCAGGCGGCCATGGCACATCGATCCCTGTTGCAGTGGGATCTTGCGGTGCGCGCCTTTGAGCGGGCGGCCAGGCTGGCCGAGGCCGGCTCCTCCGAGCTCGTCAATCACCGCTTCTATTTCCAGTACGGAGTCACCCTTGAACGCGCGGGCCGCCACGAGGAGGCGGGCCGACAGTTTGAAAAATCGATCACGGTCACTCCGCAGGACGATCCGGAGGCGGCTGCCAGTGCGATGAATTATCTCGGCTACATGTGGCTTGAGCTCGATCGCCATCTCGACAAGGCGGGCGAACTCATCCGCAAGGCCAACGAGCTGCAGCCCGACAGCGCCGCCTACATCGACAGCCTCGGCTGGTGGCATTACAAGATGGGCGATTACCCGGCCGCGCTGCGCGAACTGCAGCGCGCCGCCGCGCTGCTGCCCGAAGCGCAGGCCGAGGATGCCGAGATTTTCGAGCACCTCGGTCGCGTCCACCTCGCCCTGAAGCAACCCGAGGAGGCGAGTCGGGTTCTCGAAAAGGCACGCTCCTTGAACACTCCTGATGCAGGTGTGCGCAACCGCATCGACGAGGGCCTCAAGGCCGCCGCCGAGGCGGCGGCCCGACGCTGAGCGCTAGCTCCGTTTAGCCAACGACGTTGACCGGTTGTCCAGCGAGGAAAGCCTGCAGGTTGGCGGCGGTCTGTGTGATGAGGCGGACGCGGGCTTCGCGGCTGGCCCAGCCAATATGCGGCGTGATCAGGCAGTTGCGCGCGCCGATGAGCGGATTGCCGGCGGTCGGCGGTTCTACCGACAGCACATCCAGGCCGGCTCCGGCGATGTGGCCGGCGTTGAGCGCGTTGGCCAGTGCCTGCTCGTCGACGAGCGGCCCGCGACCGGTGTTGAGGAGAAAGGCGCCGGGTTTCATCAGGCCGAGCGTGCGTTCGCCAACCAGATGGCGGGTCGCTTCGGTCAGCGGGCAATGCAGGCTAATGGCATCACTGAGGGCGAAAATCTCGTCAGTGGTGGCGGCTTCGATGCCGTCGGGCGGTGGCGATTTCCATTCGCGGCGCGAGGCGAGCACGCGCATGCCGAAGGCCAGGCCGATGCGCGCCACGGCGGCGCCGATGTCACCATAGCCCACCACCCCGAGGGTGCGGCCAGCCAGCTCAATGACGGGTTGGTCCCAGTAGCAGAAGTCGGGGCAGGCGGACCAGTGTCCCTCGGCGACGGTGCGCGCATGGTGGCCGACGTGGTTGGTGAGCTCGAGCAGCAGGGCGAAGACGAGTTGGGCGACCGCCGGCGTGCTGTATCCGGGCACGTTGGTGACGATGATGCCGCGTTCGCGGGCGGCGGCGACGTCGACGATGTTGTACCCGGTGGCGGTGACGCCGATGTACTTCAGCCCTGGCAGTTCGGCCAGCATCTCGCGGGTGAGCGGGGCCTTGTTGGTGATCACCACCTGGGCGCCGGCACAGCGCGCCACGGTCTCGGCCACCGGTGTGCGCGGGTGGATCACGCATTCGCCGAGGGCTTCGAGGGGTTGCCAGGAGACGTCTCCCGGGTTGGCGGTGTGGGCGTCGAGCAGGACGATCTTCATGGAACCACCATGATGGGGAGGCGTCGCCGGGGCGCAAACCGAAACCGGCTGCAAGTCGGCGGTTGCCAGGCGGCGCGGGCGCGCGTAGTTGCCGGGTGATGAAAGCCGTTCCCCTCCTGCTTGCCACCCTCCTGCTTGGCGAAGTCGCCGCCGCTGACTGGCCGGTCTGGCGCGGTCCGAACCGGGACGGGATCTCGACCGAATCCGGTTGGAGCCTGCCGGCAGATCCGAAGATCCTCTGGGAGGCCGAGGTGGGCCTCGGCTTTGCCTCCTTCGTCGTCGCCGGTGGTCGCGTGCTCACCACCGGTCATGCCGAGGGAGCCGACACGGTGTTCTGTCTGGATGAAAAGAACGGCAGCGTGCTCTGGAAGCACAGTTACCCGGCGGACCTTGGCGACAAGTATTACGAGGGCGGCACCTCGGCGACACCGACTTTTGATGGTGACAAGGTCTATCATTTGAGCCGTTGGGGCGACCTCTTCTGCCTTGAGGCCGCCACCGGCAAGGTGGTCTGGGAAAAGAACGTCCAGAAGGAAACGGACGCCAGTCTGCCCGACTGGGGCTTCGCCGGTGCGCCGTTGGTCGAGGGCGACCTGCTCCTTCTCAATGTCGGCAAGGCCGGCCTCGCGGTCGAGAAAACCACGGGCAAGATCGTCTGGAAGAGCGAGACCGATGCCGCCGGCTACTCGACCCCTTATGCGATCACCTGGCAGGACAGGCGCCTGGCGGTGCTCGGTTCCGGCACCGAGTATCTGGCCGTCGAGATGGCGACCGGCAAGCCGGTCTGGTCCTACCGCTGGAACACCCGCTACGGGGTGAATGCCGCCGACCCGATTCTCGCCGGCGAGACCCTGTTCATCTCCAGCGGCTACAACAAGGGCTGCGCCCTGCTCAAGCTCGGTGCCGGCGAACCCGAGAAGGTCTGGGAAAACAAGAACCTCAAAAATCAGTTCAACTCCAGCGTGCTGATCGACGGTCATCTCTACGGCATCGATGGCGACCAGAACAGCCGCTGCGCGTTGAAGTGCGTGCGCCTGAGCGACGGGGTCGAGCTCTGGGATGCCAAGGAAGTGGGGTTCGGCTCGCTCACCGCCGCCGACGGCAGCCTGCTCGTGCTCAGCTCCAAGGGCGAATTGATCGTCGCCCCGGCCAAGCCGGATGGCTTTGATCCGGAGAGCCGCGCGCAGATCCTCAGCGGCAAGTGCTGGAGCGCGCCGGTGCTCGCCAACGGCCGCGTCCTCGCCCGCAACTCCGAGGGCCGCGTCGTCAGTGTCGAACTCGCCGTCAAGAAGTGACGCGAACGGAGAAGGGGAGGTCCACCGCCTCCGCCACCGCCCACGCCCATGTCCCTGCCCACCGTCCGCTTCAAGCACGCCCGTTTTTCCGCCCGTTTCCCCGAGGCCTACCGCTACTCCCGCAGCCACTACTGGATGGCGCCCGTCGAGGGTGAACCCGGCCTCTGGCGGGTCGGCTTCACCAAGTTTGCCACGCGCATGCTCGGCGAGCTGGTCGACTGCGACTGGAAGATTCCCGAGGATGGCGGGGTGGTGCCCGGCGCCGTGGTCGGCTGGGTCGAGGGCTTCAAGGCCGCCTCCGATGTCTACGCGGTGATGCAGGGCCGGTTTGCCGGCGGCAATCCGCACCTCAAGCAGGATGCCTGCGTGGTCCGCTCGGATCCCTATGAGGTCGGCTGGCTCTACGCCGTGCGCGGCGAGCCGGAGGAGGGCCACCTCGACGTGCACGGCTACATCGAGTACCTGTCGGGTATCATCCAGCGCATGGCCGAGGAGGGCCATGGCGAGGAAGGAGCCGCCGAGGAATGAGCACCTTTGCCTGACGGAACCCGCACGTTCGCGCGTTATGCTTCCACGGACGGTTAGCCGCCCGATTCACCCCCAGACTGTTCCAGCCGCATGATTTTTTCCCTCACCCAGCGCATGCTCAGCACCGTGGACCCGAAGTGCCTGGCCAAGATCGCCTGGAACTTCGGCTACAAGGGCGCGCGCTCGGTTCTGTTGTTCAAGAAGCGCATGGAGCAGGGCCAGTTTTTCCCGCCCTTCCTGTACATCTCCATCCTCAACTCCTGCAACCTGCGCTGCCAGGGCTGCTGGGTCGATGTCGACAAGCCGCGCGAGGCCATCTCGCTCGACGAACTCAACAAGATCGTCCACGACGCCAAAAGCCACGGCAACGCCTTCTTCGGCCTGCTCGGCGGCGAGCCCTTCCTGCACCCGGAACTGCTCGACCTGCTGGCCCTGCACCCGGACTGCTACTTCCAGATCTTCACCAACGGCCAGCTCATCACCGCCAAGACCGCCGAGGCTCTGCGCAAGCTCGGGAATGCCACGCCGCTGGTCAGCGTCGAGGGCAACAGCACCGTCAGCGACGAGCGCCGCGGCAACAAGGACGTGCTCAACCGCACCCTGCGCGGCCTGCGCAACTGCCTCGACGCCCGCCTGCTCACCGGCGTCGCCACCAGCCTCTGCCAGACCAACATCCATGACCTCCTCACCCGCGAATGGCTGGAGAAGCTCATCGCCATGGGGGTTCACTACACCTGGTACCACACCTACCGGCCGGTCGGTCCGCAGATCAACGAGCAGCTGGCGCTGACCCCCGAGCAGATCACCCAGGTGCGTCGCTTCGTCACCTCGATGCGCGCGGAGATGCCCATCGCCATTGTCGACGCCTACTACGATCACGACGGCCGCGCGCTCTGCCCGATGGCCACCGGCATCAGCCATCACATCGGCCCCACCGGCGGCCTTGAGCCCTGCCCGATCATCCAGTTCGCCAAGGAGAACGTGCGCACCGACCGCGACCTGTTTGACGTCTTCACCGGCTCGGCCTTCCTCAAGGATTTTCGCGAGACCGCCGCCCGCCACACCCGCGGTTGCATCGTTCTGGAGCGGCCCGACCTGGTCAAGGAACTCGCCCTCAGGCATGGTGCCGCCGACACGACGATCCGCCAGACCGCCCTGGCCGAGGTCGGGCGCATGCAGGCCCGCACCAGCCAGTGGCGCGAGGAGGAGGAAATCCCTGAAAAACACTGGATGTACCGGCTCGCCAAACGCTTCTTTTACCACGACTTCGGCGTCTACCGCCAGCTCGACCCGAAGGCTCACTCGCCCTCAGCCTGAGTCGTTCACCGCCCCGCTTCCCGATGTCCGACACCCCCACGCTTCTCTACTGCCGCTGCGCCTACGCCCAGGTCGTGCCGACCGGCGTTAAAAACGAGGTTCTGCAGCGACTGGCCGAGTCCGGAGCCAACTTTGAAATGGTCGCCGACCTCTGCGAGATGGCCGCCCACCGCGATCCGCGCCTGCAGGAACTGGCCGCCGGCGGTGGACTGCGCATCGCCGCCTGTTACCCGCGCGCCGTGCGCGGTCTGTTCCACCAGGCAGGTGCCCCGCTGGCGGAGACGGTGGAAATCCACAACATGCGCACCGAGCCGGCCGCGGAGATTGCCGCCAAGATGCTTGCCGGCCCCGACGTTTCTCCCACTGCTTCCCAGACGCCATGATCACCCACACCGCCCGCCCGCTGAAGATCGTCCTCTACGAAGGCCGCGGCGCCATCCCGCTGCCGGCCGAAGCCCGCGCCCGCGTGCTCGCCGCCCTGCTTGACAAGGGCTACGCCGTGTCGCGCGTTGGTGTGCAGGGCGGCGCCTCCGCCCGCCCGTCCGACGATCACACCCTGCTGGTGCTCGGTGCCTTTGAAGGTCGCCAGGCGCCGGCGGTCGAGGATGCCGAGGGCCGGGTGGCCGTCGAGGCGCGCGACATTACCGGCCTGGAGCCCGAGGGCGTGCTGTCGCTGGTTGACCAGACGCGCGGCACCCGACCCATGAATGAGCCCGGCAAGTGGAAGCCCTGGTTCCCGGTGATCGACTACTCCCGCTGCACGAACTGCATGCAGTGCCTGAGCTTCTGCCTGTTCGATGTGTATGGCGTCAGCGCCGACAACAAGATCCAGGTCCAAAACAACGACAACTGCAAAACCAATTGCCCGGCCTGCTCGCGCGTCTGTCCCGAGGTGGCCATCATGTTCCCAAAGTATCAGGGCGGCCCGATCAACGGCGACGAGGTCAGCGCCGCCGACCACGGTCGCGAGAAGATGAAGGTCGACATCTCGTCGCTGCTTGGCGGCGACATTTATGCGGCGCTCAAGGATCGCAGCATCGCCGCCAAGAGCCGGTTCAGCAAGGAACGCAGCCCGGACAAGGCACTCGATGAACGCAAAAAGTGCCTGACCAAGCTGGTCAGCGACGGCTTCATCCCGATGGACGTGCTTGCCTCGTTGCCGAGTCCGGACGAGATCCTGCGCAAGGCCGAGGAGGCGAAGGCCAAGGCCGCCGCCGCGCTCGCCGCACAGGGTTGAGCGCGGGTTTGCCATTGCACGGTCGGCCGGATCCGTGGCAGGCTGCGGGCATGCCTCGTCCGTCCTTCCTTCGCGCCTGGGTCGCGCTGCTCAGCGTTCTGGCCCTGCTGGCCGATGCTGCTTCCGCCGCCGGTCCGAATGTGCTCTTCATCGCCGTCGACGACCTCGGTCCCGCGCTGGGCTGCCTGGGCGATGCGAAGGCCCGAACGCCGCATCTCGACCGGTTGGCTGCCTCCGGGGTGCTGTTTGAGCGTGCGTATTGCCAGATCCCGCTCTGCAATCCGAGCCGAGCCTCCGTGCTCACCGGGTTGCGGCCGGACCGGCTGCAGGTCTTTGATCTCGACCGCCATTTCCGCGACACCGCCGCCGATCACGTCACCCTGCCGCAGTTGTTTCGCCGTGCCGGCTGGACCAGCGGGCGCATCGGCAAGATCTACCACTACGACGTGCCCGCGGGCATCGGCACCGACGGACTCGACGATCCGGCCTCCTGGAACTGGGTGCTCAATCCGAAGGGACGCGACGTCGCCGACGAGGCGCTCATCACCAATCCGACGCCGCAGAAGAAGATCAGCGCGGCCCTGAGTTGGCTGGCGGCCGAGGGCCGGGATGAGGAGCAGACCGACGGCCTGACCGTCAGCGAGGCCGTGCGCTTTCTGGACGAGACGGGGGGGCGGCCGTTTTTTCTCGGGGTTGGCCTGTTCCGGCCGCACACGCCCTTCGTGGCGCCGAAGCGTTATTTCGATCTGCATCCGCTCGACGGCGTGCGCCTGCCCGAGTCGCCGGCGGACGATCGTGCCGACATCCCGGCTGCGGCCTTTGCCCACAACAACTCGACGCCGCACTACGGGCTCGACGAGGCGACCTGCCGGCAGGCCCTGCAGAGCTACCGGGCCTGCGTGTCGTTTGTCGACGCCCAGATCGGCCGGTTGCTCGACGCGCTCGAGCGCGAGGGACTGGCGGAGCGCACCATCGTTGTCGTCTGGAGCGATCATGGCTACCATCTGGGCGAGCACGGCGGCGTGTGGCAGAAGCGCACCCTGTTCGAGGAATCGGCGCGCACGCCCCTGTTCATTCGCGCCCCCGGCGCACGCGGCAATGGCCGGCCCTGCCGGCGCATCGTCGAACTGGTCGATCTGTATCCGACACTGGCCGATCTGTGCGGTCTGACGCCGCCGCGCAACCTCGCCGGGCGCAGCCTGCGTCCCCTGCTCGACGATCCGGAGGCGGAGTGGCAGGGGGCCGCGGCGACCCAGATCCTGCGGCCCGGCGACGGTCAGCCCGTCATGGGACGCAGCCTGCGCACCGCACGCTGGCGCTACACCGAATGGAACGAGAGCGAGGCGGGGAGCGAATTGTACGATCACGACGCCGATCCGGGCGAGCACGTCAATCTGGCCGGCACCTCCATGGCGAATGAGGTCGTTGGTGAGTTGCGCGAGGCCCTGCGCCGCAAGGCGCGCGGCCGGCCGCCGGCCGAGGGCAGTTATCAGCCCGGGCGACTTTGAAGAGAGGTCGCCGGGGATTCAGCGTACCTGCAGCCAGAGCGTTTCCGCGTGATCGAGCAGGGAGGTGCCGCGGCGGTCCTCGCCGCGCAGCGGTGCCAGCACGGGCTGGACCCGGGGGCTGTCTCCCGCGCTCCACACCTGCAGGCGCACGATCGCGCCGCTGGCCGGCGCGTTGGCGGCGGCCTGCAGCTTGAGTTCGACCTCGCCGCCCTTTTCCGGCACCGCCACCTCGGCGGCATGCACCCCGGCCGGCAGGCCGGCAACGCGCACGACCAGCGGCTCCTTGTGGCCGTTGAGTCGCTTCACGGTCAGTTTCACCGAGGCGGTCTTGCCGCGTTCGAGCGTGATGGGCTTGGCGTCGGTCAGCAGGGCCTCAAAGCCCGGCATTGCCGGGCCGACCTCGAGCACGTAGTGAGCGTCGGGTTCGCCGAGCTGGAACTGGTCG
Organism: Prosthecobacter sp.; assembly: GCA_044345215.1. GTDB lineage: Bacteria > Verrucomicrobiota > Verrucomicrobiia > Verrucomicrobiales > Verrucomicrobiaceae > Prosthecobacter. Next base: position 53,930 of record JBIJBO010000003.1, on the reverse strand, counting down.
CTGATGACGATCAGGTGCACGCCGTCGACGGCCGCCGTCCAGCTCAGGGTCGGGTCGGCTTCGTCGCCAACATCAGCCACCTCGGCGAGCACCTTGCCGGCGGGATCCTCGATCCGCAGGGCGGGGTCGAGCGGCAGCCCGAGGCGGCGCGCCCAAACACTGGCCTGCAGCTTGTCCCCCTTCTTCAAAGTCAAGGCAAAGCGATCGGTATCGCCGCGGGTCGCGATGAGCCCGGCGACGGTACCCGGCTGGATGGGGGTGGCCTGGTCGCGTTCCTGGTTTGGCTCCTTTTCTGCCTGCGGGGCGGCGGCGCTGACGCGCATCTGCAGGGGTTGCAGGGTGTTTGGCGGTTGCAGCAGGGCGACTTCGCCCTCTTGGGCGCCGGCAGGGGCCTCGGCGCTGAAGGTCGAGGTTTTGGCGTCGAGAGCGACGCCGCCTAGTTTCAGGGCGGTCCTGCCGGTGGCGGCGACGACGGCCGGCTGCACGTGGCGGACCAGCGGGCCCGCGCTGAGGTGGAGGCGGTAAATCGTTGTCGATCCACCGGTAAAGCTGACGTTCGCCTGCGGCGGATGTACAAAGCCGACGACCTGGATCGTGTGGCGCCCGGCCTTGTTGGCGGTAAAGACGAAGTCGGGATCGAGGTTGCGGCCGTCGCTGGCGGTGCAGACACGTGTGCCGGTGGCATCGAGAATGTGCAGCAGGATGTCGACCGGACTGCCCAGAGCATAGCCTTCGACCAGGCCCGCGAGGGTCTGGCCGGCCTTCAGATTGACGTGGAAATGATCGACATCGCCGCCCGGATCGAGGCGGGCATTGACGCAGACGGGCAGTTTTTCGAGGGCCATGCCCTTGCCGGCCTCGTTGTTGGACTCGGTTTCGTTGAGCTCGGGAAGTGTGCCGACGCTGAACCAGCGCGGCGCCGAGGCGCCCTCGGAATTGACCGCGTAGACAAGGTGCAGCCCGCCTGGTGTGTCGGCTTCGATGTGGGCTTGCCACTCGCGCTTTTTGCCGGTTGGAACAAACTGCAGGCCCGGGGTCGGGCTGACAAGGCGCGCGTCGTCGACGCGGCCGCTGGCGGCCACATCGACGTTCGTGCCGGCGCGGCCGCCGGCGGGGAAGAGGGCTTCCAGCTTCGGCGGTTCGGCGGCGAGCGGTGCAGCGACCAGGCCCAGGGCGAGGACGGCGGTGCGCAGCGGCTTGCTTGGGGCGGGGCGGGGGAGACTCACACGAAGAGCTCCTTGATCGGCTTGCCGCCATTGACCAGTTGCACGGGGCGACCGGTGGCGGTGTGCAGCACCTGATGGGGATCGATGCCCAGCTTGGTGTAAAGCGACACGGCGAAGTCCTCGGGCGAATAGATGTTCTCCGCCGCGTAGTAGCCCTTTGGGTCGGTGGCACCGACAATTTGCCCGCCGGGAATGCCAGCACCGGCCATGAGCACGCTCATCGCACCCGGCCAGTGGTCGCGACCGGCGTCCTTGTTGACCTTGGGCGTACGGCCGAATTCGCCGAGGCAGACCACCAGAGTGTTGTCGAGCATGCCGCGTTGGTCGAGATCGCTGATCAGGCCGCTGAGGCCCTGGTCTAGCTTTTGCGCGTAGCCATCCTTGAAGGTCTTGAAGATGCCGCGGTGATGGTCCCAGCCTCCCCAGTAGGCGACCGTGAAGGAGACGCCGACCTCGGCGAGTCGCCGCGCCAGCAGCAGGCGCTGGCCGAAATCGTTTTCGCCATACATCTTGCGCACCTGCTCGGGCTCCTTGGATAGATCGAAGGCGGCCTGGGCGGTGGGCGAGGTGACCAGCTCCATGCCCTGCTGGTAGAATTGGTCGAAGCCGACGGTGGGATCCTCAGCGGCGAGATCGGGAATGCGGCGCAGGCGGTCGAGCGAGGCGCGCAGCTGGTTGCGGCCGAGGGCTCTGCCTTCGCTCAGGTCCGGCGGAATGGCGACATCGCGCACCCGGAAGGACTTGCTGTTGGGATCGCCCCCAATGACGAAGGGTGCGTGCTGGGCGCCGAGGAAGTTCGGGCCGCCTGAGCGTGAGACGCTGGGCAGGCTCATGTAGGCGGGCAGGCCGCCGCGCACTCCGCGCTCGTGCGAGACCATGGAGCCGAACGAGGGGTGGAAGCTGACAAAGGCGCCGCACCCTACCGGCACCGGGGTTGGTGCTCCGGTCATCAGGTAGTGGTTGCCGCCGCCGTGGTTGGGATCCTTGTGGCAGATCGAGCGGACGACGGTGAACTTGTCAAAGGTCTTGGCCAGGGTCGGCAGCGTTTCGCAGAAGTGCACCCCGGGCACGCAGGTGGGAATCGACTTGAATTCGCCTCGGATCTCCTTGGGGGCCTCCGGCTTCGGGTCGAAGGTTTCGTAGTGCGAGGGGCCGCCGTCGAGCCAGACCAGGATGCAGTTGATGTGGTCGGGACTCGACTTGCCGCGTGCCTGGGCCGCCTGGGCGCGGAGGGCCAGCAGATCGGTGAAGGCGAGCCCACCGAGTGCGCCAAAGCCGGTCTGGAGGAAGTCGCGGCGGCCGAGGCCGTTGCAGTTGGTGCGAAGCGGGGTCATGAAGGAGGTTCGCCAAATTACGAGGTGGCTTGGCGGCTTCTTTCCGCAAGGGAATTACCGACCGTCCTTGACGCGCCCTCGCCGGCTCCTATGATGAAAGGCGCCGTTGCGGTCGCCTCCGCGATCCACGCCCACAGCAAACCGCCCCACCCCCATGGCCATCCTCGTTGACACTGACACCCGCATCCTCGTCCAAGGCATCACCGGCGACTTCGGTTCCCGCCACGCCAAAGCTTCGCTCGACTACGGCACGCAGCTGGTGGCCGGCGTGACGCCCGGCAAGGGGGGGCAGACCTTTGATCACGGCAGCCACAAGGTGCCGGTGTTCGACACCGTCAGCGAGGCCGCGCGTGCAACCGGTGCCACGGTCAGTGCCATCTTCGTGCCGCCGCCGTTCGCCGCCGATGCCATCCTTGAGGCTGTCGACGCTGGACTGGACCTCGTCGTCGCCATCACCGAGGGCATTCCGGTCAATGACATGATCAAGGTCAAGGCCGCCATGAAGGGCAGCAAGACCCGCCTGATCGGTCCCAACTGCCCCGGTGTTGTCACGCCCGGTCGCGGTGACAAATCCCAGGGCGGCTGCCGTATTGGCATCGCCCCAGGCTACATTCACAAGCGTGGCAATGTTGGCGTCGTCAGCCGTTCCGGCACCCTCACCTACGAGGCCGTCTGGCAGCTCACCACCCGCGGCTACGGCCAGAGCACCTGCGTTGGCATCGGCGGCGATCCTGTGAACGGCACGAGTCACCTCGACGTGCTGAAGATGTTCAACGAGGACCCCGAGACCGAGGCCATCATCATGATCGGTGAAATCGGCGGCACGGCCGAGGTTGAGGCCGGTCGCTGGGCCAGGGACAACTGCAAAAAGCCGATCGCCGCTTTCATCGCCGGTGCCACCGCCCCTCCCGGACGCCGCATGGGCCATGCCGGTGCCATCATCGGCGGCGCTGATGACACCGCCGCCGCCAAGAAGCGGATCCTTGCCGAGTGCGGCATCTCTGTGGCCGACTCACCCGCCGACATGGCGGAGGCGCTGCTCAAGGTTTGGAAGCACTGAGCGCCTTGGGGTGACAAACGACGTTGGCGGGCACTGCCATGGGCAGTGCCCGTTTCGTTGAGTCTGCTCGCCTGAGGACGGCGGCACCGGAAGCTTGGGGGTGGCTCGGGCAATGATGTGCTTTTGGCCTGCTGCCCATGCATGCCGTGATTTCCTGACGAGGAATCTTGCGGTGTTCATCAAAACGCTGCTTCACCGACCTCTTCCACCTCAACGATCGCGGTGGCGACCGGTTCCATGTTGTCGTCGGCCAAGGGTTCGCCGAATGGTTGCACGGTCAGCTTCAAGGTGTCGCCGGATCTGCGCGAGTTGACCTTCAAGGGTCGCATGCCCCCCGATGGGTGACAGTCATCCTCCGTCTCTGGTCTATTTGGACGCCAGGAGCTAGCTGAACGAAACTCTGGTGGTCACGCTTGATCCGAAGGGCTCCTGAGTCGTCAACCGTCTGGTCATGCTGTGCCTCCAGGGGGTGAACCTGTTGCCGAGGGCGCATAACCACACCTCCAACACAATCACCAAGCAGCAAACGTCCGACGCTTCACAATCGGCGGTCTTCGCCGGGGTTTTTGTTTTTCGGGCGGGCAGGGCAGTGACCTTGCGCTTGCCATCCGCCGCCGGGCGTTTTATGAAGATTGGATGAGACTCTGGATCGCTGTCCTGTGTGCACTGACTCTGCTGCCGGTGTCATGCAAGCGCATCGAGGACAAGCTCGACCGCCTGGCAAAGGCGGCGGGACTGGTTCAAGAGCCGCCGAAGCCGGCCGAGCCGGAACTGACGCCGGAGCAGTTGGCGATGGAGAAGCGCCTGCTCGACGCCGCGGCCTTTGATCTGGTCACCGAGGCGGACATTGCCCCGAAGGCCGTGCCATTCGAGCTCAACAAGTCCTCGGTGGTTTCCATCCTCGGCTACCATGATTTCCGCGAGCGCGGCGGGTCGCCCATGATCATCGCTGCCGACAAGTTTCGGACCCAGATGCAGGCGATCAAGGACTCCGGGATCCCGGTCATTCCGCTGAGCGATGTCCTGGCGTGGCGGCGAGGCGAGAAGAACATCCCCGAGGAGGCCTTTGTCATCACCATGGATGATGGCTGGCAGGGGGTCTACCAGCATGCCTTTCCGGTGCTCAAGGAGTTTGGTTTTCCCTTCACCGTTTATCTTTACAAAAAGTACGTCAACATCGGCGGTCGCAGTCTCACCTGGGAGCAGGTGCGCGAGATGATGCGGCACGGCTGCGAGGTTGGCAGCCACAGCGTTTCACATGAGAGCCTGCGTGGCCGCAAGGGGGGGCGCGATGCCGCCGCCCAACAAGCCTGGGTGTTGGCCGAGTTGCAGGAGTCGAAGGCCTTTCTGGAGCAGCATCTCGGCGTGCCCTGCCGGAGCTTCGCCTATCCGTTTGGCATCTTTGACGAGGGCATTGCCGAGGCCGGGTTGAAGGCCGGCTACGAGGCCTTGGTCACGGTCAATTCCCAGAAGGTCATCTGGGACAGCCCAATGGCGAAACTTGGACGCTTCATCGTCCACGGCGAGAGCGATGCCAATTTCAAGCTGGCCACCAGTTTCAGCGGCCGCGGCGACATTGCCTCCAGTCACTTTCTGCTGGCCGATGCCAAGGATGCCGAGGGGCGGGCGCTCGTGGAGCTGTCGCCCGCAGCCGACGCGGTTACGGCCGAGCGACTGCCAAAGATCGAGGCCAGGCTGCAGCGGGTCGGCACGGTTCTGCCCGAGTCGGTGCGTCTGCGCGTGGCGGGGCTCGGCCTTGTGCCGGCAAGATACGATCCCGCTAGCATGATGGTCAGCTACAAGATGCCGGTGCGCCTGCGGCGCGACGACTGCGCGGTCACCCTCAGCTTCAAGAAGGCCGCCGATCAGCCGGAGGAGGTGCTCAGCTGGCGTTTCAAGATCGACCTGACGGCCGCCTATCAGCCGCAACCCATCCTCACCGACGCCAAGCCGTGAATGAAGTGCCGTCTTCCAAAATGCCGCTGCCCCTGACGGCCGATCCGGCCGTGCGCCGGGTCGAGCGTCGTCTCGCTGGAGTGGCTCTGCTGAGCGGGCTGGCCATCGGGCTGGCGGTCCTCAATGATTTGATCGCGCCAGCCGACGAAGGAAGCCTTGAGGCGGCGGTGCCGGTCGCGCCGCTGCCGGAGCTTGCGCCGCCGCCCGAAGCTTCGCCCGGTGGCGATCTCATCGAGGCCTTGAAGCGCCCGCAGGCGGCGCTTCCTGGAGCGACACCTTAAAGGGGGACGGGGGCAAAAACGGGGGTCGCGCATTTTTTGCATTGATTTTTGCTGCAAGAAGGACACAGGGCGGGCGTATCTGACCGCGAACCCGATCCCTCCACTCCATGAAAATGCACCCCAACTGCGAAGGCAACCACCCCGATCTCCGCTCCGGAGCCAGCCGTCGCGACTTCCTCCACGTCGGCCTTGCTGGCAGCCTTGGCCTGACCCTGCCTGACCTGCTCAGGCTGCAGGCCGCCCAAGTCATCCCCGACGTCGAGACCTTCAAGCCGATCGCCGACTCGATCATCCACATCTACCTGCCCGGCGGCATGGCTCAGCACGAATCCTGGGATCCCAAGCCCTTCGCTTCGCCGGACTACCGCGGTCCCTACACGCCGATCAAGACCTCGATCCCCGGCGAATACGTCGGCGAGAAGTTCCAGAACATCGCCAAGATCATGCACAAGCTGACGGTCATCCGCAGCATGACACATGGCGAGGCCGCCCACGAGCGCGGCACCCACAACATGTTCACGGGCTACCGCCCGAGCCCGGCCATCAAGTTCCCGAGCTTTGGCTCCGTGATCGCCCACGAGCAGGGCTCCCGCAACAACCTGCCGCCCTATGTCGCGGTCCCGAACGTCTTCGCCCCCGACCAGGGCACCGGCTACATGAGCAGTGCCTTCGGCCCCTTCGCCCTTGGCAGTGACCCCGCCGACCGCAACTTCGCGGTGCGCGACCTGCTTAGTCCGAAGGAGATCGACGACAAGCGCTTCGACCGCCGCCGCTCGCTGCTGAATGTGGTCGACGAGCACTTCCGCACCGTCGAAAAGTCCGACGCGATCAACGCCATGGACAGCTTCTACCAGGCCGCCTACGGTCTGGTCAGCAGCAGCCAGGCGCGCGAGGCCTTCAATCTGGCCAAGGAGACCGACAAGTTGCGCGACGAATACGGTCGCAATACTGCCGGCCAGCGCTTCCTGCTCGCCCGCCGCCTTGTTGAGTCCGGTGTGCGCATGGTCTCTGTCAACTACGGCAGCTGGGATCATCACTCCAACATCAAGGGCGCGTTTGACGGTCAGTCGCCGAGCTTTGACCAGGCCTTTGCCCGCCTGATCCGCGACCTTGATGAGCGCGGCATGCTCAAGCGCACCCTGGTCATGGTCAGCTCTGAATTCGGCCGCACGCCGAAGATCAACGGCACGAACGGTCGCGACCACTGGCCGCGCGTGTTCTCAGTGGCCCTCGCCGGCGGTGGAGTCAAGGAAGGCTACATTCATGGTGCCTCCGACCCGCTTGGCGGTGAACCTGACCGCGACGCGGTGGGGCCGGAAGATCTCGCCAAGACCATGTATCGCCTGCTCGGCATCAATGCCGAGAAGCGCATCATGGCCGACGGCACCCGTCCGATCGACATCGTCAACGGCGGCCGCATTCTTAGCGAGGTCATTGCCTGACCGGTTCCCTTCGTTGTATACCCAATACGGGGCGGTGTGGCAGCCACACCGCCCCTCTCCGTTTGCCGCGCGCCCGGGCGGGCTCCGCGCATTCCCTGCAACAAGACGCCGCCCCATCTCCGTAGTTAGTCTGACAACCCGCGATCGCCATGTCCAAACTCCTCCTTGTTCCGGCCCTGCTCGCCGCTGCCACCCTGCAGGCACTGGCCGCCTATCCCGACTTCAGCAGCACGACCCCGCGCGGGGCTCAGCGCGGTTCCGAGCTGAAGGTGGTGCTTGCCGGCAGCCGACTGGCCGACTTTGAGAGCCTCATCTTCGCTTCGCCCGGCTTCACTCAGAAGAGCGTCGACAAGGTCGAGAACAACCGGGTTGAGTTGACTCTGCAGGTCGCCCCGGACACTCGTCTCGGCAACCATCTCTTCCGCATCCGCACCCGCTCTGGTGTCTCGCATGGCCGCCAGTTCTTCGTCGGTCCGTTCCCGATTGTCGAGGAGAAGGAGCCCAACAGCGAGTTCGACGCCGCCCAGGTCACCGAACTCAACCGCACGCTGGAGGGGGTCATCACCAACGAAGACGTCGACTACTTCAAGATCAGCGCCAAGAAAGGGCAGCGCATCAGCCTCGAAGTCGAGGGACTTCGCCTCGGCTACACGATCTTTGACCCCTATGTCGCCATCCTTGACAGGGATCGCTTCGAAAAGGCCTTCTCCGATGACACCATCCTGTTTCGTCAGGACGGCTACTGCTCCTTCGTCGCCGAGTACGAGGGTGACTACTACGTCATGGTGCGCGACTCCTCCTACAGTGGCGCCAACAACTATTACTACCGCGTGCACGTCGGCAGCTTCCGCCGTCCCGATGTGGTCTACCCGGCTGGCGGCCGGCTGGGCTCGGCCCAGAAAGTGCGCTTCATTGAGAAGGATGCTTCCTTCGAGGAGGAGGTGAAGCTGCCTGAAACCGCCGTCGAGGGCTACAGCCTGTTTTCCGCCACCCAGGAGCCGGCCCCCTCCGGCAACGTCTTCAGGTTGGTCAACTTCGACAACGTGCTGGAGACCGAGCCCAACAACGAACTGGCCAAGGCCACCGTTTCCGATGCCAAGACCCAGTCGGTTGCCCTCAACGGGGTCATTGAACAGCCGGGCGACATCGATTTCTTCAGGCTGACCCTGAAAAAGGGGCAGCAGCTGGAAGTCGAGACCTTCGGGCAGGCGCTGGGTTCGCCGCTGGATTCCGTGGTCAACGTGCTCAACGCCAAGGGTTCGAACGTAGCCAACAACGACGATGGCGGCGGCCGCCGCCGACTGGACAGCAAGTTTAAGGTCAACGTTCCGGCCGACGGCGACTACTACGTGCGCATCGGCGACCACCTGGAGCGCGGCGGCCCGAACTTTGTCTACCGTGTCGAGGTCATCAACTCCGAGCCGGTGCTCGCCTTCTCCTCGCCGCACTACACGGTCAATGACTCGCACTACCGCCAGTTTATCGCCGTCCCGCGCGGCGGCCGCATGGTGCTGCTCGAAAACATCGTGCGCAGCAACGTCGGCGGCGACTTCCAGTTCCAGGCCTCCGGCCTGCCCCAAGGCGTCAAGATGCTCACCCAGAACCTGCCGAAGGACTACAGCAGCATTCCGCTGATGTTTGAGGCCGCGTCCGATGCGTCACTGGGCCACGCCGCCGTTCCGGTCACCCTGAAGTCGGCCGATCCCAAGGTCGCCACGGTCGGCAGCATGCGCCAGGAGTTCGACGTTGTCCGCAACGGCAATGTGATTTACTTGACCGAGATTCAGGACAGGCTGCCGGTCGCTGTTGTTGAGGAGGCCCCTTTTGCCCTCGAGATCGAGAAACCGTCTGTGCCGCTGGTCAACAACGGCATGCTCCAACTCAAGGTCAAGGCCCTGCGCAAGGAGGGTTTCAAGGCACCCATTCGCGTGTTCATGACCTGGAAACCGTCCGGTGTCAGCTCGCTCGGCGAGCAGACCATCCCGGAGGGCAAGAACGAGTGCTTCTTCCAACTCGACGCCAACGCCAACGCTCCGGCCGGCAAGTGGAACTTCGTCGTCATGGGCGAGGCCGACGCCGGCAACGGCCGCATCTACAACGCCTCGCCGTTCTGCGAGGTCACGACCGCCCCCGCTTATGTCAGCGCGCCGGCCATTCCTTTGGTGGCCGTCGAGAAGGGGCAGGAGACGGTCATGGTCGCCAAGATCGAGCATCTGCAGCCGTTCGAGGGAGAAGCCGTGGCCGAGATCACCGGCGTGCCGGACACCATTCCGATCGAGCCCGCCAAAATCACCAAGGACACCAAGGAAGTGAGCTTCACGGTCAAGACCAACGACAAGTCGCCCATCGGCAAGCAGTCGAATCTGTTTGTCCGCGTCGAGGTCCCCGTGTCCGGCGGCACCACGACCCACCGAATCGCCCTCGGCTCGACCCTGCGCATCGATGCGCCGCGCAAGGCCGCCCCGGCGCCCGCCCAGCCGGTCGTTGCCGATGTCAAGCCCAAGACCGAGGCCAAACCGGCCGCGCCGAAGCCGCTATCGCGCCTTGAACAGCTTCGCCAGGAAGCCGCCGGCAAGTAAGCCGCATGTGATAAATCCGTTTGTTCCCACGTAGGTAAGCCAAACCACCCCCGCCCATGCAACGTCTCCAAACCCTCCGCTTCCTGGGAGCCGCCGCCCTGCTTGCGTCCGCCGCCTTCGCCGAGCCGGCAGCGGTCGACTTCGCCCGCGTTCAGGCCGTGCTCGAGAGCAAGTGCCTCGAGTGCCACAACCCCGACAAGGTGAAGGGTGACCTGCTCATGCATACCGCCGAATCCCTGCTCAAGGGAGGCGACACCGGTCCGGCACTCGTGCCCGGCAAACCGGATGAGAGTGAACTGGTCAAGCGCCTGATCCTTCCGGCCGATCACGATGACCTCATGCCGCCCAAGGGCGGGCCGCTGCCGGCCGCCGACATCGAACTGGTCAAGGCCTGGATCGCCCAGGGGGCCAAGTGGCCGCAGGGCGTGGTCATGCGCCACAAATCTCCGGAGGAGCTCAAGGCCGAGGCCGACCTCACCGCGCGCGTCGCCTCGATCAAGAAGCTGGAGATCTTTCCCGAGAAGCTCGCGCTCGAAACCAAGCGCGATCAGCATCAGGTCGTGGTCATGGCGACCTTTGCCGACGCCACCACCCGCGACGTCACTCGCTTTGCCGGCTTGCGCGTGGCTGATGGCAAGCTGGCCAGCCTCGAGGGCGACATTCTCAAGCCGCTTGCCGATGGTGGCACCACGGAGCTGGTCGCCTCGATCGGCGGTCAGACCGTCAAGGCCCCGCTGGAAGTGCGCGGCGGCCACAAGGACCGCGCAGTCTCCTTTCAGCTGGATGTCATGCCGATCTTTCTGCGCGGCGGCTGCAACGCAGGCGGTTGCCACGGCGCCGCCCGCGGCAAGGACGGATTCCGCCTCAGCCTCTTCGGCTTCGACCCGCAGGGCGACTACGTGCGCCTGACCCGCGAGATGGTCGGTCGCCGCATCAACCTGGCAATCCCCGACGAGTCCACCCTTGTCGAGAAGGCCGTCGGCGCCGTGCCGCATTCCGGCAACCAGTGCTACACGCCGGAGTCCCGGTACAACCAGATCATCCTGGAATGGATCGGCAGCGGCGCACCCGCCGACGCCAAGGATGTCGCCACCGTCACCGGCATCGAGGTTTATCCCAAGCAGATGGTGCTGGAAGGCAAGAACAACAGCCAGCAGATGACCGTGCGCGCCACCTACTCGGACGGCACCGACCGCGACGTCACCAAGCTGGCGCTGTTCATGTCGAACAACGACCCGACCGCCACGGTCAACGCCGACGGCCTGATCACCTCGGCCGAGCGCGGCTCTGCCTTCATCCTGGCCCGCTTCGACGTCTACAGCGTCACCGCCCAGGTGCTGGTTATTCCCGAGAAGATTCAGTATGAGCGTCCGAAGCTTGCCGAGGTCAATTACATCGACACCCTGGTCAACGAGAACCTGCACAAGCTGCGCATCCTGCCCTCCGGCATCTGCACCGATGAGGAGTATGTGCGCCGCGCCTACATCGATGTCGTCGGCCTGTATCCGAAGCCCGAAGAGGTCCGCGCCTTCCTGGCCGATGCCAACCCGAAGAAGCGCGAGGCCCTGATTGACGGCCTGCTCCAACGCAAGGAATTCACTGAACTTTGGGTGATGAAGTGGGCCGAGCTCCTGCAGATCCGCTCCAACATCCCGGGCAACAACAACCGTCCGCCCTTCTACAAGAACGCCCTGCTCTACCACAACTGGCTGTCGGAGCGCATCGCCAAGAACGTGCCCCTCGATGACATTGTCGTCGAACTGCTGTCCGCCACAGGCGGCACGGTTTCGAATCCGCCGGTGAACTTCTACCAGACAGAACTCGATCAGCTGAAGCTGACCGAGAATGTCGCCCAAGTGTTCATGGGCATGCGCATCCAGTGCGCCCAGTGCCACAATCATCCGTTCGACCGCTGGACGATGGACGACTACTATGGCTTCAAGGCCTTCTTCTCGCAGATCGGCCGCAAGAACACCGACGATCCCCAGGAGGTCATCATCTACAACAACAAGTCGGGTGAGTCCCGCCACTTCGTCACCAACGCGGTAATGAAGCCGAAGTTTCTCGGCGGTGACACCCCCGAGCTCAAGCCCGGCGAGGACCGCCGCCGCGTGCTCGCCGAGTGGCTGGTCTCGCCGAAAAACCCCTACTTCGCGCGCAACATCGCCAACATCACCTGGGCCCACTTCTTCGGCACCGGCATCGTTGATCCGGTCGACGACGTGCGCGTTTCCAACCCGCCCTCCAACCCGGAGTTGCTGGCAGCGCTGGCCGAAAATCTGGTCACTTCAAAGTATGACATGCGCAAGCTGGTGAAGGACATCTGCACCTCGATGAGCTACCAGCGCAGCACCAAGGTCAACGAGACCAACGCCGGAGACAAAAAGAACTTCTCGCATGCCCAGGTCCGGCGCGTGCGTGCCGAGGTCCTGCTCGACGCGATCTCGCAGATCACCGAGACACCGAACAAGTTCCAGGGACTGCCGCTCGGCGCCCGTGCCGTGCAGATCGCAGACGGTGCGGTCAGCAACTACTTCCTCACCACCTTCGGCCGTGCCAAGCGCGAGTCGGTCTGCTCTTGCGAGGTCAAGATGGAGCCCACCCTGTCGCAGGCGCTGCACCTGATGAACGGTGATGCCGTCAACGACCGCATCCGCCAGGGCAAGGTTGTGGCCAAGCTGATTGAGGCCAAGAAGAGCGATCGTGAAATCGTCGAGGATCTGTATCTGCGCGTGTTTGGCCGCCTGCCGCTCGACAAGGAGTGGCAGCCGATCCAGCAGACCCTGGCTGCCTCCTCAGACCAGCGTCAGCAGACCCTGGAGGACGTTTTCTGGGCGCTGATGAATTCGAAGGAGTTTTACTTCAACCACTGACCGGGCCTGTCCGCCCGCCTGTTGCCGCCGCCGTTGACACCTCTGAGGTGGGGCGGGGGCGGTTCACCGTGACATCCCACGCCAAGTCCCCATGAAAATCCGCTGCTCACTCCTCTTCTTTTCCGCCCTGGCCTCCGCGGACGCGCAGGACACCGGGAAGATCACGTATGAGGATCACATCAAGCCGCTGCTGGAGAACAAGTGCTTCTCCTGCCACAACCCGGACAAGAAGCGCGGCGACCTCGACCTCACCAGCTTTGGCGCAGTCATGACCGGCGGTGGCGGCGGTGCGGTGGTCGATCCGGGCAATCCCGAGGGCAGTCGCCTGTGGACGACCTGCGCGAAGAAAGAGGAACCTTTCATGCCGCCAGAGGGCACGCCGCTCAATGCCGAGGAACTCAAGGTCCTCGCCGCCTGGGTCACTGGTGGCCTGCTGGAAACCAAGTCGAGCATTGCCAAGAAGTCGACCAAGCCCAAGGTTGACATGGCCGTTGCGGTTACCAGCGGACGTCCCGAGGGGCCGATTGCGAGGCCCGAGCACGTCCTGCTGGAACCCGTGCTTGTGGCGCCGCGCACCACCGCCGTGACAGCCATGGCAGCGAGTCCGTGGACCTCTCTCGTCGCCATAGCCGGGGTGAAGCAAATCCTGCTTTACGACACCGAGAGTCGTCAGCTCGCCGGCGTGTTCCCCTACACTGATGGCTACGCCCGCAGCCTGCGCTTCAGTCGCAACGGCTCGCTGCTGGTCATGGGCGGCGGCCGCGGCGGCAAGATGGGGCACGCCGTCGTCTGGGACGTCAAGACCGGCAGGCGCATCATTGAGGCCGGTGCCGAGTTCGATCAGGTGATGAGCGCCGACATCAGCCCCGACCACAAGAAGGTGGTCATCGGCAGCCCCTCGAAGAAAGTCAAGGTGTACGACACCGGTACCGGGGAAGAGTTGTATGTCATCAACAAGCACACCGAATGGGTTCTTGGCACAGCCTTCAGCCCGGACGGTGTGCTGCTGGGCACCTGCGATCGCAACGGCAATGTCATGGTCTGGGAGGCCGCAAACGGCGGCGAGTTCTACATCCTCGGCCAGCACAAGGCGGCCTGCAATGACATTGCCTGGCGCGCCGATTCCAACGTGCTCGCCTCCGGGTCGGCCGACGGCGTGATCATGCTCTGGGAGATGAACGAGGGCAAAAAGATCAAGGAATGGAATGCCCATGGCGGCGGTGTCCAGTCGGTGGTCTTCACGGCGGACGGCCAGTTGCTCTCCTCGGGCAACGACGGGCTCGTCCGTCTCTGGGATCTCAACGGCAACAAGAAGGGCGAGGCCCCGAGCCAGGGCGACATCGTCACCAAGGTGGTTGCCCATCACGATTCCAAGCTGGCCATCTCCGGCAATTGGCGTGGCGACATCCGCCTGTGGTCGGTCGGTGAAAAAATGACCGAGCTCGGGCAGCTTTCCAGCAACCCGCCTCTCATCGCCCAGCGCATCGTGGAATCCGAGAAGCTGGCCGCCACCCTGGCCGCCCAGTTGCCCGAGCGCGAGACCGTCGTGTCCAAGGCTATCGAAGGCGTCAAGGCCGCCGAGGCGAAGCTCGCCGCCACCCGCAAACAGATGGCCGACGCCCAGGCACGCGCCGCGCTGCTGGAGGCGGAACTCAAGGAACTGCCCATCAAGACAGCGGCCGCCGACAAAGCGGTCGCCGACGCCAACGCCAGGCGCCAGTCTCATGCCGAGGCGCTCAAGCAGTTTGCCTCGCGCCAGGCAAACTTGGCGGTCAAGCAGAAGGCCGTCGCCGAACTCACCGCCCGCAAGAGCAGCTACCAGGGCGCGGACCGTGAGGCCAAGATCCAGGAATTTGACGTTGCGCTGGCCGCCGCGAATGCGGAAATTCAAGGCCTGCAGAAGGAGGCTGCTCCCGTGCCACTGGCTGCTTTTGAGCAGGCTGTGAAGTCGGCGGGCGATCAGGTCGCCGCCCTCAAGGCGGCCAAACCCGTGAAGGAAAAGGAACTCGCCGACGCCAAAAAGGCGCTGGAGAGCCTGCCCAAGGCTGTCGAGGCCGTCGAGAAGCAGCTGGCCGATGCCAAGTCGGCGGTGGTTGCGGCTGAAGCCGCGGTGGCCGAACACCGCAAGCAGTTGGCGGTCTACCAGCAGCTGCCGACCGTGCTCAAGGCCGCGCAGTTCAATGTTGGCGTGCTCTCCGAGAAGGAAAATCTGGCCAAGCTTGAGAGCGAGGTCAATGACTACGTGGCGGCGCAGAAGGAAAACGAGGAGGGCAAGTCCGCCAGCCAGGCCCGCTTGGAATCCGCGCGCAAGGCCCTCGCTGAAGCTTCCGGCATGCTGCCCCAGCAGGAGGCCACCCTGAACCGCCTCAAAGCCGAGCTGGATGGTGTCCTCAAAGCGACCGAGCCCACCCGCGGCGCCGCTGCCGCCGCCAAGGCAAAGCTTGACGAGCAGAAGCAAAAGTTGGCCGCCCGCGAGGCTGAGCTGGCCGCACTGGCCAAGACGCGCGACGAGGGGGTGGCCGCTGTGAAGAAGGCGGCGGAGGAGATCGCCAAGCGCTCCGGGGGACTGAAGGCCAAGCTCAACGAGGTGGTTGGCAAGATTGCGGCTGCAGAGAAACCCGTTCAGGTCGCCAAGGACAAGCTGGCCGCGACGGAAGCCCAGCTGGCTGCGGCCAAGAAGGCGGCCGCTGAACTGGCGGCGGCGCTGCCGGAGCTTGAAAAAGCGGTGAAGGTCGCCGAGGCCGCGCTCACGGCTCGCAATGGTGAGCTGCAGCAGGCGGAGAAGGCTCGCAGCGAGCTCGGTGGGGGCATTGCCGAAGTGGGGCGTGCCATTCAGGGTGCACGCGCCGAGGTTGCTGCCCGCGAGAAGGCTCTGGCCGCGGCCAAGGCCGGTCAGGGCAACCCGGCGGAGTCGGAGAAGGCACTGGCCGAAACCCGCGCGAGATTGCAGCCGCTCGAAGCCCGCGCCACGGAATCCGCCATGCAGATGGCGGAGGCGGATGCCCGGGTGGGCAGCCAGCGCGACCTTCGCGCCAAGGCCGAGCAGGCGCATGCCGCTGCTCGCGAGCAGGCCGCCAAGGTGCGTTCGGATCTTGCAGCCCGTCAGGTGGCAGCTGTCCAGGCGGAAAAGGCTCTGGTGCCCGTGCGTGCGGAACTGGCCTTGGCCGACAAGGCGGCGGCCCCGCTGCGCGGCCAGCGCGACAGCATTGTCAAGGAAGTGGCGGCACAGGAAAGCGCCCACGCCGGCAAGCTGGCCCAGATCGAGGCCCTCGAGGCAGATCATGCCGCCAAGGCCAAGCCGTTGAACGACGCTCTCGCGCAGCTCAAGAGCGATCTGGTGCCACTCGAAAAGATCCTGGCTGAGGCGCAGGCCAAACTGGCGGCCGACACTCAGGTCGTGGAGGCCAAGAAGGCCGAGGTCGGCAAAGCCCAGGCCGAGCTTGACGGTTCCCGCAAGAAGAAGACCGAGGCCGAGTCTGCGATCGCCGCTGCCGAGAAGGATCTGCCGGCGCGCGATGCGACACTGGCGGAAATTCGTGACGAACTTGCCAAGCGCCAGCCCCATCTCGAACCCCTGCGCGCCAAGGTCAAGCAGCTCGAGGCCCAGTATTTCGCCTTGCTGCCCAAGTAATGCTGTGCCGGCGACCCGGCTTCAGGGCATGGCCGCCAGTGCCACACCGCGCCTTGCGGTGAGCCGCAGCGTGCCTGGTGCCGGTTCTTTGGTCGCGCTACCCCGGCCGGCAGGGCGGTGAGCAGCAGGGCGGTCAGGATCCCTGGGAAGGTGGGCACGGGAGTTGGCGAATGGACCCCGAAAGAGTTCAGGCAATAGCGCAGTTTCGAGGTCTGGAAGCCTTTGTGCGGACGCGCCGGCCCTCAGGTCGCCGTCTCGGGCTCTCCGGTCTGGCGTCCCAGGGCGCCGAGGACGGCCTCGGCTGCGCGGCGACCGCTGATCAGGGCACCATTGATCGACACATCCTCGCAGTAGTCGCCGCAGCGGTAGAGCCCCGGTGCCAGGCACGCCTCGAGAGGTCCGCTGCCGAGCGAGAGTTGTCGTGATTCCGGCTGGGCCTGTCGAACCTGGCAGGTTCGTAGGTGTCGCCAGGTGGCGGCGCTGGAGCCGAACCAGCGCACCATCTGTTCGCGCACGACATCCTCGAGGTCGGTGCTGGAGGGCGCCCCAAGGATGCTGGCGGAAATGAGCTGTCGCCCCGGCGGGGCGTAGGCCGGCGAGATCCGTGACAGCACGCAGGCGCTGTTGACCGGGCCGATGCCATCGCCGTCGAGGTGGATGACCGGCCGGCCTGGCAGGGCATGATGGGTTTCAAAATAGACGCAGGTCGTGCTGCGCGGCGGGCGGAGCTTGTCCGGCAGGGCCTCGGGCAGAAGGCGTGAGGCGGCGGCTTCGCTGGTGGCGATGACGACGTGGTCGGCACGCACGACCTCGCCGTTTGCCAGGACGATTTCGCCGGGTCGCACAGCTTCGGCGGGGCGGTTCAACTGGAGCGAGCCGGGCGGCAGGGCGATGGCAAGTTGGTCGGGGATGGCCTGCATGCCGTGGGCGGGCAGGGCGGCACCGCCGCGCCCGAACATGGCATAGAGAAAGAGGAACATGCGCGCCGTGGTGCGCAGGTCACGCTCCAGAAAGACGCCGCCGAAGAAAGGTCGGAAAAAGCGGTCGATGAAGTCCTCGGAAAAACCGAAGTCACGCAGGAACTGCAAGGTCTGCATGTTCGGCAGTCCGCGGTTGGGCCGTCGCAGGCCGTAAGTCTCCTTGCGGAGCAGCAGGCTGACCCACTTGTCGCGCAATGACACAAAGGGATCGGTGAAGTGGCAAAAGGCGTCGCAGGGGTGGTTGAAGGGATCGGCGAGCAGGTGAAAGGCCCCTTTGTAAAAGACTTCGGCACCGCGGTAGAAAGGCTGCAGCTTGAGGCCGTCGTAATCGAGGACACGTCGCGCCTCCGGGTAGGCCGGCAGGAACACCTGAAAGCCGCGGTCGAGGGTGAAGCCGTCGACCCGGTCCGAGCGCACTCGCCCGCCGACGGCATCCGCCGCCTCATAGAGGGTGAACCGAAGTCCGGCCCTGGCCAGCAGTCGCGCACAGGCGAGGCCGGACAATCCGGCCCCGAGGATGGCGATGCTGGGCTGCTCGCGGCTCATTTGGAGGCACCATGAATGGATCGCGGGTGAATGCAAGCGCACGGGTGCGGGGCTTTCCGTGACCGGGCACACGAAGCGCTTGCCTCGGCCCCCGGACTGCCGCCATCATGACGCATGCCCACCGCCCTCGCCGCCGTCCTTTACGAATCCGCCCAGCCGCTCGTCATTGAGGAGGTCGAGGTGCTGCCGCCGCAGGCCGGCGAGGTGATGGTGCGGATGAAGGCCGCCGGTGTTTGCCACAGTGACCTGCACGTGATGAAGGGCGACCTGCCGATGCCGTTGCCGATCATCCTCGGCCATGAGGGCGCGGGCGTTGTCGAGGCGGTGGGGCCCGGTGTCACCAGCGTCGCTCCCGGCGACTCGGTCATTCCCATCTGGCGAGCGTCCTGCGGTAGGTGTGAGTACTGCCTGTCGGGTCGCCCGGCGCTCTGTGACATGGGGACGGCGATGCGCTTCACCGGGCTGATGCCGGATGGCGCCACGCGTTTCCGCAATGAACGTGGCGAAAGCATCCGGCACTACGCCGGCGTCTCCACCTTCAGTTCGCTGTCGACGATGCCCGAGGCGGCGGTGGTAAAGATCGAATCGGAATTCCCGCTCTGGAAGGCCGCACTCATCGGCTGTGGTGTCATCACCGGCGTCGGTGCCGTCACCCATGCCGCGCGGGTCACCCCAGGGGCCAGTGTCGCCGTCTTCGGCTGCGGTGGCATCGGCCTGAACATCATCCAGGGAGCCCGGATGGTCAGCGCCGGGCCGATCCTGGCGATCGACCGCCACGCAGGCAAGGAAGTCCATGCGCGCCGCTTGGGAGCCACTCATTTCATCGACGCGTCGGCGACCGATCCTGTGCAAGCGGTGAAGGACCTGACCGGCGGACGCGGCGTCGACTTTGCCTTTGAGGCCATCGGCCTGCCGCAGCCGATCGAGCAGGCCTATGACTGCCTGAAAAAGGGCGGCACCTGCGTGGTGTCCGGCATCTGCCGGGCCGACGCGCGCGCCGCGATCAACGTCAACCAGCTCGTCTATGCCGAGAAGACCCTGCGAGGCACCCTCTATGGCAGCACCCGGCCGCGCACCGACCTGCTCAACCTGATCGGTCTGCACCGAAACGGGCAGCTGCGGCTCGACGAGTTGCTCACGCGCACCTGGAGGCTGGAGCAGATCAACGAGGCCTATGCGGCGCTTGAGCGCGGCGAGGTGGCACGCAGTCTGATCGTTTGGGACTGAGCCCAACCGGACTCACCAGGCCGCCACCACCTCGTAGGCATAGCCTGTGAGGTACTCGGTTTCCTGGATCGCCGCGAGGATCGGGTGATCGGCGCGCTGGGTGTAGGTGGCGACCCGGCGCAGCGTTTTCTTCGCGTCGACGGCCGCGTCGACCAGGCTGGCGTGGAACTCGCCCCGGCTGACGTGGTGGCTGCAGCTGAAGGTGGCGATGATGCCGCCCGGCTTGAGCATCTTGAGCGAGCGCAGGTGAATCTCCTTGTAGCCGCGCAGGGCATCCTTGACGCTGGCCTTGGTTTTGGTGAACGAGGGCGGGTCGAGGATGATGAGGTCGTATTCCGCGCCGCCGGCCTCCTGTTCCTTGAGGAAGTCGAAGCAGTTGGCGGCGAGGTAGCGCACCTTGGCGCCGGAAAGCTCGGCATTCTTCCGGGCCTGCTCGACCGCGGGTTCGCTGATGTCGACCGCTGTCACCTCGGCCGCACCTGCGAGCGCGCAGGCCTGGGCGAAACCACCCTGGTTGGTGAACCCGTCGAGCACGCGCCGGCCCTTGGCGAGGCGGGCGACGAGGCTGTAGTTGTCGAGCTGATCGAGGTAGAGGCCGGTCTTCTGGCCTTCGATGAGGTCGGCGTGAAAGGCGAGGCCGTTGTGGCGCACCACAAAGGGCTCGGGCGTTTCGCCCCAGACGCTGCCCTTGACCTGGTCGAGGCCCTCGGCCTTGCGCACGGCGCCCTCGTTGCGCTGGACGATTCCGCGCGGGGTGAAGACCTCGACCAGCGCCTGAAGGATGAGGTCCTGGCGCTGGGCCATGGCCAGAGTCAGGGTCTGCAGGACCAGGAAGTCGCCGTAGCGGTCGACGACGACCCCGGGCAGGCCGTCGGACTCGCTCCAGACCACGCGGCAGAGGCGGGTGTCGAGCCCGGCTTCCTCGCGCACGCGCATGGCGCGCTGGATGCGGCGGGTGAAGAAATCGAGATCGAGATCCTGGCGACGGTAGGAGAACAGGCGCGCGCTGATCTGCGACTGCGGATTGTAAATGGCGCTGCCGAGCGGCTTGCCGCGCAGGTCCTGAAGCTGGATGACATCACCCGGCTGGGGATTGCCGTAGCGACCCTTGATTTCGGTGGCATAGACCCAGACATGGCCATGGAAGAATCGCGAGCGGGGCTGAAGGGTGAGCGTGGGCATGAGTGGGAACGGGGACTAGACCACGGACCGGGGCGTTGCGCCAGTGTCGGCTTGCGGAAAGCGTCTCAGGCGACGAGCACCGCCGGGCCGGCCTGCAGGGCGCGCAGCTTGCGCACGGCGCCGGAGATGAGCGGCAGTGCGGCGTCGATCTCGGCCTCGGTGGTGAAGCGCGACAGGGAGAAGCGCAGGGTGCTGGCGGCGTGGGTGGCGTCGAAGCCCATGGCCTCAAGCACGTGCGATGGGTGCAGGGCGGCGCTGTGGCAGGCGGAGCCGCCGGAGCAGCACAGGCCCTGCTGGTCGAGCAGGATAAGCAGGCCGGCGGCATCGCTGCCGGGGAAGGCGATGGAGCTGGTGTTGGGCAGCCGCGGTGCTCCGAGGCCGTGGATGATCACGTCGGGCAGGGCGGCGAGCAGGCCGGCCTCGAGGCGGTCGCGCAGGCGGGCCATTCCGGCGCCGGCCCCTGGCAGGGTGGCGAGGGCGAGTTCGGCAGCGCGTCCGAGGGCGATGGCACCCGGAAGGTTTTCCGTGCCGCTGCGGCGGCCGTTTTCCTGGCCACCGCCGAGGAGGAGGGGATGGAAGGCGGCCTTGCGTCGGATGTAGAGTGCGCCGATGCCCTGCGGTGCGTGCATCTTGTGGCCGCTCAGGCTGAGGTAATCCACCGGCACCTCACGCAGGTTGAGAACCATCTTGCCGGCGGCCTGCACGGCGTCGGCATGAACGGCGGCCCCGGCGGCATGGGCGATTTCGACTAGCTCGCGCATGGGCGCGATCGTGCCGGTTTCATTGTTGGCCCAGAGCAGGGAGACGAGGGCGGTACGGCCGGGGACGAGCGCCGCGCGCAGGGAATCGGGCTGCAGCACGCCACGGCGGTCGACGGCCACCGTGCGCACCTCGCCGCCGGAACGCTGCCAGCGGCGCGCGCATTCGAGGCCGGCAGCGTGTTCGGCGGCGCCGGTAACCAGGACCGGCCGGTCCGGCCATTCGGCGCGGGCGCCGAGGTGGACGGCATTGATGCCCTCGGTGCCGCCGGAGGTGAAGACGATCTCATCTGGCTCGGCGCCGAGCAGGTTGGCGACGTGACCGCGGGCCTGCTCGAGGGTGCGCCGGGCCTGGCGGCCTGGGTCATGCGCCGCGGAGGGGTTGCCGAAGCGGGCGCCCAGGAAGGGCAGGATGGCCTCGACCACCGCCGGGTCCGGCGGGGTGGTGGCGTTGGCGTCGAGGTAAAGCATGCCAGGCTGAGTAAACAGGCCGCGACGGGCACGGTCAACCGGCAAGGCCGGCGCAGACCCGGTCGAGGTGCTCGCGGGCCCGCACGGCGCGCGCGAGCATGTCCTCCACGGGCTCATGCTCACCGCTGGAGAGCTCGAGCACGAGCACGCCGTGGAAGTCGGCGCGGCGCAGTTCACCGGCGACCCAGGCCCAGTCGATCTGGCCCTCGCCGGGCGGCAGATGGGCGTCGCGGTCGCCGCGGTTGTCGTTGGCATGCACCAGCTTGAGGTGGCCGGAGAGCTTGTGAATCACCGTTGCCATCTCGCCTGCGAGATGGGCGTGGCCGGTGTCGAGGCAGGTGCCGACCGTGCAGGCGCGGATCTCGCCCAGCAGGTACATCATGTCACGCACATGCCCGAACATCAGGTGTGGCAGCATGTTTTCCAACAGCAATTGGATGCCGAGTTCGCAGCAGCGCGAGGCGACGCGGTTGAGCGAATCGGCGGCCCGGTGCATGCGCTGAAGGAATTCCGCCTCCTGGGGCCGGCCCTCGCGCTCCGGACCGGGGTGGAGAACGATGCTGTCACAACCCATGAGTGCGGCGGCCTCGCAGGCTCGCACGAGTTCGTGCAGGGCGAGGTCGCGGCCGGCATCGTCGGGGTCGGTGATGTCGATGCGATCGGCAAAGGGCGCGTGGAAGGAGAAGGGGTGCAGGCCGAGGCCGCGCATCCACTCGCCGGCGCGGCGCACCTCCGCCTCGTTGTGGTAGTCGAGGTGCCGAGGGAAGGAGCAGACCTCGATCTCTCGGAAACCGGCGGTGCGGATCGGTTCGAGCACGTCGAAGATGCTGCGACGGTAAAAGCAGCCGGTGGAGAGTCCGATGGGCCAGGGATTCATGGCGGCAGGAGATTGAGCAGGCGCGAACGCCGGGTCTCCAGTTCACAGGCACGCCCCTCGACGGCGAAGCAGAAGCCCTTTTCGAGCGTCGAGGTGCAGTTGAAATCGACCAACCGGTCGACCCCGGTCGCCAACAGGCCGGCAAACAGGCGGGTGTAAAAATCGGCGCGGGTGCCGGCCTCGTAATCGCCCCAGTTGACACCCCAGCCGTAGACCGGGTTCTCGAACTTCGAGCGGATCAGGCCGGCGATGTGGCGCGGATGCCAGCCGTCGGCCAGCAGGCAGCGGGTCACGACCTGCATGCCGGCGGGTTTGAGCAGCAGGTCGTTCGGCTGCTCCAGCAGGCGCCGCACGCAGCCCGGCAGTCTTTCCAGGGGCGTGCGGCCATAAGTGTGCGGCCATAGGTGATGCGGATCATGGCAGGTCGAGTAGTAATACTCGTGGAAGCGGCGAAGGCGCGAGGCCAGGTAATGCTCCAGCAGGTGCAGGGTGCCTTCCTCCTGAAGCGGAATGCGCACGCAGGCGCGCCGGGCCAGTTCCGCCACCGCGGCATCCGATTGGCGAACCTCCAGGGCCTGATGGCAGTCCATTTCATGCAGGGGGATGGCACGCAGGCCCGGATGCCCGGTGCCGGAGTCCTGCAGGCACTTTCGCGCAGAGGGTTTCAGGTAGGCGGTGAACGGCATGCGGATCATCCGGGTGTGCAGGGGATCGCCGTACTCGGAAATGTCGATCGAGATCATTTCGCGCTGGCGGGAAAGGCAGGCGCCGACATGCACGGCGGTGACTTCGACCGGCACTTCGCAGTTTGGCGCGGCGCGCTGCTTGATTTCCTGGGCGAGATATTCTGCCAGCAGGGCCAGCCCGGCGAAGCCCTCCTGGGCGTTGGCGTCGAGATGGCCGGTGAGCAGCGGCGGCAGATGTTCCAGACAGCGCGGCACCAGTTCCGGGGCCGGGTTCAGCGCGGTGATGCGACGCGCCAGATCGCAGCTGCGGCGGATGCGCCAGACAAAGTGATGGCCCTGGCCGGTGACGAGATGGAGCGGGCGGATGCCCCAGCCCAGCAGCAGGGCCTCGATCTCGCGCACCACGGGCTCCTGCAGGTCGAAGGCGCGCAACGGGTCGGTGAAAGCGGCGGCGGGAGCGTCGAAATTGACGTATTCCAGATCGAGGTGAAGCAGCAGCGATTCCGTGTCGGCAAGGGAGCGTGCAATGTCGAGGTGGCGTTCCAGAAACCAGTCGAGCTCCACCGGCGGGCGCAGCTCGCGCGGGTCGTAGGCACAGCCGTCGCTGTGGGTGAGATAGACGGCCGTGGCCTGTTCCAGGTGCTCGGCGCCGCAGAACTCGATCAGGCGCTGGCGCACGGCGGGTGCTGCGTAGAACGGAGTCGCTCCACCGGCCTTCATGACTTCATGATCGTGCATCCGCGGGGAAAGTGCACCCTCCAAGTACAAAAAAAGCCGGCGGAAAACCGCCGGCTTTGTGCCATTCTTGTGCCGGGCGCTTACTTGGACTTGGCAAGGATCGTCTGCAGGGTGCCGGCAAACTCTGCCGGGTTGGTGCTGCCGACCTGATTGCCCAGGCTCTTGCCCTTGGAGTTGAGAAACTCAATGTGAGGAATGCCATTGACCCGGTGCTTTTCGGCGGCTTTGGCATTCGCCTCCACATCCGTGTCGAGGTAGGCCCACACAAACTTGTCGTGCAGGGGGGTGACCTCCTTGCTCGGGTAGACCGTTTTTTTCATGGCCTGGCAGGGCGGGCACCAGGCGGCGGAGAAGACGACGACGACCGGCTTGTTTTCCGCCTGGGCGGCGCTGACGGCGGCTTCGTAGCTGGTGAGGAATTTCGGGCTGCCCTTGGGAAAGTCCGCGGCGAGGGAGGGCAGGGCAAGGGCGGCGAGCAGGAGGAGGATGCGTTTCATGGTGGTGGAAGTGAGACGTGAGCCGAGGGAACTTTATTCCAACTGAAGCTTGGCGAGGGAGCGATAGAGACCACCTGGGCGGTCGACCAGTTCCTCGTGGCTGCCGCGCTCCAGGATGGCGCCCCCGGACATGACCAGAATCTGGTCACATCGGCGCACGGTGCTGAGGCGGTGGGCAATGATGAGGCTGGTGCGGTTGGCCATCAGCTTGTCGAGGGCGTCCTGAACGAGGCGCTCGCTCTCGGCATCCAGGCTGCTGGTGGCCTCGTCGAGGATGAGGATGGCGGGATCGGCGAGGATGGCGCGGGCGATGGCGATGCGCTGGCGCTGGCCACCGGAGAGCTGCGTGCCGCGGTCGCCGACGAGCGTGTCGTAGCCTTCCGGAAGGGCTGTGATAAAGTCATGAGCGTTGGCCTGGGTGGCGGCGGCAACGACCTCCTCACGGCTGGCACCAGGGCGGCCGTAGGCGATGTTGTCGAGGATGCTGCCGCCGAAGAGCAGCACTTCCTGGGGGACGAGGGCGAGATTGCGGCGGAGGCGGGTCAACGACAGCGCGCCCAGCGGCTGGCCGTCGATACGGATCTCGCCCGCGGTTGGCTCGTAGAAGCGGAAGAGCAGGGAGATGCTGGTGGTCTTGCCGGAGCCGCTCGGGCCGACCAGGGCGATGCGCTGGCCGGCGTGCGCATGCAGGTCGAAATTGCGCAGGACGGTCACCTCGGGGCGGGACGGGTAGGCAAAGCAGACGCCGTTCATCTCGATTTCACCGCGGAAGCGTTCGACCGGGGCAGGGATATCCTCCGCGGGTTCGACCGGTTCGGCCAGGATCTCACGCACGCGCTCGGTGGCCCCAAGCGCGCGCTGAAGCTGCGCGACCAGCTCCGGGAACTGCATGAAGGAGGCGGCGATCATGCCACTGAGGCCGGCGAATTGGGTCAGTTCGGCGCGGGCGATCTCGCCTCGCTCCAGCATGCGCATGGCGAACCAGGTGACCAGGATGAGGGCGACGCTGAAGGCGAAGATGATGAAGGCGATGAAGGAGGCGCGCGGCGCGGCGGCGCGGATGACGGTCCGCAGGTAGGCGCTGAGATTCCGTTCGTAGCGGGCGATTTCGTGCGCCTCGTTGCGGAAGGCCTTGACGCTCACCATGCTTTGCAGGCTTTCGTCGACCACGACCTGCGTGGCGGCGAGGTTGTCCTGGGCAGCACGGGTCAGTCGGCGGATGCGCGCCCCGAAGACGGCGATCAGCACGATGACGACCGGGATCGTGGCCACCATGAAGAGCGAGAGTTTGACCGACATCAGCAGGATCAGGCTCAGGCAGATGGCCAGCATGACTGTGTGCCGGATGAGCATTGGCAGGGTCATGACGAGGGTCTCGCGCATCGCCTCGACGTCGTTGGCGAGGCGCGAGGCGAGTTCACCGGACCGGCGCCGGTTGAGCGTGGCCATGGGCAGACGCAGGATCGTGCCAAAGGTGTCCATTCGCAGGGCGGCGAGGGCGCGTTCCGAGGCCTTGGCAAAGAGCAGGATGCGCCAGAAGGCGACAAACGCCTGGGTGGCGACCAGAGCAACGAGGAAAAGCGCCTTGTCGTCGAGCTCGGCCATCCACTCCGGGCCGCTGGCACCGCCAAGGCCCTTGCCGGCGAGGGCAGCGAGTTCCTTGATGAAGACGACCGTCAGTCCGCCCGTGAAGGCCAGGGCGATGAGCGCCGGAATGAAGACGTTGAAATGCGGGCGCAGGTAGCGCAGGAAAAAGCCGGCATCGCGCCAGGCGGAGCGGTCCCAGAGTTTCTTCGACGGAGGAGTATCGGGCATCGGAAGCGGGACAGTGGCGGGTGCGGGACAAATGGCAAGGCGTCAATGCCCGCCTTCGGCCGGCGGAGGGGAACGCCGTCGGTGTCGGGCTTGGACGCGCGTCGGTGCGCCGGCGCGGCTCAGAGGTTGGCGTCGGCGGCGCGCTTGATGCTCGACAGCACGTCGCTGATCTTCAGGTCGATGCGCTGGCGCTTCTGGAAGTAACTCACCTTGTCATAGCCGGCTTCGTTGAGGTTGTTGAGGGCGGTGATGAAGTGTTCGCCGACACGGTTGGCGCGGTGGGCGTCTGAACCCACAACGACGGGAATGCCGCGTTCGGCCATCATGCGCAGCATTTCATTCCCGGGGTTCATCTCCGAGTAGCTTTTGTTGAGGCCGGAGGTGTTCAGCTCCATGGCCACCCCGGTTTTGGCAATGCGGTCCAGGGCTGCTTCCGCCGAATTCTTGATGATGGCGAAGCACCAGCTGTCGGGATGGTAGTTCTTCACCAGGTCGGGGTGGGCGAGGCAGTCATAGAGGCCGGACTCGGCGCTCTGGGCCAGGTGTTCGAAGTAGGTGCGGCGGAAGTTTTCGATGGTGCCGACCTCAAACTTGGAAAGGTACTCCTTGGCCTGCCAGTGCAGGCCGCCAAGGACATAGTCGAAGTCGGCGCGCTCATGCAGGCTGCGAATCCAGTCCTCGCAGCCCGGGAAGAATTCGCTTTCCAGGCCGAGGCAGACCTCGAGACGCCCCTCGTAGGCCTTGGCGGCACGGCGGACGATTTCGACGTAAGTGTCGAATTCGCTGTTGGACATCCGCACGCTTGGCCAAAAACCGTCCGGCATCGGGCAGTGGCAGGTGAAGATGATGCCCTTCAGGCCGGCCTTGAGGGCTTGCGCGGCATATTCCTCGGGTTCGCCCCAGGCGTGCTTGCACAGAGGCGTGTGCATGTGGGAATCGTAGTAAAGAGGGCTGCCGGGAGTAGGCTTGGCCACTGCCATCGGTTTGGGGGCGGCGGACTTGGGTTCGGGTGCGGCTTTTCTGACAGCAACCGTTTTGGCAGCGATTGCCATTGCCGGGGAGGACTTTGCCGCTGGTGCAGCTTTCTTGGCAGGTGGCGTGGCCTTGGCGGCGGGTTTTTTCGCGGGGGCAGGTTTCCTGGCGGGCGGAGCGGCCTTGGCGGCGGGTTTTTTCGCGGGGGCAGACTTCCTGGCGGGCGAAGCGGCCTTGGCGGCGGGTTTTTTCGCGGGGGTAGGCTTCCTGGCGGGCGGAGCGGCCTTGGCGGCGGGTTTTTTCGCGGGGGCAGGCTTCCTGGCGGGCGAAGCGGCCTTGGCGGCGGGTTTTTTCGCGGGGGCAAGCTTCCTGGCGGGCGGAGCGGCCTTGGCAACGGACTTTTTCCCGGGAGGAGCCGCTTTTCGGGTCGGAGATTTTGGCGCAGGAGCTTTTTTGGAGGCGGCCTTGCCGTTGGATGAGACCGCCTTGGCGGCGGGCTTGGCGGATTTCTTGGTGGATTTACTCACGTGCTTCAACTCCTGTTAATCGTTCAGGATCAACCAGCCCCTGCCTTCAACACCGGTGATGCGAACTGTGCCGGGATCCTGAATTTTCTCGTCATAACACAATCGCAGGGTCAACGGAACCTTTTTCCAACCCCCCAGCATTAGCTGCTCGCGCAGGGGCTGCCAGAGAGCGTCCCCACCACCCAGGCTGGCCTGCAGCGGGCCGGCCTGTTCGGGATGCTGAAGTTCTAGGCGTGCCCGGCCGTCGTCGCCTTCAGAGGGATCGACGAGTAGCGAGGCCAACAGGCGGAACAGGGCGGGCGAAGTGGGTCGATGGGCGAGAAAGTTGGACCAGGTCATCTCGCTGTAGCGCACGTGGCTTTCCCAGTCGGCATGGAAGCCGCGCGGGGAGAGCTCAATGATCAGCTGGCGGGGGTCTTGACCGGCGATGGCGGACTGGGTCAGGAAGAGGTGCCGACCGGGTTCACGAAGGGGCCTAGCCCAGTCGAGGCCCTGCCAGACAGCGGGTTGCAAAGGCCGGTCGCGATAGTGCAGGGCCATGAGGGGCTCGACCCGCCGGGGATGACGACAGACGGCCAACAGCGTCTTGGCATCCGGCGCTTCAAAAAAAGCCTGTGCCACCCGCTCCAAATGCTCCAAGGTTTGGGCGGAATGGGATTGGAAAACGTCTGCGGGTTTGTCGGCAAGCCAGGGTTCATAGGGGTTCGGGGCAGGCGGCGTCCGTAGGCTGAGGACCAGCAGGATCACCGTCAGGCCGATGGCGACGAGGAGCGCTGCCATGCGAAGCAAAATCTTCGCCGCCTGGGGTTCTCCGCTCGCGTGGGCGGGCCTGGCTGGGATGATGGACATGGTTCCCGTGGAGCCGAAGGCGGGATTCGAACCCGCGACCCTCTCATTACGAATGAGATGCTCTACCACTGAGCTACTCCGGCACTGGAGGTCGGATCAGCCTGTAATTAAAGGCCAACATACGGGTTTGTCATACGCTTTCTGTGGGATGCACTGAATTTTCGGAGCGACCCGATTGCTGAAATCCTTGCAGCCTTCGGGGCAGCAGGCATTTTTGCCCCCCAATGGACGACGGAGCCGCCAGTCCCTACGCCACTTTTCTTGCCGAGCTGGAACAGATCCAGCGCCACAAGTGGCTGGTGAGTGAGCGTGAGGGGCGTGATGTGGGGTTTGAGCGCGCCCTGAACGAGTGGGCGCGCACTCACCGCACGGCGTGGCGGCGTGAACTGAACCGCCAGCGCGCCTGTTCCGGGCGCCGCGGCCGCTGAGCCGAGCGCCCGCCAGGCTCACTTGAAGAACACCGGGATGATCAGGATGGCGAGGATGTTGACGACCTTGATCATCGGGTTCACCGCCGGACCGGAGGTGTCCTTGTAGGGGTCGCCGACGGTGTCGCCAGTCACGGCGGCCTGGTGGGCGAAGCTGCCCTTGCCACCGTGGTGGCCTTCCTCGACATATTTCTTGGCGTTGTCCCAGGCGCCGCCGGCGGAGGTCATGGCGATGCCGACAAACAGGCCGGTGACGATGGTGCCGATAAGCAGGCCGCCGAGGGCCTCCTTGCCGAGGCAGGCGACGCCGACCACGAAGACGATCGGCAGCAGGGCGGGAAGGATCATCTGGCGCAGAGCGGCCTTGGTGACGTTGTCGACGCACTGGCCGTACTCGGGCGTGTCCTGGCCGGTGAGGATGCCAGGCTTGGCCTGGATCTGGCGGCGGACTTCGCGGACGACGGCGCCGGCGGCGTTGCCGACGGCGTCCATGCCGAAGGCGGTGAACAGGTAGGGCAGCAGGCCGCCGATGAACATGCCGATGATGACCTGGGGATTCATCAGGTCGAAGGCGATGGTCTTCTGCTGGAGGATGTATTTCAGTTCCTCAACGTAGGAACCGAACAGGACCATGGCGGCCAGGCCGGCCGAGGCGATGGCATAGCCCTTGGTGACGGCCTTCATGGTGTTGCCAACGGCGTCGAGTTCGTCGGTGATCTTGCGCACGTCCTCGGGCAAGCCGGACATGACGGCGATGCCGCCGGCGTTGTCGGTGATCGGACCGAAGGCGTCGAGCGAAATGATGATGCCGGAGAGGCTGAGCATGGAGACGACGGCGATGGCGATGCCGTAGAGGCCGGCGAGATCCCAGCAAAGCCAGATCGAGGCGGCGATGGCGAGCACGGGCAGCAGCGTGGCGTGATGACCGACGCTGATGCCGGCGATGATGTTGGTGGCGTGGCCGGTCTCCGAGGCCTTGGCGATGCGGCGAACCGGGCCATGGGCGGTCGAGGTGAAGTAGTTGGTGATCCAGACAACCACAAAGGTCATCACCAGACCGACCAGGGCGCAGTAAAAGAGGGCGTCGGCGGAAACCGATTTGCCGGCCATGACGACGGGTTCGGCGAACATGGCGCCGGTGGCCCACTTGAATAGAGCGGCGGAAACGACGCCGGCGACGGCGACTCCGCTGACCAGCGAGGCGGTCGGCTTCTGCTTGACGAGGTTCACCCAGCCGATGCCGAGCAGGGAGGAGAGGATGGACAGCCCGCAGAGCACGAAGGGATAGACCAGCACCGCATGGTTGCCCTCGGGGCCGGTGAGATGGCCGACGAGGATGCCGCCGATGAGCGAGACCGCGTAGGTCTCAAAGACGTCTGCAGCCATGCCGGCGCAATCGCCGACATTGTCACCAACGTTGTCGGCGATCGTCGCTGGATTGCGCGGGTCGTCCTCGTTGAGGTTCTGCTCGATCTTGCCCACCAGGTCGGCGCCGACGTCGGCGGCCTTGGTGTAGATGCCGCCGCCGAGACGGGCGAAGACGGAGATTAGCGAGCTGCCGAGGGCCAGGCCGACCAGTGAGTCGATGGCGGCGCGCACGCCGGCCATTTTTTCGACGATCAGATAGAAGACGCCAACCGAGAGCAGGCCGAGGGCGACGACGAGCAGGCCGGTGACGGCGCCGCCGTTGAAGGCCATCTTGAGAGCGCCGTGGGAATCCTTGCTGGCTGCCTGTGCGGTGCGGACGTTGGCGCGCACGGCGATCATCATGCCGATGTAGCCGGCCACCATTGAGCAGACCGCGCCGACCACGAAGCCGGCCGAGGTCATGCCGTCGCGGGCATACCACACCACAAAAAAGAGGACGATGGCGATGAGGCCGACCGCGCGGATCTGGCGGTTCAGGTAGGCCTTGGCGCCCTCCTGAATGGCGCCGCCGATGAGGCTCATTCTTTCGTTGCCGGCATCGGCGGCAACGATCTGGCGGATCAGCAGGACGGCAATGACCAGGCCGGCAACGGCCAGTGCGATTGAGACAACAACACCTTGTTCGAGAAGCAGAGAATTCATCGGGAGAATAAAAATAACCGGCTGGTTGGGGCCGGTTCATGAAGCCGGCGAGTCTAGAAGCTTCCTTTCATCTAGCAAGATTCTTTTGTGACAGGGCAAGACTCTTTTGTGATGGCGGCTCAAAAATGGCCGCCGGCCGAACCGGCTCTCGCCAGACGCCGGCGGTCATGACGATCTTGGGGTGCTTGGGCACGCCGCGTTCGCCTCGCGCCACTTGCTCAGCCAGGAGTTCGGCGGCCGCGGCACCCAGCACAGCCGCCTGCTGGTCGATGCCACCCAGGTCCGGCCGGCTCAACGTCCAATTCAGCGTGTAGTGCTCAGGTCGTTGCCTGGCGGGCAGCTCCGCCAGCCAGTCCAGGCAGTGCTGCGAGGGGTCGATCACCACCTCCGGCCGCGTCTCCTGCAGCCAGAGGTGGAAATCCTCGCGCACCGGCCGGCGCACCAGTCGCAGCAGTGTGCCGGCCTGGGTGGCGGGCAGGGGATGATGGGTCAGGAAACTCGCCGGCCAGGCGCCGAACATGCGGTCGTTGACGGTGCGCTCCGAGTAGAAGCCGATGCGCCGGAAGCCGCGGCGGCGCAGGGCGCGCAGCAGGGTCATCATGCCAAGGAAGTGATGGTGGTGGACGCGGTGCAGTTCGGGGCGCGCGTAGCCGAGGCCAATGACGACGCTGCTGAAGTCCTCCCAGCGGATCGGCACGCGGGCGCGGCTTCTGGAAATGAGCGGCGACAGGATCAGGCCGCGGATGCCGCGGGCGACGAGGATTTCCGACAGGCGCCGGCCGCTCATGCCGCGGCTGGCGAGTTGGAATTCCTCCAGGCGGTAACCGAGTTGGGCGGCGCGCCGGGCGGCGCCCTCAAAGAGCTCGGCCCCCCAGGGAGAGCGGGTGCCGGTCTCGCGCCGGTCCGACCAGATGAAGGCAAGCGCGGGAGCCTCGGCGGCGCGGCGCCCCTCGCGCAGGCGCGCCATCAGCCGGGTCAACTCCGGGTCCGGCTGCCAGCCGAGCTCGGTCGCCGCGGTCAGGATTCGCTCGCGCAGGGGAGTGGCCACGTGACGACCGCCGCGCAGGGCGCGCGAGACGGTCATGCGCGAGACGCCGACCCGCTCGGCAATCTCGGCCAGGGAGGGACTGGACATCCTTGTTACTGTAACAGTCATCCGGGGATTGCAAGCGACACTCGATTTCGTTTAGACTGTGACATTGATTCGACCATGAAAAACCTACGCCTTCCCCTCGCCGCACTCGCGGCCTCCGTCCTGTCCAGTCAGGCCCAGCCGCTTTGGGTCGAGGCGGAATCCTTCGCCAATCCCGGCGGCTGGATGCTTGACACCCAGTTCATCGACATCATGGGCTCGCCCTACCTGCTTGCCCACGGCATGGGCGTGCCGGTCAAGGACGCGCAGACCGAGGTGCAGGTGGCCGAGCCCGGCCGCTATCGTGTTTGGGTGCGCACCAAAAATTGGGTCGGTCCCTGGGAGGCTCCGGGAGCACCCGGCAAATTTCAGGTCAGCGTCAATGGCGCCAAGCTCGCGAAGGTGCTCGGCACCGAGGGGAAGGACTGGCTCTGGGAACTCGCCGGCGAGGCGGAACTCGCGGCCGGCATGGTCTCGCTCGGCCTGCACGACCTGACCGGCTTTGAGGGCCGGGTCGACGCCCTGCTGCTCACCCGTGAAGCCGGCTTCACGCCGCCGGCCGAATTGGACCCCACCCAGCAGCTGCGCCGTCAGTCGCTCGGCCTGCCCGAAACCGCGCCGGAGACCGAGGAATATGATCTGGTCGTTGTCGGCGGCGGTTACTCGGGCATGGGTGCGGCGATCAGTGGCGCCCGCCAGGGCCTGAAGGTGGCCTTCATCCAGAACCGCCCCGTGCTTGGCGGCAACGGTTCCGGCGAAGTCCAGGTCTGGGCCATGGGCGGCACCCGCCGCGGCCTGTACCCGCACCTCGGTGAAATCGTCGAGGAGTTCGCGGACCGCGCCAGCAACAGCCCGGCCGCCTCGCCCGACGAGTTCAACGACCGACTCAAGGAGGAGGTCGTGCGTGCTGAAAAGACAATCGACCTTTTTCTCAACACCCACGTCCACGCGGTGGAGATGGAAAAGGGCGGGCAGCGCCAACTGCGTAGCGTCGTTGGCATCGACACCCGCACGGGACGGGAAACCCGCTTCCGCGGCAAGTTCTTCAGCGACTGCACCGGCCATGGCAGTGTCGGCGCGCTCGCCGGCGCGGAGATTCTCATGGAGGAGAAGGGCCGCATGGGCATGAGCAACATGTGGGTGCTGAAAAAGGCCGCCCGGCCGCGCGCCTGGCCGGAGACGCCATGGGCGCTGCCGCTCGGTCTCGACGACTTTCCCGA
Organism: Prosthecobacter sp.; assembly: GCA_044345215.1. Lineage (GTDB taxonomy): Bacteria > Verrucomicrobiota > Verrucomicrobiia > Verrucomicrobiales > Verrucomicrobiaceae > Prosthecobacter. The sequence continues at coordinate 20,573 of JBIJBO010000003.1, read as the reverse complement.
GCCGCGCACGCTTGAGCCTGCCGGCGTGAAGAACAAGGCGAACCTGACCGGCTACGACCTCGGCTACACGCCGGTGCCCAACCCCGACGACTACGTTCACGGCGAGTGGTTCTGGGAGAGCGGCTTTGACCAGGATCCCATCCAGGGGCTGGAGCGCATCCGCGACTGGAACTTCCGTGCGGTCTATGGCGCCGTCAGTGCCTTGAAGAAGCACCTGCCGGAGAAGTATGGCAGTTACGACATGCAGTGGCTGGCCTACGTCGGCGGCACGCGCGAGTCGCGCCGCATCGTCGGTGACTTCATCCTCAGGGGCGAGGACATGGTCAAGGGGGTCATCCAGCCCGACGCCTGCGTGCCAACCACCTGGGATCAGGACCTGCACTACCCGAAGGAGCAGTTCGCCGGCAAGTTCCCCGACAACCCCTTCATTTCGCGCGCCGAGTTCGGCAAGCACACCGACCGCAAAAACGGCTATCCGGTGCCCTACCGTTGCTTCTACTCCAAGGACGTGGGCAACCTGTTCATGGCCGGCCGCAACATCAGCGTCGACCGCTGGGCGCTCGGCAGCACCCGCGTCATGCGCACCTGTGGCATGATGGGCGAGGTGGTCGGCAAGGCCGCCTGGATCAGTGTCCGCCACCACACCACGCCGCGCGGCGTCTATGAGCAGTACCTCGACATCCTCAAGGATCTCATGAGCAAGCCCGGCGCCATGCGCCGCGACAGTCTGGAAGGTGAGCTCTACCTGCCGGCCAATGCCAGGAAGCTGCCGGACATTGTCAGCGACAGCATCGATCCGAAGAAGCTCGACGGCCTGGTCATCGACGACGAGGACGCCGAGTTGACCGGCAACTGGGCCAGGGGTGAAGGTCTCAAGCCCTTCGTCGGCAACCACTACAGCTATGCCCAGGCCAAGGACGCCAGTGCGCGCTTCTCGTTCGCCGTCAAGGAAAGCGGCCGCTACGAGATCTTCATCTACTGGCAGCCCCATGAAAATCGCGCCAAGGCCGCGCCGGTCAGTGTGCTCGGCGCCGACGGTGAAAAGACCCTTCGCGTCGACCAGTCCAAGCCTGCCGCCGGCAAGCACGGCGCCCACAGGTTGGGCGAGTTTCGCTTCAATGCCGGCGAGGAGTCGGCAGTCATCTTCCGCACCGAAGGCGCCCAGGGCAATGTCCATCTCGACGCGGTTCAGGTCGTGCGACTGCCCTGACGCGGCTTTGCTCTTCCCTGCGCCATTCAGCCGCGCCGGGGTTTTCCCCGCGGGCGGCATTTTTTTCTTGTCGGCCGCGCCCCATCCGGATAAAACCACGGCCCTTCCATGCTTCGAGGAGTCGTCATCATCTGCCTGACCGCACTGGTCGCGCGCGCCGAGGATCTGCCCCTGCCCACCGGCGAGGGCATCCCTCTCGAGCCCGCTGCGTTCCCGCTGCCGGCCACTGGAGCCACCTTCCTCAAGCCGACGAAGTCGATCAAGCCGCCGCCTTCCCTGCCGGGCGGCCGCCTCGCCATCGCCCAACCGCAGGTGCATGCCCCCACGGAGGCGCGTCTGCGTCGGTTGATTCTGCTGCCGGGCGGATTGAGTCCGCAGGCGATGCGTGAGCAGATGGCCACCGGCGGGCAGGGGCTGCAACCGATGACCGTGGTCGGCATGCAGGCACCCGCCCCGGTGCTGGCCAATCTGGCGACCTTCTTTGGCGGCGCCGTCAATCCCGAGACGCAGAAGCGCCTCGTCGAGACCGTCCGTCACGGACTTGCCGACGGCCGCAGCTCGCCCAAGCGCGTGGAAGTGGTGGGCTGGCTTCCCGGTGAGGGCGTCATGGCCCTTGCGGTTTACCCCGAAGGCTGAGGCCGGCCACCGCTGAGCTTGGGCCGGTTGCCGGTGTTGGGCCTCGGTCAACGGCCAGGCGGCCTTCGACGGATGCCGTGAGCATGGGCGATACAATCACCCCTCGGGCCGGTGTGCCAGGCTGGATCCGCTCGATCAGCGCAGGTAGAGAAATTCGTTGGTCATCATCCAGGCCTGGCAAAGCAGTTCCCAGGCCTGGCGCTCGCGCTTCGCGGGGGCCTCGACCTGCGAAGCGAGGGAGGCATCGGCGGCGGCGAGGAAATTGCGTGCGTTCTGGAGATCGTCGGACCGGGCGGCGCGGCCATAGGCGAGGGCGACCGCCCGGCGCACCCGCGCTTCCAGATTGCCCTCCTGGCGCTGCAGTCGCGAGGCCAGACCCGCGGCAGCCTGACTGGCCAGCGGGCTGTTCATCAGCAGCAGGGCTTGCGGCGACACGATGGTGCTATTGCGCTGGCCGGTCGACACTGCCGGATCCGGATAGTCGAACTGCTGGAAGAGGTCGTACAGGTTGTTGCGGATGACCGGCAGGTAAATGGCGCGGCGCAGGCTGTCGTACTTGGTCAGGTCTTTCGAGGTATGGTTGAAGACGAACTGGCGGTTGCGCAGTGGCACGGTCTTGCCGCCCATGTTGAGGTCGAGCAGGCCGGCAACCGCGAGCAGGCTGTCGCGCAGCTCCTCGGCCTCCAGCCGGCGCATGGGGAAGTGGTGAAGCAGGCGGTTTTCCGGATCCGTCTCGGCGGCTTGAGGTGAGCGCACCTTCTCACGCCCGCCCTGACGGTAGGCGCGGCTGGTCAGGATCAGGCGGTGCAGGTCTTTCAGGCTCCAGCCGTTGGCGGGCAGCCAGCGTGCCAGCCAGTCGAGGAGTTCCGGGTGGCTGGGCGCATCACCAAGCAGGCCGAAGTTGTCGGGGGTTCCGACAATGCCTCGGCCGAAGTGCCAGGTCCAGACGCGGTTGACGATGACGCGTGCGGTCACCGGATGCGCGGGATCCGTCAGCCAGCGCGCCAGTTCCAGACGACCGCTGCGCTCCCTGGGGAAGGCCGGGGCGGCGGCACCGGGCGACTGCATGACCTCGATAAAGCCGCGCGGCACTTCCTTGCCCAAGCTGAGGTGGCTGCCGCGGATGTGAATGGCCAGTTTGGGCTGGATGGCCTCGGCGTCGCGCACGCCGATCGCGGTCGGCAGGTCGGGCAGGGACTTTTCAATCGCCTCCATCTCGTCCATCAGGCGCATGACCCTCGCCTCGGCGTCGGGATCGGGTTTCTTTTTGGCCTCGGACTGGGCGGCGGACACTTCCATCTTCTTGGACGCCAGCGCCTGTTCGGCGATTTTCACCGCGGCAAAGTCCTCAAAGTCGCCGAGAGGCGTCTCATGCGCCAGCGACAGCGCGCCCATGCGGTCGCTGCTGAAGGACTGGGTGCTCTTGAAGATGGCTGCGAGGGCATAGTAGTCGGCCTGTGTGACCGGATCAAACTTGTGGTCGTGGCAGCGCACGCAGCCGAGCGTCATGCCGAGGAAGGCGCGGCCGGTGGTCTCGAGTTGCTCGTCGATGACATCCATCGCCAGTTTTTCCTTGTCGGGCTCGGCCAGCACCTTGGCGCCGAGGTTGAGGAAGGCGGTGGCGGTGGCGTGCTCCTGGCGCTCGGCAAGGTCGCGCGCCGGCAGCAGGTCACCGGCGATCTGTTCGGTGAGGAAGCGGTCGAAGGGCTTGTCATGGTTGAAAGCGCGCACGACGTAGTCGCGGTAGCGCCAGGCCGTGCCGAGGGCGATGTTTTCGTCCAGGCCGTTGGAATCGGCATAACGGGCGACATCGAGCCAGTGGCGCCCCCATTTTTCGCCGTAGTGCGGCGAGGCGAGCAGGCGGTCGACGAGTCGGCGCACGGCGGCTTCGGGCGCGGCGCCATGGTCGGCGATGAAACCCGCCAGTTCCTCCGGCGTGGGGGGCAGGCCAGTCAGGTCAAAGGTGATGCGCCGGAGGAAGGTGGCGGGATCGGCGGGCGGCGCGAATTCGAGGCCCTTATCGGCGAGCCTGGCCTGCAGGAAGGCGTCGACGGGATGGCCGTTCTTCGGCGTCGGCACCTCGGCGACGGGGCGGAAGGCCCAGTGCCGGCGACCCTGCTCGACATCGACGGGCCGAGGCTTGACCGAGGCGGCGATCTCCTCATGGCGCGGATCGGGCGCACCGCGCTTGACCCATTCCTCCAGCACGCGCTGCTCGGCGGCGGGCAAGGGACTTTTGGGAGGCATCTGCAACTCGCGTTTCTGGTAGCGAATGGCGGTGATCAGGAGGCTCTTGTCGGGCACGCCGGCGATCAGGGCCGGGCCGTTGTCGCCGCCCTTCAGCAGGGCCGGCCGGGAATCGACGGTCAGGCCGCCCTTGCTCTTGCCAGCCTCGGCGGAATGGCATTCGTAGCAGCGCTCGACGAGGATGGGCCGGACCTTCTTTTCAAAGAACTCGAGGTCCGTGGCGGACGGTTCCGCGCGCGCGGCCGAGAGCAGGCCGGCGCCGGTGGTGAGGACCAGAAAAGCGTGAAGACGCATGGTCCTAGCTACGGGCCGGGCGGCGGCATTCTTGCCGGACCGGCGGGCTCAGGCGCGCAGGAAAAAGCCGCGCTGCTTGGCGCTGATCGGCAGGCCGCACTTCTCCATGACCTGAAGCATGTCCTCCCAGACCTGGCGCTTCACCTCCAGGCCGCCGCCGGAGAATTCTTCTTCGCGCAGGATGTAGCTGGGGTGGAAAGTTACCATGGTCGGGATGCCCAGCACCTCGAAGAAGCGGCCGCGAAGGCGCGACACCGGACCTTCGATGCCGAGTCCCTCGCAGGCGGTTTTGCCGAGGGCGACGATGATCTTGGGACGAACAATGTCGATCTCGGTGAGGATGAAGGACAGGCAGGAACGCATCTCCTCGCGGGTCGGCGCACGGTTTGACTTGCCCTGTTCGGGCATGGACGGCCGGAACTTGCAGATGTTGCTGATGTAGACGCGGTCGCGGGCCAGGCCCATGGCCTTGAGAATGCTGGTCAGCTTCTGGCCGGCGGGGCCGACGAAGGGTTCGCGCTGGCGCTCCTCCTCGGCACCTGGTGCCTCGCCGATGAACATCAGTTCGGCCTCGGGCGAACCGGTGGCAAAGACCATCGTCTCGCGCAGCGTGCCGAGCGCGCGCGGCTCGGGCGCGGTTTCAGCCAGCGCGGCGAGGGCGGCGAGTTTTTCGGCCTTCGTGCTGCCAGGCACATCGAGCAGAGGATCGGCTTTTGCCACTTCGGCGACGGCAGGCACTGTTTCTTGGGCGACGGCCAAGGCAGTCGGAGCCTCCTCCACGAGGCGGCGCACCACCTCGGCACGGACGCGGCGGCCCTGCCGGTAGGCGCGCAGGCGTTCCAGGCTGTCGGCACGCAGCGGCACGTGACTGTCGCCGGCCGCCCGGCGCTGTTCGAGATAGGTTTTCAGCACGGCTGCAGCCTGCATGGACATGGCTGAATCTTGGGTCAGTCGTGGCGGCTGCTCAAGCGGATTCGGCTCATGGGCCGTCGAAGATCATGCCCTTGGTGTGGGTCTGGCCCTCGGCACGGCGCTGGCGCGCCTCGGCAAAGAAGCTTTTCAGCAGGGCGACGCTCTCCTCGGCGAGCACGCCTGGGGTGATCTCGCAGCGGTGGTTGAGGTTCGGCGCCTGCAGCAGGTTCCAGAAGCCGCCGGCGGCGCCACCCTTGGGGTCGCCGCAGCCGAAGATGACTCGCCGCACGCGGCAGTGCACGAGCGCACCCGCGCACATCGGGCAGGGCTCCTTGGTGACGTACAGATCGCAGTCGGTCAGCCGCCAGTCCTCGAGCGCGCTTTCGGCCTGGGTCAGTGCCAGCATTTCCGCGTGGGCAGTGGCATCCTTGAGGGTCTCGACCTGATTCCAGGAACGGGCAATGACCCGCTCCTGATGGACGATCACCGCGCCAATCGGCACCTCGCCCTGGCGCGCAGCCTTGGCGGCGAGGCGCAGGGCCTCGCGCATGAACAGGGCGTCGGAGGGCGGTTCGAGCACGGGCGGCAGTTCATTCATCCTGCCATCCTCCCACAGGCCCCGCGGCGATGCAACGCGCGCTCGCGCCCGGCGGCGTATTCAGCCGCCGGCGGTGATCTGGACAATCTCGATGACGTCGTCCTCGCTCACCTGGGCCGCATCGATCTCGCGCGGCAGCAGGGCGGCGCGGTTGTGCTCCACCACAACCGGCCGGCCGGCCAGGCCGAGCGTCTCCAGCAGCCGCGACATCGGCAGGGGACCGTCGAACTCGCGTTTTTCGCCGTTGAGCGTGATTGTCATGAGTCACCCAAAACCCCGGCTCAGGCGGCCGTCAAGCCCGTGCTCAGGTCGCTGAGAATGGCGCTGTCCCAATCCTTCCACACCGGGTCGAGCCCCTGGCGGCGCAGCATGGCGGTCACTTCGGCCGGGCTGCGGGTGTCGGCAATGCCAAACTGGCCCTCGGCCTTCGCCTGCTCGGGTTTGTCCGCGAGGTCGACGCGGCGCCCCTTGACCGTGAGGTGCAGGTCCTCACTGCCAGCTCCCGTGTAACCGCCGGGTTCGGTGTGGCTGCCGGCGCTCATGCTCGTGACTCCGAGCGGTGCCAGGGCGTCGCGCAGCGCCGCCGGCTCGCGCGTGCTCAGCACGATGCCGGCTTCGGGGAAGGTCATCCGGAAGGCGCACAAAGTTTGCACCAGAGCCCAGTCGGGGAAACCCGTCAGTGGTTGGAATCCGCCCGCCGCCGGCCGCAGGCGCGGGAAGGCGACCGTGAAGCTGGCGCGCCAGCAGTGGCGTTGCAGGTGCTCGAGGTGGGCGGCCAGGCGCAGGGCCTCCAGCCGCCAGTCGCTCAGGCCAAACAGAGCACCGATGCCGATGCGGCGGAAGCCGCCCTCATGGCCGCGCTCTGGGCAGGCCATGCGCCAGTCGAAGTCTTTCTTTGGCCCGGCGGTGTGCATTTGCTCATACACCTCGCGGTCATAGGTCTCCTGATAGACCACCAGGCCCTCGGCACCGGCGGCGACCATGCGCGCGTACTCCGGCGCCTCCATCGGCCCGACCTCGATGGCGACGGTCGGGATAAAATCGCGGATGGCGCGGATGCATGCCTCCAAATAACCGTCGCTGACAAACTTGGGGTGTTCCCCCGCCACCAGCAGGATGTTTCGGAATCCCTGATCCGCAAGGTGGCGCGCCTCGCGCACAACGTGTTCAACGCTCAGCGTCACACGCAGGATGTTTGGGTTGTCGCGCGAGAACCCGCAGTAGGAGCAATTGTTGACGCACTCGTTCGAGACATAGAGCGGCGCGAACAGGCGCATGGTGCGGCCGAAATGACGCCGGGTCAGCGCACTGGCCTCGCGTGCCATGGCTTCGAGCTGCGACGGTGTCTTGGTTTCCAGCAGTCCCCAGAACCGCTCCAGCAGCGGCGATTTGCGCCCGGGCAGGGCGTCTAGGACGGGCAGAAAGGCGGTCGGCATGGGGCGGGCAATGGAGAGTGGAGCAATCTATACGCGCCACACCCTCTGTGCGCAACGGGCGGAGGGAACAAGGAACGAGGAACAAGAATTTTGGCGCATTTTTTGAGTGCTTGTCGTCCGGTGTTTGCCTAGCCTTGCGGGTCGGTGCGCCCCTTCTGTGCCTGTCAGTCTCGTGGGTTGGCGGGATGATTGGTCAGGTGGAGGTTCGCCTTTACCCCTTTACCATGCGCTGTCTCCTCACCCTGCTCCTGTCGATCGCCCTGCCGGCCCTGGCCGCCAAGCCGAATGTGCTCTTCCTGTTCGCCGACGACCAGTGCTACAACACAGTGCGCGCCCTCGGGCACCTCGACATCGACACGCCCAACCTGGATCGTTTGGTCACTGGCGGCACGACCTTCACGCATGCCTACAACATGGGGTCCTTCAGTCCGGCGGTCTGCGTCGCCAGCCGCACCATGCTGGCCACGGGACGCAGCCTGTGGGAGGCTCGCAAGGTCTATGACACGGCCGATCGCGAGTGCGAAGCCGGCCGGCTCTGGCCGCAGTTGATGGCGGCGCAGGGCTATGCCACCTACTACACGGGCAAGTGGCACGTGAAGGCTGACCCGGCCAGGGCTTATGAGTTTGTGGCGCACATCCGCGCCGGCATGCCGAAGGACGTCAAGGAGGGCTACAACCGCCCGCTGGCCGGTCAGCCGGACCCGTGGAGTCCGTCGGACCCAAAATTCGGCGGCTTCTGGGAGGGCGGCAGGCACTGGAGCGAGGTCGTCGGTGATGACACCGTCGCTTTCCTCGATAAGGCCGCTGCCGATCCGCGGCCATTTTTCCTGACCGCCGCTTTCAACGCCCCGCATGACCCGCGGCAGTCGCCGAAGGAATATGTCGACCGCTACCCGCTGGAGCGGGTGGCCGTGCCGGCCAACTTCCTGCCGGAATACCCGTACAAGGACGCCATTGGCTGCGGGCCGGGGCTGCGCGATGAGAAACTGGGCCCGTTTCCGCGCACCGAGCACGCGGTCAAGGTGCACCGCCAGGAGTACCACGCCCTCATCACCCACATGGATGCTCAGGTGGGCCGCATTCTGGATGCGTTGGAGCGCAGCGGGCGGGCGGACAACACCTATGTGTTCTTCACCGCCGATCACGGGCTCGCGCTCGGTCAGCACGGTCTGTTCGGCAAGCAGAACCTGTACGAACACAGCCTGCGCGTGCCGCTGCTGGTGCGCGGGCCCGGCATTCCCGCCAATGCCCGCGTCAGCACACCGGTGCACCTGCAGGATGTCATGCCGACAACGCTCGAACTGGCCGGCTCGGCGCAGCCCGATCACGTCTTCTTCCGCAGCCTGCTGCCCTTGGCGCGAGGCAAGACGAAGGTCTCGGCCTATCCGTCGATCTATGCCGCCTACCTCGACCTGCAGCGGGCGATCCTGCACGACGGCTGGAAACTCATGGTCTATCCCAAGGCCGGCGTGCTGCGGCTCTACCACGTGGCGGAGGACCCGCTTGAGCAGCGCGATCTCGCCGATGATCCCGCCCAGACCGGGCGCCGGCGTGCGTTGTTCGCGAAGCTGCGCGAGCGCCAGCGGGAGCTGGGCGATCCTCTGGACCTGGCGGTCGCTTTTCCCGGTCTTTGACCCGCGTGTGCAATCCCGCCCTTCCTCTGCTGCTTGCGCGGCGTAACTTTGGCATACCGCGATGATTCAGCTCGACCACTTGACGATGGAGTATGGCAATCTGCGGGCGCTGGATGACCTCAGTCTGGAGGTGCGGCCGGGTGAACTGTTTGCCTTTCTTGGGCCGAACGGCGCCGGCAAGACCACGGCGATCCGGCTGCTCACCGGCCTGATGAAGCCGATGGCCGGGCGTGTTCGGATCTGCGGCATCGACATTCAGGAGGAGCCCTTGCAGGCCAAGGCCCTGCTGGGCTATGTGCCCGATGTCGCCGCTTTCTACGAGAAGCTGAGCGCACCGGAGTTCATGCACTTCATCGCCGAGCTCTTTGAGATGGATCCGGCCCATGCGGCGGCGCGCACCGAGCAGTTGTTCGACCGCTTTGCCCTGCATGAGCACGGCGATCAGCGCATCGAGAACCTCAGCCACGGGACCCGCCAGCGACTCGCCATCGCCAGCGCGCTGCTGCACGAGCCGAAGGTGTTTGTGATCGACGAGCCGATGGTCGGGCTCGACCCCATTCACGCCCGTGTCGTCAAGGAGGAGTTGAGGAACCTCAGTCGCGCCGGCACGACCGTGCTGATGAGCACGCACCTCCTTCACATCGCCGAGGAGGTGGCCGACCGCATTGGCATCCTGCGACGAGGCCGCCTCGTGTTTGAGGGTACACTGGAGGAACTCCGCTCCGGCAGTGCCGCGGCGGGTGGCAGCCTTGAGGAATTGTTCCTCGAAAAGGTGGGTTGAGGCTGGTTCAGGCCACCAGAGTCTGGTCGCGGGCCGGGCCGACGCCGAGCAGGCTGATGCGGGCGCCCGTGAGTTCCTCGACACGCTTCAGGTAGGCCTTGGCGAGCGGAGGCAGGTCGGCAAAGTTCTGGATGCCGCTGAGATCCTGCTTCCAGCCTTGATGGGTTTCGTAGACCGGCTCGCAGGCCTCGAGGTCGGCGACGGTACTTGGCGGATACTGCAGGGTCTCGCCTCGCAGACGGTAGGCCGTGCAGATCTGCACCGTGTCGAGGCCGTCGAGGCCGTCGAGGTTGGTGATGGCCAGTTCATCCGCACCGTTGATCATGACCGCATACCGGACGAGCACGGCGTCAAGCCAGCCACAGCGGCGGGCGCGGCCGGTGGTGGCGCCGAACTCGCGGCCCATGTTGTGGAGCATGTCGCCGATGTCCTCGTTCTCGGTGACGAAGGGACCGGAGCCGACGCGGGTGGTGTAGGCTTTGGCGACCGCGACGACCTTGTCGATCATGCGCGGCGGCACGCCCGAGCCGGTGCAGGCGCCGCCGGCAGTGGTGTTCGAGGAGGTGACGAAGGGGTAGGTGCCGTGGTCGATGTCGAGATAAGTGCCTTGGGCGCCCTCAAACAGCAGGTTCTTGCCGGAGCGGATGGCCTCGTGGCAGAACACGGCCGTGTTGGTGATGTGCGGCGCAAGAATGCTCGCGGCCTCGAGCATGCGGGTGAGGGTTTCCTCGACCGGCACCTCGGCGATGCCGACGGCGCGCAGGGTCTCGTTGTGCTGAAGGATGCGTTCGCGAAGTTCGCTGGCGAACAGGTCCGGCTGCTTGAGCAGGATGGTGCGCAGGCCACCACGCTCGACCTTGTCCGCATAGGCCGGGCCGATGCCGCGGCCCGTCGTGCCGATCTTCTTGTCACCACGCTTCGCTTCGCGCGCCTGGTCCAGGCCGCGGTGGTACGGCATGACGAGGTGGGCGGTCTCGCTGATGAGCAGGTTTTCGGGGGTGATTTCGACGCCCTGGCCGCGCAGCTTGTTCATCTCATCGATCAGGCCGAGCGGGTCCATCACGACGCCGTTGCCGATGACGCAGACCTTGCCCTTCCACAGGATGCCGCTCGGGATGAGGTGAAGGATATACTTGGTGCCGTTGTTGATGACGGTGTGGCCGGCATTGTTGCCGCCGGCGGCACGCACGACGACGTCGGTCTTCTCGGTGAGATAATCGACGATTTTGCCTTTTCCTTCATCGCCCCACTGGGCGCCGACAACGATGGTATTGGACATGGTAAATGGAGCGCTGCTCGAGGGTCGCAGAGATTGAAATGGGAGGGGAGGGGCAGTCGTTGCCTCAGCAAAGGAGGGGAACGCCGGCCGAAAAAGTCAGAAGCCGGCGGAGTGAAGGGCGGTGTTGCGAAGCCCGGGGGCTGTCGTGATGCCGACGTGTCGGGCCGATCCGCCGGCGGCGCGCCTGATGCAGTTGACCGAGCGGCCTGTGGCCCTGACTCCGGCAGGGCTGGTGTGCGAAATGGTTGCCATGGAAACGCGACACCTAGCAGCAGCGCCGGGAGCTGGCAAGCCGCAATCTGAGCCTCTCCAACCGCCGGCTCAGGGCTCGTTGACGCGTCGGCCGGAGGGGTCGACCACCTTGACAGTGACGAAGAAGAGCACGTGTTTCATCTGTCGCCTCGTCACGTCACTGCGGAAGAGTCGGCCGACCACCGGGGCGTCGCCGACGATGGGCACCTTGTCCTGCGTGATGATGGTGTTGTCGGAGACCAGACCGCCGAGCACGACCGTCGCTCCGTCATAGATATTCACAGCCGTGACCACCTTCTTCGTGTCGAACACCGGCTGATAAATGAAGTTGTCGGTGAGCATGCTGTAGTTGCCCTCGAAGATGCTGAAGATGGGTGTGCCGTAGTTGACGAAACCGCTGAATTCGGTGAACTCGGGGGTGATGGCGAGGTCGACGCTGCGACCGTCTTCCGAGATGACCGGCTCGACCTCCAGAACGACACCGGTGCGGCGCATGTCGAAGGCGGTCGGGGTGGTCGGCGTCACCACCGGGGGGGGCAGGGGCAGGGGAATTTGAATGCCTCCCACGATCAAAATTTGGTTCTGGCCGACGTTGGTTGGGACCTGGGGCGGGTCGAATTCGGTCGGGTAGATGAGCTCGCGGGTGATTTCCACGCTCGCCTTCTGGCCGCTGCGGGTCACGACGGCCGGTTGTGCAGCCACGTCAATGCCCTTTTTCTGGTCGAGTGCCCGGATGACGGTCTGGAACTGTGGTGAGGTCAGGACGCCGCTGACCGAGAAGACGCCCGGGGAACGCGAAGACGCACTCGGCTGGGCGTTGATGCTGGACTCGAGCAGGGCGTCGATGCTGTCGCCCGGCAGGTCGCCGCTGGAACGCAGGCCGGCGGTCACGGGATTGAATCCGAGCGCGGTGGTGCCTGCGGCGGTGGCGACCTGCTGCGGGAAATCCTGGGTCAGGTAGGTGTTCGGCTGGGCATTGCCGGAGGTGCCGCCGGCGCCCTGAACCTCGCCGCCCCAGGAGCCGAGGAGCCAGTCGAAGCCGATTTCCTTGAGGTGATTGTTGCGCACCTCGAGCATTTTCACCTCGATGACGACCTGGCGGGGCGAGCGGTTGAAGGCTTGCTCGACCAGCATGTCCACCAGTTCGAGATTCTTCGCCGTGTTGCGCACGATCAGGGTACTGCTTGAGGGGTTGTAGCTGGCGCCCGTGCCCTCCGGGAAGTTGACTCCCTGGCTTTCCAGGAACTCCTTGGCGCCGAGGCGGCGCAGTTGCGTGCTGGCCGTCGGAGTGGCGCCCGCGGCAAAGGGGTCGGCACTGGCAGGCGCGGCACTGGCGGCGGGTGCACTGCTGATGAAGTCGGGCGGCACGCGGTAGGTGCGGCTGATGACATCCGCCGAGGCATCGGCAAGCGAGACCAGGCGCACGGCGAATTCTTCCACCTTGTAGGTGATGCCGGCAATGTCGGAGACATAGCGCAGCACTTCCTCGACCGGCACCTCGCGCAGGTTCAGTGAGATGGGCTTCATCGGCTGGTCCGCAGGCACGCTGTTGACGAAATCGACGCCCTTGCCAGTGGGATCGAGATCGCGGCTGCGCACGCGCAGGTATTCCATCACCTCGCCCAGAGTGGCTTCGGTGAAGTCGACCTGGGCGATGACCATTTCACGCAACTTGCGCTGGATAGTTTCGCGACCACCGCGCCGCACCCCTGCCACCGCCCCCTTGGGGTCGGCAGCGCCGAACAGGGATGACAAATTTGTCGTGGCGGGAGGGTTTTCCCAAGCGGCATTCACCTGGTTGAGCATCCTTGAGCGTTGCTGGTCCCTGCCGGTGTTGTAGTAGATCGCACGCTGGCGTTCCACGGTTTCCATGCCGCGGCGGGCCGCGCTGTTCGTGGGATCCAGGCGCAGGATGTCCTCGTAGGTGGCGAGGGCGAGGTCGAATTGGCCGGTTTCCGCCTGCGAGGAGGCGGCGGCCAGCAGGCGGGTCACCGAGGCGACTCGCTCGCGGTGCTCGGGGGTCAGCGCTGGCGGGTATCGATCCGGATCCGTCACCCGGCGCCGCGCGGCGGCGACCCGCGGGTCTTCCTTGGAGACGGCGGGTGTGTCGAGCTTGTCGAGCAGCGCGGCGGCGGCTTGGGGATCGCCGGCTGCCGCCAGTTCCAGCGCGCGCGCCAGTCCGGCCTGGATGTAGCCCTCGCGCGCCACCAGTCGCAGCTCCGGATCACTGCCAGGGCCGGCCAGTGAGGTGTGAAGGGCTTCAAAGCGTTCGACAGCCTCCGCATGGCGGCCCTGCTGCAGTTCTTGCCAAGCCTGGTGCAGGCGCTCCTGCTGGGCTGCGAGGGCTTGCGAATGGGCTTCCGACTCGGGCTGGTTGGCGGCACCCGGGCCCGCTTGGGCAAAGGGGGCTGTCGCCACCGCCAGCGCGAGACACCAGGCAAGAGGCGAGCCAGGGCGGCGGCTGCGCGTGGCCGGGGAGGGAGGCGGAAAAATCATGTCAGGGACGAAATCTGGAAAACATGCAATTATCAAGATTTGGCGGCAATCCCAAGCATTTTCTCCCAAGGAGTCGAGAATTCCCCACGTTGAAATGTGGAATTCGCCTTCTTTTGCATCCAGTCGGCAGGGGGAGATTCGAATTGCTGCCAACCCCATCTTTTTCATGTGCAACATTCCCGCTTTCGCGGATGTTGAGAGCTGTCACGTCATGCCGTTTTTGTCCTCCTTTCGCCCGCCCAGACTTGGTGCCAAAAGTATTGTTGCCGCTGCCACGGGCCTGCTTCTTGCCGGCATGGCCACGGGGCAGATTTCCAACCTGAACGACCTGCGCCAGATTCTCACCCAGAATCAAGTCAACAACCCCGCGACGGCCAATGAGGACGACCGCGCCAGCAAGATTGCCAAGAACCCCAACCTCTTCTACGCCAACCCCGGTCCTTGGGGCAGGCTGCGCTGCGCCTACGTCTATCTGGAGGCACCCGAACATCTGATTGCCAACTTTCCCCTGCCCAGCACCCGTCCCCGCTGGAGCTTCCCGGAAGCGATGCTGCCGCGCCTCGGCGATTTTTTCCAGGAGTCCGGCCTGCCGCAGGCTCTCATCGATCTCCTGCTTGCCGAACGAAACCTGGTCAAGGAAGACGGTTTCCTCCATGTCTTCCCGCCGCTGCCCGACCTGGAGTCGCTGACGCCCGAGGTGCGCGGACGGATCTACACCGAGCTCTCAAAGCATGAGCCGAACGAATTTTGCGTGGACCCGGTTCTCATCGTCGGGCAGACGGTGAAGGAATGGTACCGCACCAGCAAGCTGCGGCCTGAAGTGATCGCCAAGGTCGAGCAGATGTCCTACATGCGCGGGGAAACCATTGCCTTCAGCGACATCTCCGCCATTCTCAATTACGCCCAGTCGGATTCCGAGGCGCGGACCATTTTCAAGGCCTTCACCCGCACGCGCTCGCTCATGGTCAAGATGGAGCTCGACGATTCGTCGAACCTCAATGAACTGCTCAATTACTGGACCTTGGGAATCGGCCTGCGCCGCAAGGACATCGAGCCTCTCATGCAGTCGATCATTGACACGGACGGCATCGAGTCGCTGCCCATTTCGCACGTGCTGCCCTCGCTGGTGCGCAAGCTGCTGTACACCTATCCCGGCATGGACCTCGCGCGCCACGGCACTTTCCCGGACTGCCATTGGACCTCGCTCAACTTCTTCAACTACGAACCCCATCAATACCTGCTCGACTCGCGGCTCGCCACCAGCCAGGTCTTGGAGAACTTCGAGCCGGTCGAGCCTCCGCTTCAGTACGGCGACATCCTCTTCTTCCTGAGCAACACCAGCGGCGACGCCTTCCATTCCTGCGTGCACCTTGCCGATGACCTTGTCTTCACGAAGAACGGTCGCAATGTGCTTTCGCCCTGGGTGCTGATGAAGCTTGACGATATCAAGAAAATCTACTTGTACAAGGGAGACGGTCGCGTTCAGGCCTTCCGACGCCGCAAGGAAAGCTCCATCCTGCCGTCGAACTGAACCGGTTTCAGTCCATTTCGACGATCACCTCGATCTCGATTCTGGCTCCGAGCGGCAGGCCCGCGACCTGAACGGTGGAGCGCGCCGGTTTGTGTCCACCGAAGGCGTCGGCATACAGGGGATTCACCTTGGCAAAGTCGGCCATGTCCTGCAGGAAGACTGTGGCCTTGACAACATCGGTCAGCGAGCGTCCCTGGGCCCGCAGCAGAGCCTTGAGGTTGGCGAACACCTGGCTTGTCTGGCCCTCGATGTCGGCAGCCTCGATTTTGCCCGTTCCCGGGTCGATCGGGATCTGCCCCGAGCAGAACAGGAAGCTGCCGGAGCGGACCGCCTGCGAGTAGGGACCGACCGCAGCCGGCACATGCGGGGTGTCATTGATGAGTTCCATGGGACTCTTTTTCACCGGGCCCGAGGGCGGGTCAAGCCTCAGGTCGCGCCGCCAGCAGTCGCTCATAGAGAAGCTGGGTGCGGTGGGCAATGCTGGTCCAGCTGAAGCGCTCGACGGCGCGCCGGCGGCCGGCCT
Source organism: Prosthecobacter sp. (assembly GCA_044345215.1). GTDB lineage: Bacteria > Verrucomicrobiota > Verrucomicrobiia > Verrucomicrobiales > Verrucomicrobiaceae > Prosthecobacter. The sequence goes on along the minus strand of JBIJBO010000003.1, from coordinate 4,744 downwards.
CGGCCATGGCGCGGCGCTTGGCCGGGTCGGCCATGAGCAGGTTGACCGCATCGGCGAGATCTCGTGCAAAGCGCTCGGGCTCGAGCGCCTCGAAGGGACTTTCGTTCTGTTGGTCAAGTGACACCAGCAGGCCGGTTTCGCCGTGCACGACCACCTCCTTGATGCCGCCCACGGAGCTGGCGACGACCGCGGTCTCACAGGCCATGGCCTCCAGGTTGATGATGCCAAAGGGTTCGTAGATCGATGGACAGCAGAAGACGTCCGCGTGCGAGTACATGGCGATCTTCTCCGCGGCGGGCAGCATGGAGCGGATCCAGACGACTTTGCCCTGAAGTGCTTGAGCCTCGGTCACGGCCGCCTGCATCTCGGTCTCGATCTCGGGCGTGTCGGGGGCACCCGCGCAGAGAACGACCTGAATGCCCGGGTTCATGTGGGCGATCGCGCGCACGAGGTGGATGATGCCCTTCTGGCGGGTGATGCGTCCGACAAAAAGCACGAACGGGGTGTCGGGATCGACGCCGTGCTTGCGCAGGACGTCCGGGGCCTCGACACGCCGGTATTCCTCGGGGTCGATGCCGTTGTGGATCACGTGGATTTTGTGCGGATCAAGGTTGAACAGTCGCAGAAGGTCGAACTTGGTCTCCTCTGACACGGCAATGACGGCATCGGCCATCTCAAGGGCGGTGCGCTCGAGCCAGACGGTGAAGTCGTAACCGCCGCCGAGCTGCTCGCGCTTCCACGGTCGCAGCGGCTCCAGGGAGTGCACGGTGAGCACCATGGGCACGCCGTAATTCAGCTTGGCGAGGATGCCGCCGAAGTGCGAGTACCAGGTGTGCAGGTGGACGATCTGGGCGTCGATGCCGCGCGTGTTGAAGTCGAGGCAGCGCTGCATGGCGCCGAACACCGACTTCAAGTTGGCCGGGCAGGTCCAATCCGCGTTGTCGAGGCCGGTCCCCCTCACGACCGGGTTGTCGTTGCTCTGCTGGTCGCCGAAGCACCTCACCTCCACGTCCATGAGCTTGGCCAGCTCGCGTGTGAGGTACTCGACGTGGACGCCGGCGCCGCCATAAATGTGCGGCGGATATTCGTTGGTGAGGAAGAGCGATTTCATGAATCGCCTTCATCTAGCGCGAAAGGGCCGTCCTTCGCAAGCGGGGATGAGCCGCAGGCGAGGGACGGTTCGCCGCGGGGTGGTCAGGCGTTGGCGCGCAGGATCTGCGCAAGCACGTAGGGCAGAATACCGCCAGCACGATAGTAGTCGATTTCCACCGGGGTGTCGATGCGGACGATCAGCGGGATGTCGAAGCTTGTGCCGTCTGCCTTGTGGACGCGAAGGGTGGCTTCGCTCATCGGCTTGAAGTCGTTGGACAGGCCCAGGATGTCGTAGGTGGCGTCACCGAGGTCCTTGACCTTGTCGTAGTCGGCCTTGTCCTTGAAGTTGCACGGCAGCACGCCCATGCCGACGAGGTTGCTGCGGTGGATGCGCTCAAAGGACTTCGTGATGACGGCCTTGACACCGAGCAGACGCGTGCCCTTGGCCGCCCAGTCGCGGCTGGAGCCCATGCCGTAGTCTTCGGCGCCGATGACGATCGTCGGCGTGCCGGCTGCCTTGTAAGCCTCGGCGGCGTCGTAGATGCTCATCTCGGTGCCGGCGGGCTGAAGCAGCGTGTCGCCGCCCTCCTTGCCACCGAGCATGAGGTTCTTGATCCGGACGTTGGCAAAGGTGCCGCGCGTCATGACGAGATCATTGCCGCGACGGCTGCCGTAGCTGTTGAAGTCGGTCTGGGCGACGCCGTTTTCGGTGAGGAAACGGCCGGCGGGGCTGGCTTTCTTGATGGCTCCGGCTGGGCTGATGTGGTCCGTGGTAACGCTGTCGCCAAAGATGCCGAGCGGACGTGCGCCCCTGATTTCCGTGATGTCGCCGGGCTTCATGCTGAAGTCGGCGAAGAAGGGCGGGTGCTGAATGTAGGTGGATTTGCCGTCCCACTCGAAGACCTCGCCGACACTGCCCTGAATCTCGTTCCATTTCGGGTTCTGGGAGGCGAAGTCGGTGTACAGCCTGCGGAAGACCTCGGGGCTGAGGGCGGAGGCCATCGCGTCGCGGACCTCGGCGAGCGTCGGCCAGATGTGCTTCAGGTAGACGCCGCTGCCCGCGACGATTTCGTCCCTGCTCAGGTCGATGTCCACGGTGCCGGCGATCGCGTAGGCGACGACGAGTGGCGGCGACATGAGGAAGTTTGCCTTGATGCTCTGATGCACGCGGGCCTCGAAGTTGCGGTTCCCGGAGAGCACGGAGGCGGCGACGACATCCTGACTTTTGACGACGTCTTCGATGCCGGCATCAAGCGGGCCCGAGTTGCCGATGCAGGTGGTGCAGCCGTAGCCAACGGTCTGGAAGCCGAGCTTGTCGAGTTCGGCCTGCAGGCCGGTCTTGGCCAGGTAGTCGGTCACGACGCGTGAACCCGGGCCAAGGCTGGTTTTCACGGCGGGCTTCACCTTGAGGCCCCTGGCATTCGCCTTCTTCGCCAGCAGGCCGGCGGCGAGCATGACGCTTGGATTGGAGGTGTTCGTGCAGCTGGTGATTGCGGCGATCAGCACGGAGCCGTCGGTGATGGTGTCCCTGACGTCCGCCTTGCTGTTGACGACGACCTCGGCGGGTTTGAAGGCCTCCGCCTTGCCAAAGCCGCCGGCCTTCACGTCCGCGCCAAGCAGGTCGCGGAACTTGGATTTCAGCGCGGGGACCTCGATGCGGTCCTGAGGACGCTTCGGGCCTGACACGCAGGGCACGACGCCACTGAGGTCGATTTCCATCTCGGTGGTGAAGTCAAGGCTGCCTTTTTCGGTGGGGATGCCCCACAGGCCCTGCGCCTTGTAGTAGTTCTCGACGGTTTTGCAGAGTTCCTCGCTGCGGCCGGTGCCGCGCAGGTAGGCGACGGTTTCCTCATCAACGCCGAAGAAGCCCATCGTCGCGCCGTACTCGGGCGCCATGTTCGCGATCGTGGCACGATCGGTGACGGGCAAACTGACGGCGCCGGGGCCGTAGAACTCGACGAACTTGCCGACGACGCCGAGCTTGCGCAGCTTCTGTGTGACTTCGAGCACGAGGTCGGTGGCGGTGACGCCCTCCTTGAGTGCGCCGGTCAGGTAAACGCCGACCACCTCGGGCACCAGGAAAGTCACCGGTTGGCCGAGCATGCCCGCCTCGGCTTCAATGCCGCCCACGCCCCAGCCGACGACGCCAAGACCGTTGATCATCGTTGTATGCGAATCCGTGCCCACCAGTGAATCCGGGTAATAGACCCCGTCCTTTTCAAGGACGCCCTTCGCAAGGTATTCGAGGTTCACCTGATGGACGATCCCGATGCCCGGAGGAACGACCTTGAAGGTGTCGAAGGCCTGCTCGCCCCACTTCAGGAACTGGTAGCGCTCCTTGTTGCGTTCGAACTCGAGGTCGAGGTTCTTGTTCAGCGCGTCTTGCGTGCCTGCGAAGTCGACCTGCACGGAGTGATCCACGACCAGGTCGACGGGCACGAGCGGCTCGACCATTTTCGGGTTCTTGCCGAGCTGCTTCACCTTGGAGCGCATCGCCGCAAGATCCACCAGCAGGGGGACGCCGGTGAAGTCTTGCAGCACGATGCGCGCGACCGTGAACGGAATCTCATATTCGCCGGGATGATTGGCGTTCCAGTTGGCGAGGTTTTTGACATCGGTCTCGGTGACCTTCTTGCCGTCAAGGTTGCGCAGCAGGGACTCCAAAACAATGCGGATGGAGACGGGCAGCCTGGAAACCTTGCCGACGCCCTGCTTCTCCAGTTCGGGCAGGGAGTGGAATTTGCCGGGGGCGCCGGAGCCGGTGGGGAAGGTGCTGAGGGTGTTCATGAGATTCTTGGGGCGGAACGAGGGAAAGAAGGCATGGCGCCGCGTCGCGCAAGTCCGATCGCGCGTCCCAGGGCGAAAGCCGGCGGATTTTTGGTGGCTGCCCGGCCTCAGCGGGGCTCCAAGGCCAGTACCAAGCGCTCGTAACCGAGGGTGCGATCGAAGGCGGCCTCGTGTTCGACTCGTTCGATGGCCTCGACGACGGTCAGTCGTCCGACCTTCTCGCAGCAGAGGCGCAGCAGGGTGCGCAGGATCAACCGCGCGTGCGGGGCACCAAGGCAGAGATGGCTGCCGAAACCGAAGGACAGGTGCGGGTTTGGCTTGCGGTCCAGACGGATCGTTTCCGGGGCGGGGAAGGCGGCGGGGTCGAAGTTGGCCGAGGACCAACAGAGCGACACCCGCTGGCCGGGCGGCACGGCGAAGCCGTGGAGTTCGGCGCCGGCCGGGCAGACGCGGCCAATGTGGGTGAGCGGCATGAAGACGCGGAAGAATTCCTCGCTGGCGAGGGTGATGCGCTTTGGATCGGCGCGCAGGAATTCGAGCGCCTCGGGATGCTCCGCCAGGTGGCCGAGAGCGCAGGCGATGGTGTGGATGATGGTGTCGCGACCGCCGGCAAAGGCGAGGTTGGCAAAGCCCAGGCACTCCGCGCGGGTCAGGCGCCGGCCGCGGAACTCGGCCTGCACGAGGGCACTGAAGAAGTCGTCACCGGGCTGGGCGGCCGCTTCGTCGAACTTTCGTTCCAGGTAGTCCTCCAGGACGGTGCCCTTCTTGAACTCGCCGCCGGTCACCTTGAAGACGTGGATGCCCCAGCCGATCCAGATCTCGGCCTCCGTCTCGGCCGTGTTGAGCAGGTAGGTCAGGGCGCGCG
>JBIJBO010000176.1:0-7148 GCA_044345215.1 Prosthecobacter sp. | reverse complement strand
CTTGAAACCGGAAGCGATGCCCCCGGCCGCATCGGCGCTGGCGGCCGGCATGGCACCGCCGGAGCGGCGCTTCAGAAAGTCCTCGGCGACGGCACGTTCCTTGCCGCTCGGCGGCCGGCCGAGCACAGCCATCCAGGCATCCTCGACGCTGCGCGCCTGCTCGGCCAGGCGGCGGGCGCGGGCGAGCAGCCAGTCGCCATTGAGCAACTGCAGGGCTTGGGTCGGGGTGGTGGTGCTCTGGCGCTCGGAGGTGCTGGCGAAACCGGCGGGCATGTCGAGGGCGCGCAGCAACTCGTTCGGGTTGTTGCGCTTCTTCATCGTGTACACCGAGCGGCGCGTGCCGTTGCCGTCGCCGGCCGGACCGCCGGCGGCGGGGTCGAGTTCACCGCTGACGGCGAGCAGGGCGTCGCGCACCTGCTCGGCATCGAGACGCCGCGGGTTGAAGCGCCAGAGGAAGCGGTTGGAGGGGTCGACCCTGGCGGCGACGGCGTCCGGCTCGCGGCGGGCGGTCTGACGGTAGGCGGCCGACAGCAGGATCTCGCGATGCAGGGGCTTGAGACGCCAGCCGCCCTCGACAAAACGGCGGGTCAGGAAGTCCAGCAATTCCGGATGGGTCGGCGGCTCGCCAAGGGTGCCAAAATCACTGGCGGTGGCGACGATGCCGCGGCCGAAGTGGTACTGCCACACGCGGTTGACGATGACGCGGGTCGACAGCGGGTTGTCCGGGCGCGTGATCCACTCGGCGAGCACGGTGCGGCGGCCGGTGGAGTTGCCCTTGGGCGTGATCTTCGGCTCCTTCGGCTCCAGGATCGAGGGGAAGCCCGGGGCAATGTCCTGCTCGCCCTTGCGCGTTTTCAGAGGGTTGGCCGGCGGCACCGGTCCGGCGTCGGTGGCGACGAAAGCGTCCATCAGGGGAGCCGGCTTGAGGTGATCGAACTTTTTCAGCTCCGCCTCGAGCGCCTTGTACTCGGCCTTCTGGGCATCGGACTTGAGGCTCTTCATCGGATCGAAGGTGCGGCGCTCGTGGGTCATCTGGCGTTCGCACAGGCCGGCGAGCTGCTTTTCAAAGGCATCACGCTTGTCGGCGGGCTTGTTGACCATCGCCTGCAGATCCTCGGTGAAGCGCTTGAGGGCGCGCTCGACGCGCGGTTCGACGATGGGCTGGGTCAGGGCGTCCATCTTTGCGCGGATCTCCGCGGTGGCCGCCTGCCACTTCCCCAGCTGGGCGTCATGCGCGCGCTTTTGCTCCGGGGTCGCGAGCGTCAGATCATCGCGCCAGTGCACCGGTGTAAAGAAGGCGCGCAGGCGGTAGTAGTCCTTCTGCAGAATGGGATCAAACTTGTGGTTGTGGCAGTGGGCGCAGCCCATGCTCAGTCCGAGGAAGAGCTCCCCGGTGGTGTCGGTCATGTCGGTGACGATGATGTCCCACTGGCCGCGCACGTCGCGCTGGTTCCATTCGTAAACCGGATGGCGCAGGAAGGCGGTGGCGATCATCACCTCGGGATTGTCAGGCGCGATCTCGTCGCCGGCGAGCTGCTCGCGGACGAACTGGTCGTAGGGCTTGTCGCTGTTGAGCGACTTGATGACGTAGTCGCGGTAGGGCCAGACCGAGGGCCGGTAGGCATCGGCGTTGTAGCCATCGCTCTCGGCGTAGCGAACAAGGTCGAGCCAGTGCTGGGCCCAGCGCTCGCCGTAGCGCGGGCTGGCGAGCAGTGCATCGACAAGCTTCTCGTAGGCATCGGGGCGACGGTCATTGACGAAGGCGTCGATCTCCGCCTTGGTCGGCGGCAGGCCGTGCAGGTCGAAATGCAGCCGGCGCACCAATTCGTGGCGATCCGCCTCGGCCGCCGGCGTCAGACCCTGCTCAGCCTGCTTGGCCAGCACAAAGCGGTCGATGTCGTTGCGCACCCACTCACTCTTCACCGCCGGCGGGCTGACCTTGGCGACCGGCCGGAAGACCCAGTAGTTGCGCTGTTCTTCGGTGAAACCGCCTTCGGTGACGACCACCTTCTTGCCGGCCTCCTCGGGCCAGGGCGCGCCGAGGGCGACCCACTTTTCCAACGCGGCGATCTCGCTGTCCTTGAGCTTGCCGCCGCTGTTCTTCGGCGGCATCTGGAAGTCGGCATCATGGTAGCGCACCGCTTGGATGAGGGCCGACTCATCGGGCTTGCCCGGGACTACGGCCGGGCCCGTGTCGCCGCCGGTCTTCAGGTAGCCGATGTGGTCGACGCGCAGCCCGCCCTTCTGCTTGGTGCCGCTGTGGCACTCGTGGCAGCGCTCGACGAGCAGGGGCCGGATCTCTTTTTCAAAAAACTGCAGCGCGGCGTGCTGAGCCTCGTCGGCCGCGGCCGGAAGGGCGGCAAGACCGGCAAGTGCCAGGGGCAGAAAGATGGAGCGGAACCGGTGCATCATGAGAAGATAAGTCGGGAAGAGCACGGTTTTGGACGATTTTTTCTGCGGGTGCAGATCAGGGAGATGCGGCCCCAGTGATTCGTGCGACCACCCGTCATGCTCTGGCACCACCATTGGAACTGCCGTTCAGGCTGAAGGTGCACGCTGGCATAGGGTTCACCGGGAATGTCCCAGCCGCTCTGGATGGAGCAGTCGTGGAACCCGTAGGGATTTTCAGGCGTGCCTTCGCCGCGCAGCGGCGCCTGGCTGGGAAGTTGGAACATCGCCACCTCGGGGCCGGATCAAAGGAGCGCCCTGACTCCAGGACCAGCGGCTTGACGCCCTCGATTGGCAGCGTGCAGGCAGCCTGGGCCCCGCCCGCGCCGAAGCCGACGACAACGTAGCGGTCCTGAAGTTGATCAGCCTTGAACACGGGCATGGCAGGAAAAGAACGCACACGCGGCTGCTCTCTTCCGAGGGTTTGCATGATGCGACCAGCCCGTGCCGTACGCTACCGCCATGCTCCGCGCCTGTTTCCTTCTGCTTGCCGTCGCCACTCTGCCCGCCGCCGAACCCTGGAACATCCTAGCTCCCACCTTCCAGCCGCCGGCCGAGTTCGTCAATGACCTAGGCAGCCATGCCTCACCTCTGAAGTTCAAGGACGGTCGCGCCGTCACCACAGCCGCTGAGTGGCGGCAGCGGCGTGAGGAGATCCTGGCAGATTGGCACGGCCTCATGGGCGCCTGGCCGCCGGTGCTGGCCAAGCCGGCCATGGAACTGCTGAAAACCACGCGCCGTGACACTTTCACCCAGCATCACATCCGCCTGCAGATCGCCGCGCAGCAGACCGGCGACGGCTACCTGCTCGTTCCCGACGGCAAAGGCCCCTTCCCGGCCGTGTTCGTGCCGTTTTATGATCCGGAAACCAGCGCGGGGCTGAATGACAAACCCTTCCGCGACTTCGCCCACCAACTCGCCCGCCGAGGCTTCGTGGCCCTGTGCATCGGCTCACCCGGCGGCGACGCCCGCAAGCCTGTGCTTTCGCCCGAGGCGAAGTGCCAGCCGCTCAGTTATCTCGCCCATGTGTCCGCCAATGCCTGGCAGGCCCTGGCGCAGCGACCCGAGGTGCGCGCCGACCGCATTGGCATCGTCGGCCACTCCTACGGTGGCAAGTGGGCAATGTTCGGCGCCTGCCTGTGGGAGAAGTTCGACTGCGGCGTGTGGTCGGACCCCGGCATCGTCTTCGACGAATTGCGCCAGAGCATCAACTACCAGGAACCTTGGTACCTCGGTTATGACCCCAAGGTGACGCGCAAACCCGGCTTGGTCACGCCGGACAACCCGCGCACCGGCGCCTACAAGGAACTCGTCGCCCGCGGCCACGACCTCGTCGAACTGCAGGCCCTGATGGCGCCGCGACCCTTCCTCGTCTCGGGCGGTGCCGAGGATCCCCCCAAGCGCTGGACGGCGCTCAACCACCTGCGTGCGATCAACCGTATGCTCGGCCACGATGAACGGGTGGCGATGACCAACCGCCCCGACCACTCACCCAACGCGGAATCGAACGAGGTCATCTACCGCTTCCTGGAAGCTTGGCTCAAGCGCCCTTGAACGGCGCCCGCCTCAGCTGTCGCGGCGCGTCCGGTACACCGGCAGGCGCAAGCTCCAGCGCATGGCGGCGAGGCGCAGGAGCAGGATGCACCCCATGCCGGCATAGCGATGCCAGTCCGCCGGTGGCAGGTGCTGGCGCAGCAGGACATAGGCGCTGGCGCCGACGGCGACCGCGGTGGCATAGAGCTCAACCTCGGTGCGGAACACATGCGGAAGCTCCTGGCGCAGCACATCGCGCAGGATGCCGCCGGCGACCGCGGTGACGATGCCAAACAGAACGGCGACCAGGGCCGGCGACTCGTAAATCAGGGCCTTCTCGGTGCCGACGATGCCGAACAGCGCCAGACCGAAGGCATCGGCCAGGGCGAGGGCACGGTTGGGCGGGTGGAGAAAACGGGCGAGCACGAAGGTGGCGAGCGCCGCAACCAGTGCGGTGTGCAGGAAATCGATGTTTTCGATCCAGAACACCGGCTTCGCGCCCATGCAGAGATCGCGGATCGTGCCTCCGCCCATGGCCGTGGCCAGCGCCAGCACCATGGCCCCGAAAAGGTCCATGCGCTTGCCCTCGGCGGCGAGGACACCGGAGATCGCGCAGACAGCGACGCCAAAATGTTCGATCCAGGGCGGCATGGTTCAGGCGGCAGGTTCCACGACAATGCGGGTTCCCTGGACTTCGCGAACGCGCACGCCGGTGCCGTTCGGCAGATAGCCCTGGTCGGCCGTGACCTCGATGCGGCGGCCGCCGAATTCGGCAGTGCCGGCCGGGCGCAGGGCGCTGATGGCAACGCCGGTGTCGCCGGGACGCAGCGCCCGGGCGGCCTGCATGGCAGGCGTGTCGCTGGCGGCACCGCCGGCCGCCGAGGCAAGCACCATCTTCTGGAAGGGGCGGCTCTCCGGCAGGAAGCGAAAAAGGACGAGCAATACCAGCGCCGCCCCGAGCAGGCCGGTGGCGAAATGGCGCAGGCCGGTGGCGTAAGTGGCGAGCTCGAAATTCCAGCCGGAGGCGGCCGCAGCGTTGCCACCGGCCGGCGTGGCGATCTCCCAGCCGGACATCGTGTAGACCAAGGCGATCATGATGCAGAGGAAGCCGAGAATGCCCGGCACCATCAGGCCGGGCAGGACGGCAAGTTCGACCAGCAGCAGCAGGGCGCCCACGACGAACAATCCAGCCATGACCGCCGTCTCGTGCCCCACCAGACTGCCGGCGATGTAGTGCCCGAAGAAGAACAGGCTGAAGGCAGCGACCGAGACCAGGCCGGGCAGACCGAAACCTGGGGCCTGCATCTCCAAGTAGCCGCCGGCAACACCGATGAGGATGAGGATGGCCGCGTAGGTGGTCACCCAGATGGCGACATTTTCAAAGAAGGTCGGCTCGGCAATGACGGTGGCCCCCTTGAGCTTTTCCGCCTTCTTGATCTCGTCGAGACTGTTGACGATGCCCTTGGCAAACAGCGGCCGACCGTCGAGCAGCATCACCGCCTGCTCGGCATCAAGCGTCAGCACCGTCTCCTTGGTGTCGAGCTCGACATCGCCCACCTTGAGTTCCCGGCTCATGTCGATCATCGCTTCGATGACCCGCGGGTCATGGCCCTTGCTGCGGGCGACCGCCCGCGCCATGCCCATCGTGGCCGAATTCATCTTCGCCCGCTCGGCATCATCCATCTGCGTGCCATTGCCGTAGATCGGCGTGGCGGCGCCGGCCGTGCCGGCTGGGGCCATGTAAATGCCGTCGGTGGCCACCGCAATCATCGCGCCGGCCGACAGAGCACGCTTGTTGATGAAGGCAAAGCTGCGCGGCTTGAGCTTCTGCAGATCGTTCATCATGAGGTCGACCGTGTCCCAGAGCAGCCCGCCGGGCGTGTCGATGTCAAAGATGACCGCCTCGGCCCCCTCGTCCGACGAGCGTTGCAGGGTGCGCGACATGAATTCAAAGCGCGCCCTCGAGATCAGATCCTCCTTGCCGACCGGAATCACCACCACCTTGCCGGCATAAGCCGTCTCGGGCTCGGCGGCCCCCAGGGGAGCGACGGCCAGCACCCCTCCAAGGGCGGCGAGAAAGAGGGAAGGAACTGTCATGACGGTGACAAAGAGCCTACGCCCATCACGGGCTGCTGGCAATCCACAAGCGCCCCAGCTCTGCAACCGCAGCTCACGCTGCCAGCACCGCCAGGGCACGCTCGATGCGACGCAGCGCCGAGCTCTGTCCGAGCAGGTGGGCGATCGTCGCCACACCCGGCCCGCGCGACTGGCCACTGAGGGCATAACGCAGCAGGGGCATGAGCGCACCCGGCTTGACCCTGGCCTGCGCGGCCGCCGCCTCGATCGCGGTTTGAATGGCAGCCTCGGTCCACTCGGGGACCTGCCACAGGGCCGCGACGGCGGCCCGCAGCAGCGCCGGGTTTTCCGGCTTGGCACGAAGCTTGGCGAGCGCCTCCTCCTCGATGGCAAAATCCTCGCGGAAGAAGTAGTGCACCCACTCGGGCAGTTCGGCGAGACGGCTGACCTTCTCCCGAACGCTGGCCACGGCGGCGGCCGCAACCGCCTCATCCGTCACCGTCAAGCCCGCGCCTGCCAGGAAGGGCCGGGCCGCGGCAAGCAGGGTCGCCGGTTCCAGCGCGCGCAGATACTGGGCGTTGAACCAGGTGCACTTCTGCATGTCGAAGCGGGCGTTGGCACTGTGGATGTCGGCCGGATCAAAGAGTGAGACCAGGGTCGCGCGGTCCAGCTTTTCGCCCTCGGTACGCGGCGTCCAGCCGAGCAGGCAGAGGTAGTTGAAGACGGCGTCGGGCAGGAAACCGGCATCGATGTAACTCTGGATCGAACTGCCCTCGTCCCGCTTGCTCATCTTCGAGCCGCCCGGGTTGAGGATGAGCGGGATGTGGGCATAGATCGGCGCCTCCAGGCCGAAGGCGTTGAACAGGTCGATGTGCTTCCAGGTGTTCGACAGGTGGTCCTCGCCGCGGATGACATGGGTGATGCCCATCTCGGCGTCGTCGACGACGTTGACGAAGTGGAAGATGTAGCTGCCGTCCGGACGCCGGATCGTCATGTCGGGCTCCTCGGTGGGCGCGAAGGCGACGTCGCCGCAGACGAGGTCGCGCACGGTGATGGCCGTGCGGCTGAACTTGAAACGAACAGCCCCGATT
>JBIJBO010000047.1:0-23450 GCA_044345215.1 Prosthecobacter sp. | reverse complement strand
TCGGGTTACGTCTGGCGGGGCTACCGGCTTGATGCACGTCGCCATCCGGTCTTCGCCTACACCTGGAATGGCGTGGGCATTCGCGAGCACTACGAGACCGAAGGGCAGGGGACCCGGCCCGAGGGACGCCTGCGCCGCGTGCTCGAGTTCGACACCGAACCGCCGGCCGGCACGGTGCTGCGCCTCGCGGTGGGTCGCCTGGAGGCCGGCTCCGACGGCCGTTTCCTCGTTGAGGCAGGCAAGGCGGAGGTGCCGCAGCGCCAGTTCGAAAACCGCCTGTGGATTCGCGCTGACGGTGCGCGGGTGCAGGGCAACGAGCTGCGTCTGCCGGTCGCTGGCCGCCGCATCACCGTGGAGTACGCTTGGACGGACGCACCAGCGCCCTCCAGGCCATGACCCCGCCGCCGGCCACGAAGAGCAGGGGAAACCACATCGAGTAGAGTGCCGCGCGGGTGTCGTGGCGCAGCACCGCCATCGTTGGATCGGCGGGGTTGACGTGGCACACCGTTTCGCTGCCCACCGGGTAGGCCTCGAGTTTGCGCCGGGCGTTGTCCTCGTGCTGGCTGGCACTGTCGACGCGCTTGATGCGCGTGCCGGTGAAGGTCTGCTCGCCGACGCGGTAGGCGTAGCGGATCTCGGCGCGGTGGGCAGGGTTGGAGTTGGGGGTGGGGCGCTCGCTCACGACGCGCGCCGAGACGATGCGGCAGGGCACGGCCGGCCAGCACCGGGTCTCTTCGGCGCGTTGCCAGGCGGTCCACAGCACCCAGGTGAAGAGCAGTCCGGCGATGGCGAGAAACAGGCCCATGGCGGCGAGCCAGAGGCGGCCGGCGAGCAGGGAGGCATCGGAGTTTGTCATGAAAGGGGATCGAGGCTTTGACTAGCCTACGAGCCTGCTCCATACAAGGAGGTTGCACATGGCGTCCGCACCCGACAGTTCCCGGCCCAGCCCGCCACCGCCCCGGTGGCAGCTCAAGCCGTTGCCCGCCGGCGCCGCCGAACTGGCGGCGGACACCGGCGTGCCGCCGCTGCTCGCCACCCTGCTGCTCCAGCGCGGCATCAGCGGTGCCGAGGCGGCCCGCGAGTTCCTGGTGCCGCGCCTCGCCCGCCTGGGCGACCCCACGCAACTGCCGGAAATGCCGGCCGCCGTCGCCCGCATCCTGCGCTCGGTCGACGAGGGCCAGAAGGTCGCCCTCTACGGCGATTACGATGTCGATGGCGTCACCTCGATGGCGCTGATGTTCCTGACGCTCAAGGCCTACGGCGTCAAGCCCCATCTCTTCCTGCCCTCGCGCATGGAGGAGGGCTACGGTCTCAGCCTCGACGGATTTGCGCGCCTGTTCGAGGAATTCGGCAAGCCCGACCTGCTCATCGCCCTCGACTGCGGCACCACCTCCGTGCGCGAGCTGACCTGGCTGCAGGAGCAGGGGGTCGACTGCGTCATCGTCGACCACCACGAGCTAGCCCCGACCGGTCGTCCTCCCTGCATCGCCCTCGTCAATCCCAAGCTGGGCGAGCACTTTCATTACTTCTGCACCGCCGGCCTCGTCTTCAAGGTCGCCCATGCCCTGCTCAAGACCCGTTACGTCGAGGGTTTTGATCTGAAGGAAGCGCTCGACCTGGTGGCCCTGGGCACGGTGGCAGACTTGGTGCCGCTCATCGATGAGAACCGACTGCTGGTCCGTCGCGGGTTGGAGGCCTTGGCCGAGACTCCGCGCATCGGCCTGCGCGCGCTCAAGGAATCCGCCGGGGTCGAAGGCTTTATTCAGACCCATCATGTCGGGTTTCGCCTGGGCCCGCGTCTGAATGCCGCCGGCCGGCTCGACACCGCCTCGACCGCCTTGCAGCTCCTGCTGGCCGAGGATCCCGCCGTGGCGGCCGACTACGCCGCCCTGCTGGAGAGTCACAACCGTGACCGCCAGGCGGTCGAGCTGGAGGTTTACAACGAGGCCGAGCGCCTGCTCGCCGAGCTCGGTGATCTCGACGAAGTGCCGGCCATTGTGCTCGGCTCGCGCAAATGGCATCCTGGCGTGGTTGGCATCGTCGCCTCGCGCATCTCGCGCCTGACCCACCGGCCCGCCATCCTGTTTTCCTTCGATGAAAACGGCATGGGCAAGGGCAGCGGTCGAAGCATCCCGGGCTTTTCGCTCGTCGAAGCCATCGATTTTTGCCGCGAGCACATCGTCCGCGGCGGCGGTCACGCCATGGCCGCCGGGGTCTCGGTGACCGAAGCCAAGCTCGAGGTCTTCCGCGAGCGCTTCTGCGAGGCCGCGCGCCTGGCGCTAGGGCCGCAGGCGCCGGTGCCGGTGCTTGAGCTCGACCTTGAAGTGCGCCTGAGCGATCTCAGCCTCGATTTCCTGCAGGGCTACCGCCTCATGGAGCCCTTCGGCCAGCGCAATCCCGAGCCGGTCTTCCTCTGCCGAAGTGTCCAGCCGCGCCTGCCGGGTCGCTGGATGAAGGAGAAGCACCTGCGCGTCATGCTCACCCAGGACGGCGCCTCCATGGAGGCCCGCTGGTTCAACGCGCCCGTCGGCAAACTGCCGCCGCCGCCCTGGGACGTCGCCATGCGCCTGCAGCGCAATTTCTGGCGCGGCGAGGAGCAGTGGCAGATCACCCTAGACGCTGTGCGCAGCAGTTCATCCGCCCCGGCCGCGGTTTAAGCCGCGCGGTTACGGAGTTGAATGGCGAATGCGATCACGCGTGCTAGCGCGCGCCGACCTCACTGCGTGAAGGCGGGCAGCTTGATGATCTTGCCGCCAGTCAGTGCGGACTCATGCGCACAGAGGCCGACGCAGGTCCAGTTGGCCGACTGTCTGGCATTCGGGAAGGGCTCGCGATCCTCGGCCAGGGACATGGCAAACTCATGGGCGAGGTGCGGGTGGCTGCCGCCGTGGCCGCTGCCCTGGGTGAAGCTGAGGTGGGTCTTCTTGGCGAGGTCGTAAACACCCTTCGTGGTGAAGTCGCGGATCGGTTTCGGCAGGCGCTTGGCGTAGTCGGGCGCGCGCACCAGGCTGGGGATCTTCGGCTCGGGGCGCTTGGCGGTGTGCAGGACGAGCGGTTCATGCTCGATGAGCGGCCACTCGATCGAGGCCTTGTCGCCGTAGACATCGATGCTTTCGCGGTACTGGCGCGCGGTGTCGAACAGGCTGCGGATGATGCGGGCGCTGACATCGCTGCCCTTGAACTTCACGTGGGCGGTTTCGACCGCGAAGGGCGAGCCGTATTGCTTGACGAGCTCCTTGCGGATCGTGCCGGAACCGAAGCAGCTGACGTACTCGGCCGGCGCGCCGGCGAGCGCCGCCACCGGGCCGACGCAGTGGGTCGCGTACCACATCGGCGGCAGGCCGGGCCAGTAGTTTGGCCAGCCGTCCATGTCCTGCTGGTGGCTGGCCTGCAGGAACTGCAGGCGGCCGAGGCGACCCTTGTCGAGCTGTTCCTTCATGAACAGGAACTCGCGGGCGTAGACGACCGTCTCCATCATCATGTACTTGAGCCCGGTCTTCTTCACCAGGTCGCAGATCTTCTTGCAGTCCTCGATGCTGGTCGCCATCGGCACGGTGCAGGCGACGTGTTTGCCGGCCTTGAGGGCGGCAATCGACATCCAGCCGTGGTCGGGGATGGGCGAGTTGATGTGGACGGCGTCGATCTCCGGATCCTTGAGCAGCTCGGCGTAGTCGGTGTAGCGTTTGGCCACGCCAAAGGCATCGCCAATGGCCTTCAGCTTTTTTGGATCTCGCTGGCAGATCGCATGGCAGGTCGTGTTCGGATGACGCTGCCAGATGGGGATGAATTCCGCCCCGAAACCGAGGCCGACGACGGCGATGTTGAATGTTTTGGCGGGCATGAGGGACGGGATGTGGCCGCGTTATAGCCCGCCGGGTCTGGCGCGGGAAGGACAAATTTTGCGGGGAATCGGACGCCGGTCAATCGTCGCCCCGCACCCGGCCGCGCTGTTTCTTGACCCCGGAGCGCTGCTTCTTGACCTCGAGAATGCGCTGTTTCAGCCCGCGCGGCCGCGGCCGATTCCGGCGTCGGTTTTTTTCCCGCTCATTCTGCTCGGCCAATCGCGCCTCCTGACGCGCCGCCTCGAGGCGGTCGCACAACTCCATGCGCGCCCAGTGGCGGTTGAGAACCTGCGAACGCTCGCGCTGGCAGCGCACCTCCAGGCCGCTGGGCACGTGGCGCAGCACCACCGTCGACGAGGTCTTGTTGACCTTCTGTCCGCCCGGCCCGCTGCCGCGGATGAAGCTCTCCTGCAAATCCTCCTCGCGCAGGCGCAGCTTGCGCATGCGCTGGTGCAGGGCGTCCTCGTCGGGCAGGGGCATGCTTCAGCTTACGCTGCATCGGTCGCCCTGACAACTGCCGCGGGTTTTTGACACATCGCCGCCGTGCCGGCGTTGTCATCGGCCGATGAAACGCCTGCTGCTCTCCCTGCTGCTGCCGGTCGCCGCGCTGGCGGCCCCGCGCCCGAACGTGATCTTCCTCATGGCCGATGACATGGGCTGGGGCCAGACGAGCTACAACGGTCACCCGCGGCTGAAGACGCCGAACCTCGACGCCATGGCCGCCAACGGCCTGCGCTTTGTGCGTTTTTACGCCGGCAACCCGGTCTGCTCGCCGACCCGAGCGACGGTGCTGACCGGTCGCACGAACGACCGCACCGGTGTGCTCTCGCACGGTTACGCACTGCGACTGCAGGAGAAGACGATTGCCCAGGCCCTGCAAAAGGCCGGCTACGCCACCGGTCACTTCGGCAAGTGGCATCTCGACGGCTTCAAGGGTCCGGGCGCTCCGGTGCTGGCCAATGACCCGCGCAGCCCGGGTGCCTTTGGTTTCGACACCTGGGTGTCAGCGACCAATTTCATCGACATGAACCCGCGGCTGGGGCGCCAGGGCGTGCCCGAGCAGTTCAGCGGCGACTCCTCCGAGGTCGTTGTCGGGGAGGCGCTGAAGTTCATCGAGGATCGTCATCGCGCCGGCAAAGCCTTCTTCGCCGTCGTCTGGTTTGGCAGTCCGCACTCGCCCTTCAAGGCGGCGGCCGGCGACAAGGCGCCGTTCGGGGATCTCGACGAGGTCTCGGCCCACCACTACGGCGAGCTCGCCGCCATGGATCGCAGCATCGGCACTCTGCGAGGGCGGTTGCGCGAGCTGGGTGTTGCCGAGAACACCCTCGTGGTTTTTAACAGCGACAACGGCGGCCTGCGCGAGGTCAAGCCGTCGAGCAACGGCGGCTTGCGCGATTTCAAGGGCAGTGTCTATGAGGGCGGCCTGCGCGTGCCGGGTATTTTTGAATGGCCGGCCGGCATCCAGCCGCGCGTGACCCGGCATCCGGCCTGCACGCTCGATCTGTTCCCGACGGTGGCCGACATGCTCGGCTTGCCGGTCGACAGTTTTGTGCAGCCGCTCGACGGTGTCAGCCTGAAGCCGCTCTTCGCCGGCGAGACCGGTCCGCGGGCCCGGCCGATTCCGTTTCGATTCGGCGCCAAGGCGGCGCTCATCGACGGCCGACACAAGATTCTCACGAACGACCTCGCCAAGGGCCGGTTTGAACTCTACGACGTTGAAGCCGATCCCGCCGAGGCGCGCGAGCTCAGCGTCGAACAGCCCGAGGTCTTTGCCCGCCTGAGGACCGCCTTGATGGAGGCCAATGCCGGCATCGAGGCCAGCTATGCGGGGCGCGATTATCCGGAGGGCCGGGTGGTGCCGGCCGATCCCGAGTCGGTCTCCTGGTACGAAACGGCGGCCTACCAGCCCTGGCTGAAGGTTTGGAAGGACGATTGGAACTACGTCAATTACCTGAACCGTGTCTCCGGCAAGGGCGGACAGGCTGGCGCCAAGAAAGCCTCGAAAACGAAGACCGACCGGCCATGAACCGATTCGCCTTGCTTTTTGTCATGGGGCTCGCTGCGCTCAGTCCTGCTGCCCCGCCGCCCAATCTGGTGTGGATCGTCGCCGATGACATGTCGCCCGACATTGCCGCCTTTGGCAGCGCCGGCGTGCGCACGCCAAACCTGGATCGCCTCGCCGCCGAGGGACGCCGCTTCACCCGTGCCTATGCCACAGCGCCGGTCTGCAGTTCCTCGCGCTCGGCCTTCATCCTGGGCGTGAACCAGGTCACGACCGGATTGCACGCCCACGATGTCGAAAACCCGCAGCCGCTGACTGCGCCCTATCGACCCCTGCCGACCCTGCTCCGCGAGGCGGGTTGGTTTGTCACCAATGCGCCCGCGCCCGGCACGGTGCGCAGCGGTCGCGCCGTCAAAAAAGCCAAGACCCATTACAATTTCGCGCACAATCCGGCGCAGCTGTACGATGGCGACGACTGGCGCAAGCGCCGGCCCGGGCAGCCGTTCTTCGCCCAGTTCCAGGTTGTCGAACCGCACCGGCCGTTTCCGATCCCGGAGCAGTTCGAAACCGCGCGTCTCGCCGAGTTGAGCCTGCCGCCGAACTACCCCGACCATCCGCTTGTTCGCCGCGATTGGTATGCCTACCTGCGCAGTGTCGAGACGGTGGACCAGCGGGTCGGCGCCATTCTCGACCAACTGCGCGCCGAGGGCGTGCTCGACAACACGCTTGTCGTGTTCTTTGCCGACCACGGCCGGCCCATGCCCTGGGGCAAGCAGTGGCTGAGTGTCGAGGGTCTGCAGGTGCCGCTGCTCGCGCGCGGTCCCGGTCTTAGCGCCGGCAGCATCGAGACAGGGCTGATCAGTCTGATCGATCTCGCCCCTTCCATGCTGCAGCGTGCAGGATTGCCCGTACCGGCCTGGATGGAGGGGCGACCGATCTTCAGCGACAGCTTCCCAGAGCGCATGAGGGTCTTCGCCGCCCGTGACCGCTGCGGCGACGCGCCCGATCGCATCCGCGCTGTGATCACGACCGACCACCTCTTCGTCCGCCACTTCCAGCCGGAGTTGCCCTGGATGAACTGGTCGGGCTACAAGGAGGCCAGTTATCCCGGCCTGCCGCTGCTGCGCGAGTTGCATCGCGCCGGCGCCCTGGCGGCAGGGCAGGCGCGTTTTCTCGAGCCCGGGCGACCCGCTGTCGAACTCTTCGATCTGCAGCGAGATCCGCTGGGATTGAACAATGTGGTGGAGAAACAGCCGGCGCGCGCGGCTGAACTCGCCGCCGAACTTGAGCAGTGGATCAGCGCCACCGGCGATCG
Organism: Prosthecobacter sp.; assembly: GCA_044345215.1. Classification (GTDB taxonomy): domain Bacteria; phylum Verrucomicrobiota; class Verrucomicrobiia; order Verrucomicrobiales; family Verrucomicrobiaceae; genus Prosthecobacter. The sequence goes on along the minus strand of JBIJBO010000047.1, from coordinate 16,291 downwards.
TGGCGCCCTGCCGGATCCGAGCACGGAGCCTTCGCTGGCGGAGATTCAGTCGGCCAAGCGACTGGAGTATCAGCGCACGTGGAGCAAGCGCGGACTGGATGCCGAGCCGAGCGATGCGGAGCGGGTGCGATGGTGGTTGGAGCAGTACGGCTTGTCGCCGGACAGCCTGCCGCCGCGCTGATGGGCGGTTGACCCGGCCGACTGCCGTTCCACTGGTGTACCGTGTCGATTGTGCGCCCCTGTTTGTCCCGACCCTGGCTCTGGCCGCACCTGCTCAGCCTTGAGGCACCGGCCGTCGCGGTCGGCTGGACCTGGGCACTGGCACAAGTGCACGGCTTGCATCTCACCCCCGCCGTCCTGCCGGGACTCGCCCTGGTGGTCTGGGTCATTTACCTCGTTGACCGTCTTTTTGACACCTGGGGGGTGCCCGAGGCCCTGCTCGACCTGCGGCACCGCTTTTACCGTCGCTACCGCTGGCCGTTGCTTCTGCTCGGCGTGCTGCCGGGTTCGGTCGCCGCTGCGTGGCTGGCCCTCTGGCACCTGCCGGCCGGCCTGCTGCTCGAGGCCGTGACCCTGACACCGTTGATGGCGGCCTATCTGGTGGTCTATGCCAGCGCTGGTCTGCGCGAACGCCGGCTTGCCTTTCAGGCCGGCTTGTTGGTGCTCTTGCTGGCCGTGCACGCGCTGCCCTTCGACCGCGGCTTCCAAATGATCGCCACGGCCCTCGCCTTCGGGCTGTTTTTCCTCGTCTGGAAAACCGCCCTGCTGGATCGCTTGCGCGGCCTGATGCGCAAGGAGGCGGCCGCCGGACTGCTCTTTGCCCTGGGATGCTCGGCACATGCCCGCTTCCAACAGCCCTCCGGATGGTTGACCTGGCTGGAGATGTTGCTGCTGGCCCTGCTGTTCAACGCCAACCTCAGCGTCATTGTCCTGAGCGAAGCTGCGCCTTCGCAGCGCCGCAGTCCGTGGCCGCATCTTCTGCTGGCCCTGCTTCTCGCCTTCGGTCTGGGTTTCAGCGGCATCGCCGGCGACAGCCGGCCGCTGGCCGGCTTGGCGCAGCTGGTCGTCGCCGGCCTGCTCCTCATTGGGCTGCTGTGGCGCTTCGGCCAGCGGCTCCAAGCGGATGCCTTCCGTGTCCTGGCCGATCTCGTCCTGCTGCTGCCCTTGCTGGCCCTGCTGCTCTGACCTCAGCGACCCGCCATCGAGCTGTCGGGGAGGGGGAAGGCGTTTTCAATGACATGCACCCGAGGCAGCTCTCGCGGAATCAGCCAGACTTCGGCAATGTCGAACCTCATGCTCAGGCGCGGCTGACCAAGCTGGCGTAGCCAGTCGAGCGCGCCGCGCTGGATGAGTCGCTGCTTGTCCGGCGTCACCGCATCGGCCGGACGGCCAAAGGCGGTGCCGCTGCGTGTCTTCACCTCGACAAACGTCAGCACGGTTCCGTGGCGCGCCACCAAATCCACCTCGCCGCGGTGGGCGCCGCGGTAGTTGCGATAAAGAATCTGCCGCCCGTGAGCGCGCAGCCACTTTGCAGCCAGGCACTCGCCGGCATGGCCCAGCTCCACACGACTCAGGGGACAACCCCACAGTGCGGCGGAGTGCAGCCGATCGCTCGCCACGCGCCAGCCCAGGACATGCCGACGCAACGCGGGCCATTTCCGCAGCCCTTGCCAGCGGCTCGCGACCCAAGCCGCAAACTCCGGTGCCGGATCGTGACTGGTGCTCAAATCAGGAAAAGGCATAGGTAAAAATAAAAGGAATTGGAACTGGCTGGCAAGCTCATTCGGGGGGCATGAAACTGCGGCCCGTTGAGGTCAGGCTGGCGGCGTGCCTCGATTTTTGGAGGGTTAGTGCCAGGGTGTGCGTAGTGCTCTGATGCGAGTTGTCCTTTCACTGGTCGCCCTTCTTGCCATGGTTCCGCTCAGCCGTGCGGCCGAGCCCGAGGCCTTCACCTTGGAGTTGGAAACGGTGATGGAACACGACGATGGAAAGTTCCTCTGGTTTCATCCGCGCGCGGCTGCTGTGCCGGGCGGGGTGGTGATGACGATCCAAAAGCATCTCAAGGTCTCTGACTACTACTCGGGCCTGCATGTGATGACACGGAAGGGTGTGGACGGTCCCTGGACCGGTCCGGTTCTGCCCCCGGAACTGGACTGGCGCGTGCAGACCGATGGCGTGACGGTCAGTGTCGCCGATGTGACGCCGGGTTGGCATGCGCCGAGCGGCCGCCTGATCGCCCTCGGCGCGCAGGTGCGCTACAGCCCCAAGGGCAAGCAACTCGAGGATGTGTCGCGCGCCCATCAAACTGTTTACGCGGTCTGGAATCCGCAGACGTCCAAGTGGTCTCCCTGGCGTCGCCTGGAACTGCCGGAGGGCGAACTCTTCAACTTCGCCCGCAACGCCTGCGCCCAGTGGCTGGTCAAGCCCGATGGTCATTTGCTGGTGCCGCTCTATGTCGGTCCGGGCACCCAAAAGCCGTTTTCGACGACGGTGGCAGAATGCCGGTTTGATGGCGAGAACCTGAACTACGTCCGCCACGGCGATGTCCTTCGCCTCGATGTGGCCCGAGGTCTTTATGAGCCCTCGCTGGTCGCCTTCCACGATCGCTACTACCTGACCCTGCGCAATGATGTGAAAGCCTATGTCAGCGTGGGCGGGGACGGCCTGCACTACGCCGAGCCGAAACCCTGGACCTTTGACGACGGCATTGAGCTGGGCAGCTACAACACCCAGCAGCATTGGCTTGCGCGGGACGACGCCCTCTATCTGGTGTACACCCGTCGCGGTGCCAACAACGACCACATTGTTCGCCATCGCGCGCCGCTGTTCCTGGCGCGGGTCGATCCGGAAAAGCTGCAGGTGGTGCGCGCCAGCGAGCGTGTCGTGGTTCCCGAACGCGGGGCCGAGCTCGGCAACTTTGGGGTTTGCCGGATCAGCGCGGACGAGGCCTGGGTGACGGTCTCCGAGGGCATGTTCATGAAGGACTCGGCCGTGCGCGGCGCCAAGGGCGCCACCTTCGTGGCCCGCATACGCTGGACGCGGTCGCAACGCTGAGGAAGAACCGGTTGCCGCCAGTCGTAGGTGCTGCATGCTGCGTCGCCCCTTCCTGCAAAGTCTGATCGCCGCGCCCACGCTCGGTCTGCGCGCCGCCGAGGGCGGTCTGCGTCTCGCAACCTTCCAGGCCGATGTAACACCGCCGCTCGAGTCGCCACTCTGCCATGGCAACGTCACACCTGCCCGGCAGATCCTCACGCCACTGCTGGCGCGCGGTGTCGTCCTGCTCGGTGCGGGCGAGCCGATCGTGCTTTGCGCGCTCGACTGGGTGGCGCTGGCGAACGCAAGTCACGGGGCGATTCGCGAGGGCTTGGCGCGGGCTGTGGGCACGACGGCCGAGCGCGTGGCGGTGCACACGGTGCACCAGCACGACGCTCCCGGCAGCGATCTCGACACCGAGCGACTGCTGGTTGCGCACGGCTTGGGCGGCCGGTTCTCGAACGCCGAGTTTGACCGTGGCGTGTTTCAAACGGTGGCCGAGGCCGCGCGTGCCAGTCTGGCGAAGGCGCAGATGGTCGATCAGGTCGGCTTCGGCGTCGGTGAAGTGGCGAGGGTGGCCTCCAACCGTCGCGTGCTCGGTGCCGACGGCAAGGTGGCCTTCACCCGCATGAGCGCGTCGAAACATCCGCAGGCGGCGAGTGCGCCCGAGGGGGTGATCGATCGGCGGCTGCGACTGGTCAGTTTCTGGCAGGGAGGGCGCCCCCTGGCGGCGCTGACCTACTACGCCACCCACCCGATGAGTTATTACGGCGGGGGAGGCGTCAACTGGGACTTCATCGGCGGCGCGCGCGCCCTGCTCGATCAGGCGCTGCCCGGCGTGCATTGCGTGCATTTCAATGGCGCCGGTGGCAACATCACGGCCGGCAAGTACAACGATGGCGATCCCGCGAATCGCCCGGAGCTGGCCGGACGCGTCTTCGCCGGCATGCAGGCGGCCTGGCAGGTGCAGCAGAAGCGGCCGGTGGCTGCTGCCGACCTTGAATGGCGGGTGCGACCCATTGCACTGCCCGCCCGCCACGCCGGCGAGCAGCCGCAGTTGCAGGCGGTGCTGGCCAACACCAAGCTGCCCTTCGCGCAGCGGGTGTTTGCCGCCCGCGACCTCGCCTTTCAGCAGCGTCTGGCCGAGGGAGGCACGATTCCGCTTGGCTGCCTGCGCATCGGCAGTGCGCACGTCCTGCATTTGCCGGCGGAGTTGTTCATCGAATACCAGCTCGCCGCCCAGCAGATGCGTCCCGACGCCTTCATCGCCGTCGCTGCGTACGGTGACAACGCCCCGGGTTACATCGGCACCGAGATCGCCTACACACAGGGGGGGTACGAGGTGGAGCACCGGGTCTCGCGCGTGGCCCCTGCGGTTGAGGAACAGCTGACCGCTGCGGTGCGTGAATTGCTGCGGGTGGACGCCTGATCGAGAAAAGTGGCCGGCAATCGGCGTACGCCACCTGTCGCATGAAACGCCTGCTGTTGTCCTTCCTCCTCGCCTCTGTGGCATCCGCCGCCGAGATTCGCATCGAACACGACGTCGATTACCTCGAGAGGGGACGCGCGGAGAAGGCCGATCTCTACCTGCCCGCGGTCGTGGAGCCGGATCAGAAGTTTCCGGCGGTGCTGATCATCCACGGCGGCGGTTGGGCCGGAGGGGACAAACGCGCGGCGCGCGAGATCAACATTGGCACGACCCTGGCGCAGAATGGCTACGTGGGCATGAGCATCAACTACCTGCTTGCCACGGCCGATCATCCCGGGCCGACCTGGCCGCAGAACCTGCACGATTGCAAGACGGCGGTGCGCTGGCTGCGTGCCCATGCCGGCCGGCTTCACATCGATACCGAGCGCATCGGGGTCATTGGCGGATCGGCTGGTGGTCACCTCGCCGCCATGGTCGGTCTGACCGGTCCCGAACTCGATCCGCCGGGCGCGGGCGACTGCAGGGTGCGTTGCGCGGTGGATCTGTACGGGCCGGTGCTGTGGTTTGAGCAGCGCGACCTGCCGATGTTCCGCAAGACCCGCGCCGAGGCCCCGGAATTGTACCGGCAGGCCGATCCGCGCACGCACGCGGATCCGCAGGATCCGCCGCTGCTCATCCTGCATGGCACGGCCGACAAGACCGTGGCGGTGGCCGACTCCGAGGCCCTCGCCGCCTCTCTCAAGGCTGCGGGGGCGCCGCATGAACTGGTGCTCATCCCCGATGCGCCGCACACCTTTCATTTGCAGCCCGCCCAGCGCGACCTGCGTCCGCTCGTGCTGGGGTTCTTCGACCGGTATTTGAAGGCAAAGTAAGTTGCGGCGAAATGGGAGGTGAAAGAGATTTCGCGCGTCGGACGCGGAGACCACGGAGAAGAGGGGGCTCCGTGACCTTCGTGGTGGTTCAGACCATGAATTTCTGGGAGCGCACGACCACGTTCTCGATGGATCGTGAGCCGTCTTACCGCAACTGCTCCAGCAGGCCGAGGATTTGGGCGGTGATCTTCACCGAGGCTTCGCGTTCGACGCGGTTGGTGCCGAGCCAGGTTTCGTAGCCGCCGAGGTCGTGTTGGGGCGGGGTGGGCAGGTAGCCGTTGCTGCCGTTGGCCAGCTCGATGGTGAAGCTGTTCTTGAACGGGCTCTTCGCCTGGATCTCCAGGCCGGTCTCGGTGAAGACCTCGAAGGGGATGGCGGCGATGCCTAGCTCGCCGATGCGGAAGGCCTGCAGGATGCAGCGCACGGTGTCGGGCTTGGCGTCGCGCGCGGCGAGGGTGCGTTCGGCGTAGGGCTGTTCGAGACGGTGCGCAGGCGTGGCGTCCTTGGGCTTGGCGAGAACGGCCTCGGCCCAGCGCACCTGTTCCGGGGTGGGGCGGCGCACGCCGAGTTCGAGTTCGGTCGCCGCGGCCTTGAGTGGCACCCACTCCTGATGCTGGAGCGTGGCGCGCACGCGCAGCACCTCGTTGGCGAGGTCGCCGGCGACGAGACGGATCTTCTCATAGGGCGCGCGCTGAACCGCCGGCGTCTTGCCGCTGTAGTCGTTGTTGTTGACGTCGCCACAGGGCCCGTTGGCAAGCAGGCCGACCACGCGCGGATGTTCACCCGGGGTGGCGAGCTTGTTTTCGACGATGCGGCAGAATTCGCCAAAGTAATCGGCTGACAGATGCTCGCGCGGCATGCCGCCGACGTAGTGCAGCCAGTAGTTGGCCATCAGGGCGATCTGGTGTCCATCGGAGGCCTGCACCGACAGGCAGTAGACCTCTGGATTGGTGGGGCCGGCAGGTCCTTCGAGGCGCGTGCGCAGCAGGCTGCCGGGGTTCATCACCGCACGATCCTGGCCGCCAAAGGGATTGGGGTTCGTGATACCTTCCTTCAGTTTCCAGCGGCGGTTGAAGACATGCTGCGGCACCTGGCCGCTGCCCCAGGCGATGCGCGCCGGTTCCAGGTTGGCGAGGGCGCGGCGGACGCCGTCAACGACGCGTGAGATGAAGAACCGGCGGTAGTCCAGAGCGGGATCCTTGTGGCTGAGTGCCGAAACGCTGGAGTGGGTGTGCGTGCCCGAAAACATCAGGTTCGCGGCGGGAATGCCTGTGGCGGCCTCGATCTTCTGCTTCGCCTCGTCCCACACCTCCCGCCCCTGAGAGATCGTGTCCGCCACGACGAAGGCCAGTTTCGTGGTGCCGTCATCGAGCACGAGGCAGCGCGCGTGCAGTTCGTCATGCACATGGGCGGCGATCGGCCGCGGGGCAAAGTTGCCGACGATCTCCATGCCGAGTGGCGGGGTGATGTTGCTCGTGGCTGCGCCTGCCTTGAAGACGCGCGGCGTTTCATGGGCGGTTTCGGCGGCGGACAGCGGCAGCAGCGGCAGGAGGGCAAACAGGAAACGATTCATGCAGGCAGCTACCTACGCCGCGAGCCTGCGCATTCCCGCCGCCTTTCTGCATGCAAACGCTTCCGAACCCCGTAGGCTGCGTCATGCCTGCCCGGTTTATTTTCCTCTGTCTGGCTCTGGCCAGCGCGCAAGCGCAGACCATTCCCTCGCCGTCCGGTCATCCGCTCGAGTTCATCGACACCAGTTTTGAAAACGCCTCGCCGCTCTGGTATGAGTATGCTGACGACGGCACGGTGCGGGTGCACCTGAACTACGATCACGAGCGCAACTCTCCGAACCGCGCCGCCGGCCATTTTCATTTTCGCCTGCAGGCGCCCGCCGGCACGAAGCTGAAACTGGAGTTGCTGAACCTCGACAACGTGTGGAACGGCAAGCCCGGCTCGGTGGCGAGGGAGATCCTGCAGGTGGTGGTCTCCCGGAATGGCCGCGATTGGACCCCGGTGCCGACCGAGTCGCCTGCGCCGGGCCGTGTCACGGTCGCTCTGACCCTGCCCGCCGATGCCCTCTACGTCGCGCGCGCCGAACCCTACCGGCTGTCGGATTTGCAGCGATTTCTCACCGAGATCCGCCGTGACCCGCGGGTGAGCCTTGAGACGGTCGGCAAGACTGTGCAGGGACGCGAGCTGGAAATGCTCCGGGTCGGTCGCGACGATGCGCCGCGACGCGTCTTCCTGCGCGCCCGCGCCCATCCCTGGGAACCGGCCGGCAACTGGGTGGTCGAAGGACTGGTGCGCCGCCTGCTCAGCGAGCAGGGCCGGGGATTCCTCGAGCGCTACAGCGTCTGCATCCTGCCGATGGCCAACAAGGACGGCGTCGAGCGCGGTGGCACCCGTTTCAACCTCATGGGCAAGGATCTGAACCGCAACTGGGACAAACCGGCCGACCCGAAGTTCGCGCCTGAGAACGCGGCGCTGGAACGCTGGCTGGCCGCGGAAATCGCCGCCGGCCGAAAGCCGGACCTCGCCCTTGATTTCCACAACGATGGCAGCGGTCGCCTGCATCTGAGCAGGCCCGAGGGGCCGGAGGGTGAAAAGCATGTCCAGCGCATGGCTCTGTTCGAGCAGTGCCTGCGCCGCCACACCTGGTTCACCGAGGGCTCGACCCAGCCGTCGTTCCGCAATCCCGGTTCGCTGGGCGAGGGTTTCTTCACGCGCTTCGGCATCGACGCGGCCATTCTGGAATTCCACTGCAATGTTGTGGCCGGTCTCAAAGAGCCTGCTCTCGGCCGCCATTGGGTGACTTTTGGTCAGGGGCTGACCGAGGCCTTAGATGCCTATTTCCGCGATGTGGCGGCCCTGCGCTGAGTCAAGGGACCCGTCGCGCACGTTTCAACCCGCATGCTGGCGGTTCTGTCAGCGGGATTCCTTGGCGAAACGCGCGTTTTGACCCCGTATGCTTTCGGTCATGCGCTGTTGTCTTGTCCTTCCCGCCTTCGTTCTTCTCGCCACTGCGTCCCTGTTTGCCCAGCCCGTGGGTGACGGCGTTGCCGATGAGACGGCGGCGGTGCGGCAACAGTTGGAAGCCGGGGGTGCGGTGCGTTTTGCCCGCGGCACCTACCGGCTGACCCAAACCATCGAGGTTGACCTCGACAAGACCGGGTTTGTTTCCCTCAGTGGCGATGGCGTCGCCCGTTTTGTCATGGCCGGTCCGGGGCCGGCCTTTCGCTTCAAGGGTACGCACGGTGGCACGGCTGCACCGCCGACGGTGAAGCCGGAGGTCTGGGAACGCCAGCGCACGCCGATGGTGGATGCGATTGAAATCGTTGGCGACCACCCCGAGGCCGACGGCATTGAAGCAGTCGGCACGATGCAGCTCACCCTGACCCGCGTGGTGGTGCGCCAGGCCCGCCACGGCGTGCGCCTCGCCGGGCGCAACCGCAACGTCATTCTCAGCGAGTGCCACCTTTACCACAACCGCGGTGTCGGCGTGTTTTATGACGAGGTCGACCTGCACCAGTCGACGATCACCGGCTGTCACATCAGTTACAATGCCGGTGGCGGTGTGGTCGCGCGCGGGGGCGGCGTGCGCAACCTGCACATTGGCAACTGTGACATCGAGAGCAACATGACGCCCGAGGCGCCGCCCACCGCCAACGTGCTGATCGACTGCACTGGGGGTTCCACTGCCGAGGTGACCCTCGTTGGCTGCACGATCCAGCACAACCCCTCGCCGGGGGCGGCCAACGTGCGCGTTCTTGGCAGGGGCAAAGCCTATGGCGACAACGAGGCGCCGAGCTGGGGGCATCTGACGATTGCCGACAACGTGCTCAGCGATGTCGAGGTCAACATCGACCTCGAGCATGTGCGCGGCGCGGTGATCACCGGCAACACCCTCGGTGTTGGTTACCAGCACGACCTGCGGGCGGTGGGATGCAGCCATATCGCCGTAGGCGCCAACGTGTTCGATCGCAATCCGCCCTATTACCGGGGCAAAGCCGAGGTGGTGAAGGGTGGACTGGTCTTTCGCGGCTGCCGCGATGTGACGCTGTCGGGCCTGCATGTCAACGGCGTGCGCGGTCACGACGCGGCGCTGCTGCTCGACAATTGCACGGGTTTCAACCTCTCCGGCTGCTCGATCCTTGACAGCGACGGCGTTGGCCTGCTGTTGCGCAACACCCGCGACAGCCTGATCACCGGCTGCCGCATCGCCGACCGTCGCCCGGTGCGCGCGCCCGCGCCGTCGATCCGTATCGAGGGCGGCTCGGACAACAACCTGCACGCCAACCAGACCGCCCACGCGGTCGAAACCCGCTGATCTCGCCGCCATGCTGACACGCCTTTCCGCCTTCCTTCTTGCCGCGCTTGCCCTGTCCGGCGCAGCCGCCGCCCATGCCGCCGGCCCCAAGCCGGGCCCGGTCGCCTACGTCACCCTCGAGACACGCGATTTCCGCGTCGAAATCGCCGGCGACCGTGCCTGGACGATCAGCCGCATCGTCCACCGCGGCGCCGAGATCACGGGGCGAACCGGGTTCTACGGCACGGTGTTTTCTGCCCAGGGCGGGCAGTGGATCGGTACCGGCCACAATGAAGGCGGTGTTGAAAAGGTCGAGCAGGCCGTGCTGACGGTCGACGGTGAGACGCGTGAACTCACCGATGGTGCCGTCCACCGCGGCGCGCGGTTGGAGCTGCGCAAACGTTCCTTCCTCGGGCCGATCCGGCTCGAGGCGGTGTGCACCGTCACCGACGACGCCATTCTCGAGCGCCATCGCTACCAGTTCACCGAGGAGGTCAAGGTCGGCCGGATGTATGCCTTCATGCATCCTTTCCTGCCTTCGACGAAGGCCTGGCTGGCGGAGACGGCCGACGGCCGGCGTGTCGACGGCGGCTTTGATGAAAGCGGCGCACACCGCCTGCGCGAGGACGTGCGCTGGACTGCCATTCATGATCCGACGGCACGCCGGGCGACCCTGGTCTGGAGTCCGGAAGTCATCGAGGGTCCGGACCTGAAGACCTTTTACTGGGACAAGAACGTCTATCACAAACTGTACCACTCGATCTATGCCCAGACGACCGTGCCGGCCGGCACGCACCGCGAGGTCGCGGTCGAGCTGCGTTGCATTGAGGCCGGGCCTCAGGACTGGCAGCTGGCGGTGGCCAGGTTGGTCGAGGAGTTGCAGCAGCAGCGCGCTCGGCAGGGTCGGCCGGAGTGACTCGGGCGCGTCAGGCGGTTTCGCCCGGGATCCAAGCGGGCATCAGGCGCAGGGCCCGGCGCGGCAGTGCGCCGCCCTCGGCGATGCGTCGCACCGCCTGTGACACACGACGGGCAAAAACCTCCGGCTGGGTCGAGTAACGCGTGATCCGTGGCACGGCATGCTGAAGGAAGCTTTCGTCGTCGCGACTGATCACCATGACCTCCTGGGGCAGGCGTTTGCCGAGCCTTTGCAGATGCATGACGACCGTCAGCGCGTGGACGGCGCGCGCCACCACGAAGGCGGTGGGCGCGTTCGGTCCCTTCAGCACGGCGTCGAGCCGGGCGACCAGATGGGCGGCGCTGCCGTTGTGGCGCAGCACGCGCAGGGCGGGAGCGCCGGTGCCGGTGAAGGCCTCGCGCAGTCCGCACTCACTGTCGAGGTCGCCGCCGTAATCTCCCTCTGGCCGCACCAGGGCGATCTGACGGTGGCCCTTGCGGCGGAGCAGGAGGCCGGCATGGCGGCAGGTGGCACGATGATCGGCATCCACGGAAGGCAGGTCCATGCCGTCGACGCAGGAACCCACGACGAGGCAGGGCAGGGCGCGGCGCACGAACCAGCGCTGCATGGGTTCCAGCGAGCCGAACAACAACCAGGCGGCCGCTGGCACGCGTTCGGTCAGGGCCTCCAGGGCCCGCGCTGGCTGGGCGGAGAAGCAGGAGGGCTGAACGTGGATGACGAGGCGGAAGCCGGCCTGGGCAAGCTTTTCCCGCAGCTCGTCCACCATGACCACGGAGGCGGTGGTCATTTCGAGAAGGGGACGCGCCGAGAGCACGGCGATGACCCTCGAATGCGCCGCCGGCGCTTCCTCCTGTCTGAGCCGGATGCGCCGCCGCTGGCGAGCATCGACCTCGAGAAGTCCCTCGCGCTGGAGCTCCTCGAGGGCGGCGCGCAGGGTGCTGCGGCTGACCTGCAAGCGCGCGCTGAGTTCGCGTTCACCGGGCAGAAATCCCTGCCATTGACCGGCGCGCAGGGCTGCGCGCAGGCTCTGCGCGGTGAGGTCCGCGAGGGCGAAGCGGCGTGGCGGTTGCAGGCTGGTGGAGGCGGGGTCTGGAGTCATCTGGTTTGAAGAACAGACCAGCAGCATGGCCTTGTTTCCGGGTCATTCAAAGTCTGTTGTAATAAAGAACACCCGGTGCGACGCGAGTCGCCCGCGCCGCCCTCCGTGGCCGGCTCCCCGACCTTCCATGAGACGCTCCAAAGTTCTCGCCAGGCTGCGTGCCGGCAAAGTCGCCCGTCTGTGCTGCAGCGGTTCGCCCATCTCCTTCCTGCCGGCTCTGGCCGCCCACTTCCAGTTCGACGGCATCTGGCTCGACGGCGAGCACCGCGCCTGGGAGGCGCGCGAGGTTGAAACCATGCTCGGTCGTCATCATGCCGCCGACATTGACTGTGTCTGGCGTCCGCCGTCCAAGGAGAAGAACGCGCTCTACCGCCTGCTCGAGGATGGGGCCACCGGCCTGATGATTCCCCACGTCGGCACCGCTGACGAGACGCGCACCCTGGTGAGGGCGGTGAAGTTTCCACCGCTTGGCGACCGTGGTTTCTGCGGCGGTGGCCGCGATGCCGACTACTGGATTGGCAAGCCGAGCGATTACACCGAGCAGGCCAACCGCGAGACTTTTTTGACGGTGCAGATCGAAACCCCCGAGGCGCTCGATCAGGTCGAGGCCATTGCCGCTGTCGACGGGGTCGACGTGCTCTTCCTCGGGCCGGGCGACCTGTCGCTGCGCCTCGGCTGCACACCCGCCGTCGACGATCCGGTCATGCTGACGGTGCAGCACCGGATTGCCGCCGCTTGCCGACGGCATGGCAAAGCCTGGGGGCGCCCGGTCGGCAGCGCCGCCGATGCCGGTCGGCTCATCGAGCTCGGCGCGCGTTTCATTGTTCATGGCAGTGAGTTCGGCGCGCTGCACGCGCACCTTGGCGCCTGTGCGGCCGATTTTGACGCGGTGCTCAGCGAGGACGCGCGCGCTGCGGCCATTCCCGAGGGCAAATCCTACTGATCCGCCCATGACTCTTCTCTCGCGTTTGATGCTTCTCACGCTTGGCGGATTGGCCGGCGCGAGCGCGCAGTTGCCCGCCACGTGGACCGAGCCTTTCCCTCCGCACAAGATCGCGGGCAACCTCTACTATGTCGGCTCCAAGGACCTGGCGTCCTACCTGGTGGCCACGCCGGAAGGCCACGTGCTCATCAACAGCAGCCTCGAGGAGTCTGTGCCGCTGATTCGCGCCAGCATTGAGCAGCTCGGATTCAAGTTCAGCGACGTGAAAATCCTGCTGATCAGTCACGCACACTCCGATCACTGCGCCGGCAGCGCCGAAATCATCCGGCAAACGAAGGCTCGCTATTATGTCATGGAGGCGGATGCGGACGCCGTGGAGAACGGGGGAGGTGTTAAGGCGCGCTTCAAGGCCAGTTACCTGAGTTACCCTCCCGCCAAGGTGGATCGCCGGCTCAAGGACAGCGAGGTGGTCGAGCTTGGCGGATCCAAGCTGGTGGCGCGCCTCACTCCGGGACACACGCGCGGATGCACCACCTGGACCCTGCAGGTGGACGCGGAAGGACGGAAGCTGCATGCCGTCATCATCGGCAGCCCGAATGTGAATCCGGGTTATCTCCTCGTGAACAACAGGGACTATCCCGGTATCGCCGCGGATTATGAGCGCTGCTTCCGGGTGCTGAAATCCCTGCCGGTGGATCTCTTTCTCGGCGCCCATGGCGGCTACTACGGCATGACGGCGAAGCACGCGCGCCTCGGCGCGGATGACGCGAACCCTTTCCTGGATCCCGCCGGTTACCATCGGTACGTCGCGGACCGCGAACAGGCGTTCCTGACCGAGTTGGCCAGGCAGCAGGCCCGATGACGTCGAAAGGACAGTCGCTTAATCCATCCCATGAATGCTCCTGACGCGACGCAACTGCTCGCCGATTACGAGCGCGACGGCGTCGTGGTCGTTCGCCGGTTTTTCGACGCGGGGGAGGTTGCCGCCGTGCGGGCCGAACTGGAACGCTACATTCGCGATGACCTCGCCTCGAAGCCCGCCGACTCGCGCACCTTCGAGACCGACAACCGCACGGTGCGCAATCTCTGGAGGCTTGAACAGCACAGCGAGTGGTTCCGCCGGCTCGGCGAGCGCGGGGACATTCGCGCGCTGGTCGCCTCCCTGGTGCGTGGCGAGCCCCTGCTGGCCGGCGTCGAGACCTTCAACAAACCGGCCCGTGTCGGTTCCGGTGTGCCGTATCACCAGGACAACGCCTACTTCTGCCAAATGCCTCCGGACATGCTGACGGTGTGGATCGCCATTGACGCGGTCACCGAGGCGAACGGCCCGGTGTACTTTGTCAAAGGCTCGCATCGCGGCGGCATGCTGCCGACGAAGCCATCGGGCGTGCGCGGCAACAGCATTGACCTGGCCGAGCCGTCGAGCGTGCCCTTGAGTGGGCAGTTCTGCGGCCTGCTCGCGCCCGGCGATGCGACGATCCACCACTGCGCAACGATTCATCACTCCGCGCCGAACACGACCGTGCATTCCCGCCTCGGCCTGCTTCTCGTCTATCGCGGCAGCCACACGCAGACCGATCCGGAGCTCAAGGCCGCCTATGCCGCCGTCGCCGTCGCCGCCACCCCTCGAGCCTGACCCGGGACTGCGGCTGCCGGCCGGCAACATCTTCGCCGGCACGCCCGTTCCGTTTTCCATGTTCCGCTGCTCCGTCATCCTCTTTGGCGCCCTTTGCCCATGGCTTCCGGCCCGTGACATTCATGTCGGCAAGGATTTCCCCGGCATCGCCCAAGCCATCCGGGCCGCCCAGCCGGGCGACACGATTCATCTGGAGCCGCGGGTGTATCACGAAACCGCCGGGTTTGTGGCCAGGAAGGGCGAGCCCGGCCGGCCCATCACCCTGGATGGCCACGGCGCCACGCTCGACGGCAGCGACCCGCTTGATCCGGCGCAGTGGCGGGAGGTTGAGCCGGGACTGTTCGTCGCCGACGACCTTCTGCCGTCGTTGAGCGACTCCGTGCTGGGGCGCTGGTACTTCTTGTTCGACGGCCGGATGCAGCGCATGGGGCGTACGTCGAAGGGGCGCAGTGCGGCCTTCAAGGCGCCGGCCGAGCTGCAGCCCGGCGAATGGACCTTTCTTCGTGACCAGGGGCGTGAAGACCCGGCGTCGAGGCGCCTGCGCGGCCGCTTCTGCATCCGTCTTGCGCCGGGGCAGGCGCTCGCGGACGCCGGGATCCGCCTGCCCGTGCGCTCCGCCGGCGTGCAGCTCAGCGGCGACAATGCTCATTTGGTCATCCGCAACCTGACAGCGACCCATGTCTACAACGACGGCTTCAACATCCATGGCGACTGCCGCGAGGTCGTCTTTGAAAACATCCGCGCGATTGAATGCGGCGACGATGGCATCAGTGCCCATGAATCCGCGCAGTACCGGGTCGACGGCCTGGTCAGCATCGGCAACAGCACGGGCATTACCGACATCGGCACCTCGCAGACGAGCTACCACAATGTCTTCATCGCCGACTGCGTCGGCTACGATCTTTACTTCCTCGATGCGGGGCGGTACAGCCTCAGCCATGTTCTGGTCCACTCGTCCGCCCAGAATCCCCTGGTCATCACCGGTCGCGCCGGCGGTGAATGCCGGGTGGCCATGGAACAGGTGCACGTCAAGCGACGGGTGGAACCGAGGCTCGGCGTCGTCGCCCAGAACGCCGTGCTGGAGGCGCGCGACTGCACTCTGGAGGGGCTCGATCTGCAGGTCACGGGTGCCGCCACCTGGGACAACTGCCGGGTCAACGGCAGGTCCATGCCGCCGGAGTCACCGGCGACTGGTGCGAGGGATCTGTCGGTGCTGCGGCCGCCCTCGGAGCGGCCCTGAGCGGGGACTTTTGGCGCGGGAGCCTGAGGGTTTGTTTTGCACTCGAGCTCATCTGGTCTGAAAAACAGACCAGCAGCATCCGGTCGCCCCCAACGTAATCGCAGGGTTGCATGAGGTCACGCATGACTGCCCGATTCCTTTTCGCCTCCCTGCTGTTCAGTCAATCCCTGGCCGTGGCCGCCGAGCCGGCTCAAATCGGCGATCGCCGCGAGCTGTTCGCGGATCACTTTCTCATCGACAAGCTCAACGGTGTGCGCCTGCAACTGCAGGCGCCGCGCGACGAGGGCGTGGCGCTCAAGTTTGACAAACCCTGGGAGGGCTTGTTCAGCGGCTATGCCACGATCGTCACGCTGGAGGACGGACGGCTGCGCGCCTATTATCGCGGCAAGGCGGTGGCCAACCGTGATGGCAGTGAGGAGGAGCTGACCTGCTGCGCGGAATCCGTCGACGGTCGCGTTTGGACCAAGCCGGAGCTGGGCCTTTACGAGGTGCTTGGCACCCGCCAGAACAATGTCGTGCTGATGCATGCCCAGACGGCGACGCACAACTTTAGCCCTTTTCGCGATGAACGGCCCGGTGTGCCGGCCGGCGAGCGCTTCAAGGCCTTGGGCGGAACCATGGATAGCGGCGGGCTGACCGCCTGGAAGTCGCCGGACGGCCTGAGTTGGCAGAAAATGGCCGACGCCCCGGTGATCCCCAAGGCGTTGGTGCCCTACAAGTACATGTTCGACTCGCAGAACGTCGCCTTCTGGTCGGCGCCTGAGGGACGGTACGTGGCCTACTATCGCGTCTTTGAAAACGGCATCCGCCGCATCGT
>JBIJBO010000002.1:0-64569 GCA_044345215.1 Prosthecobacter sp. | reverse complement strand
TCCACGTCGGGCCGCCGGCCACCGTCGGGCAGAGCTCCCGCCAGAGCTGAAAACGCGCGAGGGTGGGGGGATTGGCCCCCGTGAGGTCAGCATTCTCCAGGCGCGGCAGCAGCCCCCACTTGCGGCGCCGCCAGTTCAAGCCCAGCGGTCCCTGCACCAGCAGCAGATGCTCGTCACTCTCGGCCAGTCCGGCGGTGACACCGGCCTCGACGGCCTGCCCCCGCTCATGAGAGCGCGGCTGGCCATCCTCGCGGGCGTAATACAACGAGTTGATCGTGCGCGTCTGCGCCGGGTCGGGGGCCGATGGCAGGGTGAAATCGGCGTAGCACCCGGTGCGCCTCAGCACGGCAAGCTCGTCGGCGACCCCGCAGTGCCGCCCCTGCGGATGGGAATGATCCAGCGCCCAGTTGCCATGGATGAACCCGTAGCGAGGGCGGCCGTCGGCAGCGCGCGAAAGCAATCCGTGAGAGGCCAGCTGTCCGAGGCCGGCTTCAAGCTGGCGTGTCAGACTCGCCGCCGTGTCATCGCCGTGGTGCAGGTGCACCTCGACCTCGCTGCCGGTCCGCGCGCACAGTTGGCCAAGTCGATCCATCACGTCCGCGTCGTACTGCTCCACCGGATAAAAAAAAGTGTGCCGCGGTCCGCGCCCGGAACTGTCACGAAACGCCGCCACCAACTCCGGCCATTGCGCCTGCCAGTCCGCGAGGGCGCGCAGGGCACCTTCGCGGTCGGTGTCGTGAAACGGTTCAAAGTGGTCGCACACCGCGAGAAAGACATGCACCGGCCGGCCACACGGGCGGCGGCGGTCGCGCAACACGTAGGAGGGAAGCCAGCGGTCGAGGGCTCGGATCATGGGGCGGGTGTGGCGGGCCAAAGAGCGCGCAGGTCGCGGCGATGCACGAGGAAGGCCAGCAGGGCGCGGAGACAACTCCATTGCAGGAGCAGGAAACCGGCGGGCACGGTGAGCGGCTTCCAGCGCAGGTGCGGCAACACCAGGCCAAGCAGCGCACAGGCATAGGCCAACCCTTGGGCCGCGGCCAGGGCTAGCGTCCAACCGGAGCGCGGTGCCTGCAGGGTGAGAACGGCAATGCCGATGAGAAGCCAGGGCATGGTGAGCCGCAGGTACTTGTGGGAGAGCAACTGCCACCAGAGCCGGTGTCGCCAGGGCAGCAGCCACTCGGGATGACGCAACAGCATCTGGTAGTTGCCCACCAGGGTGCGCAGCTTGCGCACGCGCTCCCGGGCCGGATCAAGGGTCTGTGGATCAAAGGCGAGCGCGCGCGGCTCGAAAATAATCCGACCGCCCCGCGCGGCCAGGCGCATGGGGATGACCACATCATCGAGCAGCGTGCCGGGTTCCAGAGGCTCGAAGTCATCGCGGCGAATGGCACAGACGGCACCGGTGCAGCCGATGACTGAATCATAGCCACTCTCCCACTCGCGCAGTTTGCGCTCCATTCGCCAATACAGGTCAACGCCCTGGCCACCGCCGGCGACGGAGGGGGCGATTTCGAGCCGACCGCTCACCGCCGCCACCTCGGGATCGGCAAAGGGCGCCGCCAGACGCTGCAGGACATCCGGCGCAAAGCGTTGGCGCACGTCGCAGAGCACCACGTGGGCATGCCGGCAGAGGGGAATGGCGACATTCAGCGCAAGGGCCTTGCCAAGCGGGGTTTCGCCCCGGATGACCCGGACGCGCGAATCCTCCAGCGACTCTGCCAGGGCCGCCGTGTGGTCGCTGCAGCCGTCGCAGTAGACCAGAACCTCGAGTTGACCCTGCCAGTCACTGGCAAGCAGGTTCTGCAGTCGCATGACCATCGCCTCGCCGGCGTTGCGCGCACAAACAACCACGCTCAGCGCCCGCACGTCCGGCCCCTGCGGACGCAGGGGCCGCGGGCGCAGCCGGGCGAGCCCGGCCATGAGCAGCGGGTAGCCGGCCTGCACGTAAAGCAGCAGGCCCAACAGGGCGACCAGGGTCCAGGAGGCGGCGTCCATCGGGGCATGTCACTGTCCGCGGGCCGCAGCCCCCCGCCAGTTGAATTTGCAGTGGCACCGGACGCGGGAGAAAAGCCGTTGCGTGAGGCACATCATACCTGCAGCAGTGGTTCCAGCCTCCCTAGATTCACTTCATCCCATTCGGCTCCTCAATGCTGCCGAATCCGGTGACAGCTTCCATCAGGACTTGCTTCGCGGGTTCACCCACAAGCTGAACAATCTGCTGGGTTTCAATCAGGGCTTCAGATGACCATGCTGAACGAGGGTTTCAGAAACGCAGCCACCGAAGGCCTGGAGCTCATTCAGGAGTCCGCCGCGGAAGTGACCAAGCTCGGGAAGCGGGTGAGCATCACCGGGTGGTGCGCCAAACCCCAATGCAGTCGCTCAACCTCGGCGACTGTCTGCGACTTATGCAGACCGCTCTGGCGGCACCCTTCGCCAAAACCAGGGTGCCGTTTGAGATTGATCTCGAGACCCAGTTGCCGCCGTTGCGGGTCGATCCGACCCGTCTGCGCGAAATTCTGCTCGAACTGCTGAACAACGCGGCTGAGGCCGCGCATGCACACGGGGGTGGCGTCGCAGGGGTGCAAAACAAGGGTGCGCCTGCGCTGCCCGGTGGCCTGAGCCGAGAAGCTCACGACCATTGGGCCAGCCGTTCCGGAAACGGGCAGTCACGACAGCCGGAATCATCCTCAAGACAGAAGTCCTCGTAAACCTGCAGCAGCCCCTGCTGGTGAAATAGCCGGCGGCCGAGGCCAGCGGGGCGCGACGTCGGACCGAACAGCCGCTGCGCCGCACGGCGCAGTTTGTGATTGTCGAGCTGCGCCGGCAGCTCAAGGTACTCCGCCCAGAGGTGTGGACGCTCCGGCGTGAGCAAGGGGTAGGCCACGTTGGCCAAAAGTTCCTGAATGCGCGTGTCGCCAATCAACGCCAGCGGGGCCGCAGCCGGCGCGGAGGTCAGGGTGTAGTGACGCGACCAGTGCGGGTGACTCAGGCCGCGCAGTGTTTCGCACCAAGAGGATCGACTCCAGCGACCGGCATCGAGCAGCGGCGCCGCCACCCCTTGCCAGGCTTCCAGGAGGGCAGCGAGGGCGCCCAAACGGCGCTGCGGATGGTTGCCCGGCCGGCAGCCGGAGAGTTGCCAGCGCGGCAACTGCGCCGGTTCCAACCAACGCTCGGCGGCATCGATCTGCTTCCACCAGGCCTGCCACAGGCTGCGCAGGTACTGGCGCGAATCGCCAGCCGTTTGTTCGTGGAGCACCCGGCCAAGAAAACCCGCCACTCCGAACAGCAGGGCCTCGCGTTCCTGAACCGGCACGCGTTGCATCCGGCGCACCGGCAGACGCTGGGCCAGCAGGTAGAAGGGCTGGGCATTCGGATGATAGCCCAGCCCGCGCGCCAGTTCCTGATAAACGGCCTGTTCGCGTCCCTGCGCCTGCACGCTGCGATGGATTCGCAGGCTCTTGCGCTCGAGACGAAACTGCGCCGCCGACTCCAACAGGGACTCGACACGCGCCGGCTCCATGGCCGCAAGCGGCCGTTGGCAGCGGCCCAGCCGCGCCGGGACTGGTCCGCTCCGCAGTCGTGACAGCCCGTCCAGCAGCGAGGCATCAAGCCGCACCTGGGGCACCTCTCGATGCTCGCAGGTGCGGGTGAAAAACCGGCCTGCAGGCGCCTGCAGGCAGAGGTGCAGCACAACACCGGCAAAGGCCGGATTGGTGCCATGCCCGTGGCGCTCCCAGTCGCGCGCATCGAGATCGAGCTCGATGTCGCCCCGGCGCAGCACACCCTCGATCTCAACCACACAGCCGGTGAAGTCGGGGCCGGCGCCGGCATTCCACTCCCCGAAATCGACAATCCGGACGCGCCGGCCGTCCTCGTCCTTCGCTTCATCGCCAAAGGCGCCGCCAAACCACAGGCTCTGCACCTCGAGCTCGCTGCACGGGGTTTCCAGTCGGGGCAGTTCCTCCTCAAAGCCCTCGAACACCCGCCCGCGAAAGCCGGCATAGCGACCGGCCAGGGGCAGCGGTGGCAGGTCGGCTTTCATGGCGACGGGGCGCGGCATCAGCAGGGATCGGCCAACTCGCGCAGGGTCACCTCGGCCAGGGAGGCGACACGGCGGAAGGCGCCCTCGAAGGTCAGGTGCCGGGTCATCGGCCCAGGCGCGACCACACAGCGGATCTGCGCAGCTTGAGCGGCCCGCAGACCGTTGAGGGAGTCCTCGAAAATGACCGCCTCATGAGTGGCAACGCCCAGATTTTCGGCCGCGTGCAGGAAGAGCGAGGGGTCCGGCTTGACCCGGCCGGTGTCATCCACGGTGGAGATGTGGTCAAAGTGCGCTTGCAAGCCGAGCTGATCCATCCAGGAATCGATCCACGTTCGCGGGCTGCTGGAGGCAATGGCCGTGGCAAGCCCCAGAGAGCGCGCTTCAGCGAGGCGGTCCATGACACCGGGCAGAGGTCGCAGCTGTCGGCGGAGCTCCTCTTCATGGGCGCGCCGCTCCACCTCGACCGCCTCCCAGTCAAAGGTGAGGCCCGTGCGCTGCTCGAGGTCGCGGCGCGGATCATAGCTCGTGTTGAAGTCGGTGCCAACCACGGCGGCGTAGCGCTCGATGGGCAGCTCGTGGCCATGGCGGTCGAAGATCACCTTCCAAGTCAGGTAACCATTGCTTTCCGTATCGACGATGAGCCCGTCGAAATCAAAGATGACAGCACGCAGGGGCATGGCGCACCAATGCACGCAGGCGGCCGGGAATCAAAAAGATGTGTAGGCTGGCTTGGAAAAAATCCGCAGCGCCGCCCAGTTCCAAAATGCCGATGCCGCACATCATGCGCTTGAAAAGCCAAGCCAGCCGGCGGCGTTCCCATTGACCACGCATGAAATACCTCCTTCCCGCCCTGGCCATTCTCGGCCTCGTCCTGCTGCAGTCCCAAGGCTCGCCGGAAACGGCCGGTGTGGTATCCGGCGACAAAAAGCGTGTGGTGCTGATTGCCGGCAGCCCCTCGCACGGCCCCGGCCAGCACGAGCACAATGCCGGGATCCTGCTCTTCAAAAAATGCCTGGAGCAGGGTGCGGGTGACCGCGTCGACATCCAACACCACCTGAATGGCGAATGGCCATCCGCCGAGACCCTGGCCCAGGCCGACACGGTGGTCATCTATGCCGACGGCGGCCCGCGCCATCCGGCACTGCAGGAAGACCGCCTGGCCCAGCTCGACAAGGAAATGCGGCGCGGCTGCGGCTTCGTGACGATCCACTACGCGGTGGAGCCGACCCGAGAGAAAGGCCAGAAGGAGTTCCTCGACTGGATGGGCGGCTGCTTCGAGGTCGATTGGAGCGTCAACCCGCACTGGCAGGCCGAGTTTAAAACCCTGCCGGCGCATCCGGTCGCCAATGGCGTCAAGCCCTTCGGCTCGCTCGACGAGTGGTACTTCCACATGCGCTTCCGCGAGGGCATGAAGGGAGTTACCCCCATCCTCAGCGATGTCGCTCCGGAATCGACCATGAGCCGACCGGACGGCCATCACAGTGGCAATCCGGCGGTGCGCGCCTCGGTCGCGCGTGGCGACACACAGCATGTTGCCTGGGCCTCCGAGAACGCCGGCGGCGGCCGCGGCTTTGGCTTCACGGGTGGCCACTTCCACCAGGGCTGGTTCCAGGAGAGCCAGCGCAAGCTGGTGCTCAATGCCATCCTCTGGACTGCCAAGGCCGAGGTGCCGGCCGAGGGGGTGGCGTCGACGGTCAGCGCGGCCGACCTGCAGGCGAACCTGGATCTCAAGCCCGGCCAGGGCCTGCCCGAAAAGACCAGGAAAAAGAAGTGATCCGCTTCATCTGCGGCGCTGCGTGACGGTCAGGTGGCAGCCGGCCAAAATGCAGACGCCGCCCGCTCCCTGCACCAGCGAGAAGGGCTCGGCAAAAAACAGCACGCCGGCAAGCGTCAGCACGAGCGGCAGCAGCATCTGAAAGGCGCCACCGGTGCTCACCGGCAGGTAACGAAAACCCTCGGTCATCGCCAACTGGCCCAGCGCCGCCAGCAGGGCGGCGGCGGTGAGCAGGGCCACGTCCAGCGCACCCGGCACCGGGAGACTGAACAAAAAGGGCAGCGCCAGCAGCCCGGCATAGAGGCACTGCGAGGCAAAGATCGTGCCACTGGTCTCGGTGAGGGTGAGCTGGCGGATGACGACCACCACCAGCGCCGCGGCGAAGGCTCCGGCCAGGGCAATGGCCTCGGCGGTGCCGACACGACTGAAGTCGCCGCCGTGCAGGCCGGTGAGCAGGGCGACACCGGCAACCGCGAGCAGGATGCCGGCGAGCCTGCGCAAGCCTAGCGGCTCGCGCAGCAGGAAGGCGGCCAGCAGTGCCGCCCAAACCGCCCAAGTGTTGCCAATCAGGGTGGCTTTGCCGGCGCCCAGCAAGGGCAGCGTGATGTAATAGGCCGCCGTGCCCAGCGCCCCGATGACGCCGCGTGTAACCAGCAGCCGCCCGCACAGGGCCCGTCGAAAACTCACCCGGCCACCGGGTGCAAAGACCAGCCAAACAACCGCCATGCCGACGCTGGCGCGAAAAAACAGCGCCCACCAGGCGCTGATGCCACGCTCGGCACCAAGGTGACGCACCAGCAGGGCCATGCCGGTGAATCCCGTCAGCGACAGCAGCATCCAGCCTGCGCCCCGACGAAAATCGAAGGCGGGAACCGCAGCCGGCGCAGAAGTGCTCAAGCCGGATTGAATCGGCGGGACCGATCCAATTGCAAGTGCGAGGGCGCGAGCCCTGAAGAATCCGCCCACCTCCCGGGCTGGTCTGGGAAACTCCATTCAAACCCATGCGTGAGTCACGCGATCACTCCATCCACTCCACCAAGGCGCCTTGGTCCTTGGTCATTCGTCACTCCCGCTCCTCCGGCTCGGCGCCGCGCAGAGGCACCTCCACCCGCAGAGCGAGCCCGTGGGGCACAACCGGCTGGATTTCCAGCGTGCCACCACACTGCCGGGCTCGGGCGCGCATGCCAGTCAGCCCCAGCCCGGGACGGGCGCTCGCCTGATCCGCCGGCAGACCGCGGCCGTCGTCCTCGATCTCCAGACGCACGCGCCCCTCCCCGGCATGCAGCCGCAGGCTGACTCGCGAGGCACCGGCATGACGGGCGACGTTGGTCAGCGCCTCCTGGCCGATGCGGAACAGGTGCGTCTCGAGGTCGCTGTGCAGACGCGTGTCGAGATCGGACTCGTAATCCACCTGCAGGCGCGTGCGCTGCGCGAAGCCATCGGTCAGCCACCGCAAACCGGCGTCGAGACCAAAGTCGTCCAGGATCACCGGTCGCAGCAACTGCGACAACTCACGGACGTTGGCGATGGCGGCATCGACCAGTTGCAGGCAGTCGGCCCGTCGATCGGCATCGCCGGTGCAGGTGCGCGCCACCAAGTTGGCGCGCACTGCGGCCAGCGACTGACCGAGTTCGTCGTGGAGTTCATGGCTGAAGCGCCGCGCCGCCTCCTCCTGGCTCTGCAGCATGTGCCAGGAGACACGGTTGAGTTCATCGGTTTGCCCCTCGATCCGGCGGATGCTGGCACGCACGTAGGCGATCGTGCCGGCCGCGCAGGCACCGGACAAAACGAGCGCTGAACCGAGCAGCAAAGCCGATTTGCCGGCGAGGGCGCGCAGGTGGCCGGCGAGGCGCAGATCCAGCCGTTCGAGGTGGTCCGTGCTTTCGAGAATGAGCCCGTGGATCAATCGCACCACTTCGTCGTGCGAGGAAAACAGGTCCTCCATGCGCTCGCGTGAGATCCCACCCTCGACCGCGAATGCCTGGCGGACCTGCTCGGAAAAGCCGCGGGTTGCGGCGGCCAGGCGATGCCAGGGTGCCGCCTGTGCCGTCATGCGGGCATGGTCGGCGAGCCGGGCAATGGCCCGGTCAGCCTGTTCAAGTTCCTGCAGCTGTGCCGCACGCTCCGCCGGATCGACCGAACGGGTCAGGCGGTGCAGGGCCAGCGCGAGAGCATCCTCCTCCACCTGGGCCTCGTGCAGCAGGCGGGTGACGAGCACCTGCTCGCGCATGAGCTGCTCGGCATTGAGGCGGATCGAGCGTCCCTCGCTGACAGCCAGCCAACCGGCAGCCCCCAGCAGCAGCATGACCGCACCAAAGCCGGCCACGAGGCCGGTGAGCACCGTTCGCTCGTCGACACGCCTGCCAAGGATGAACCATTCGTCCGCCATCGGATGATCCTCAGTCAATGAGGCCGTTGCGCATGGCGAATCGTACCAGCTCGCCGATCGAATGCAGGTTGAGTTTTTCCATGATGCGAGCGCGATGGGCCTCAACCGTGTAAACGCTGAGGTGCAGCGCCGTGGCGATCTCCTTGTTAGTCTTGCTTTCAGCAATCATCTGCAGCACCTCGCGCTCGCGCGTGGACAGCAGGTCGACCGGATTCGTCACGTGCTTGCGGTAATCCTCGAGCACGGCGTCGGAGATCTCGGGACTGAGCCAGCCCTTGCCGACAGCGACCGCGCGAACCGCCGAAAGAAAGTCGCTCTGGCTGGAATCCTTGAGCAGGTAGCCGTGGGCGCCGGCGCGCAGGATTTCGCGCACGTAAACCGCGTCCTTGTGCATCGACAGCGCCAGGATGCGGGTGCGCGGACAGGTTTTGGCAATCCGGCGCGAGGCCTCGATGCCGTTCAGCTCGGGCATGGTCACATCCATCACCACAACATCCGGCTTGAGTTGCTCCGCCATCTCGACTGCCTCACGACCGTTCGAAGCTTCGCCAATCACCTCCATGTCCCACTGCGCCGCCAGGATGTGGCGAAAGCCATTGCGGACCACGGCGTGATCATCGGCCAGGAGAATGGACAGGGGCTTGGAGGGCACGCCTCAAGCTAACGATGCCTGCGGCCGATTCCACCCCTGTTTTTCCATGAAGGTCTGGAACGGCCGCGGTTCATCCGGGGCAGGGCCGCTCAGGGGGATGACGGGCCAGAGTGCGTGCGGAGGACGTCTCCAATTTCGTCCCCTGGGCGGGCAAGGGCGCCCCTCAGGCCAGCAGATCGTTCAACACATGCCCGTGCACATCGGTGAGGCGGCGGTCGATGCTGTTGTGGCGGACGGTAAGGCGTTCGTGGTCGATGCCGAGCAGATGCAGCACGGTCGCGTGGATGTCATAGACACTGGTGGCGCGGGCGGGATCGGCCGGGCGGAAGCCCCAGACGTCGCTCTCACCGTAGGTACCGCCCTTGACACCGCCGCCGCAGAGCCAGTTGGTGAAGACAAAAGGATTGTGGTCGCGCCCCCTGCTGCCCTGCGAACAGGGCATGCGGCCAAACTCGGTGGTCCAGAGGATGACGGTGTCCTCGAGCATGCCGCGCTGCCTCAGGTCCTGGATCAGCGCCGCGGTGCCGCGCGCCATGCCAAGAGCGAGCGGCTCATGGTCACGCCGGACGTCCTCATGGCTGTCCCAGTTGCGGCGCGGGAAGCCGTTGTCATTGCCACTCCAGATCTGCACGAAGCGAACCCCGCGTTCCAGGAGGCGCCGGGCCACCAGGCATTTGCGGCCGAAGAACTCGGTCTCGGCCCTGACATTGATCGTCGTGTCATTGACGCCCGGCCCCTCGGGTGCAAGGCCGTAGAGCTCGCGGATGTGACGCGGCTCGCGCGAGACGTCGAGGGCATCCGTGGCGCTGAGCTGCATGGCGGCGGCCAGCTGATAACTGCGCACCCGCGCCTGCAGACGGTCGTCGCCGACGCGGTCCTGCGCGTGCGCCGCATTGAGCCGGGCGAGAACCTCAAGTCCCGCGTGGTCGGCCGCCGGCGTCACCGAGGACGGCGGCTGCAGGTCGGCGATGGGCTGGGCGCTGCCCGGGCGGATGACCGTGCCCTGATGTTGGGCCGGCAGAAACGCGCTGGCCCAGTTCTTGGCGCCGTTCGAAGCGAGACCTCGGTGGTCGGGCAGGACCACGAAGGACGGCAGGTTGTCGCTCTCGCTGCCAAGCGCATGGCTGACCCAGGAGCCGGCGCTGGGGAAACCCGGCAGTTGGAAACCGGTCGTCTGCAGCAGGGTGCCCTGACTGTGCACGCCGGTCTTGCCAACGACATTGTGCAGAAAGGCAAGGTCATCAACCACGGCCCCGAGCGGCGCGACGATGTCGCTCAGGTGCTTGCCGGACTCGCCATGGGGTCGAAAGGTCCAGGGGCTGGCCAAGCAGGCGCCTGGCGTGCTCTGGAAGAGCTCCACCTTCTCGCCCGGATCCCAAGGCTGACCGTCCTTCTGCTTGAGCAACGGCTTGTGATCCCACAAATCCACATGGCTGGCCGCACCGGCCATGAAGAGCTGAATGACGCGCTTTGCTCGCGGCGGGTGGTGCAGGCCGTTGCGCAGCACTCCGGGCGCGGCAAGCGCGCCGTCGCGGCGCAGCAGGTCGGCGAGGGCGAGACCGGCGAAGGAGGCAAGAAAATCGCGACGTTGCATGGCGTCAGTCGAGGTAGACGAAGGCGTTGAGGTTGAAGACCACACGGGCGAGCGCGGCGGATCCGTGGACCTGCAGATGGCTGGTGAGCACGCTGCGTTCGTCCGCGGTTGGGGCCCGGCCGAGGGCGGTTTGGCAGGCGGCCTCGACGGGATCCGCCGCACGCGCCAGGCGTTCGCCAAACCGGATCGACATGGCCTCGACGAGGCGGTTGTTCCACTGCGCCAGCGCCTGCAGGGCGGTGGTGGATTCATCGCGCCGCGGCACACTCTGCGAGGGGTCGGCACAGTCGAGACTGGTGAGGAAGGGTTGCGGCTGGCTGCGCACGATGAAGCGGTAGACGCTGCGGCGGTGGCCGGCGGCATCGTTCGGATCAAACAGGTGGTACTGGTAGTGCGGCGAATGCTGGGGCTTCTCGATCACGAAGTCCTGGAAGGACGGCCCGCCGCGCGGTTCCAGGTGCAGGACACCGGCGGCAGCCAGCAGGCTGTCGCGAAATTCCTCGGCGCTGAGACGGCGGCGGTTCGCACGCCAGAGCAGCTCGTTGTTGGCGTCGAGCCGGGCGTTGTCGATGTTGTGCCCGGAGGAACGGCGATAGGCGCGGCTGGTGACGAGCAGGCGCACCAGGCTCTTCAGCGAGTGCCGGGAATCGTCGCGCAAAAGGCCGGCGAGGAAGTCCAGCAGTTCCGGATGCGTGGGCGGCTGGCCCATGCGGCCGAAATCATTCGGGGTGCCGACGAGCGGCTGGCCAAACGTCCAGAGCCAGAGCCGGTTGACGATGCTGCGCCAGAACAGCGGGTTTTCGGGTGAAGTCACGGCCCGCGCCAGTTCCGCACGTGCAGCGGACTCGGTCGCTTGCGGCGGCAGGTGGAACTGCTCCTCAACCCCCGGCCAGAGCGGCGGCAGCCCGGGCCTCATGAGATCGCCTGGCGCGCGGATGTCGCCGCGCTGCAGGAGGCGGATCTCGCGAGGCTTGCCACCGGTGGCGAGGAAGCGACCCTGAACCGTAAAATCGGTCGCGGCGGCATAGACGAGCTCCCCCTTGGGATAGGCTGCCAATTCGGGATTCAGGGCGGCCAGTTCCTTGGCGAGCACGGCAAGTCGGGCTTCGCGCGCTGGATCAGCGAGTTCGCGCTCGATCGCCGTCTTTTGGGACTCCAGCTCGCGCAGTTCAGCGAGCGCGACCGGGTCGCCGATCTCGCGATGCCAGATGCCATCCGTCAGGTTGGCACGGCCCCAGCGCGGCCCCGCCTCAATGCTGTCGAGGGCACTGACCACGGCCCCCGGGGCGAGGTTGTCATGGTTCTCACCGCCGATCGCCTGCAGTTCACCGAGGGCGAAGATGAAGTCATTCTGACGCGGCGCGAGCCGGGTGGCGGTGACACGCAGATGGCGCACGGGATCCCCGCCGACATCCAGCACGATCTCACCGTGGCGAGGGTTGGGCTGGTCGGTGCCGGTGGCGTCGTGGATGAGTCGAACGCCTTGTCTGAATTCCGGGTCGTTGCAGGCCTCGACCCTGTAGCGGACTGGAAAACCGAAGCCGGCGCCGATGCCGTTGAAGGTGTCGTAGGCGGGGATGAGCCGCACCTGCTGCACGCCCTGGGCTTTGCCGAGATCCATCTGCACCCACTTCACCGTGTCCTGGGCCTTCGCCACCTGGCTGTGCCAGCCATACTGCGGGCGCAGCGGCGAACCGTGTTTCGCCTTCAACTCGGCGAGCCGGCGGTCGATGCCGGAGGTGCGCGCGCCGAGCTCGCGCTTGGCTTCGCCGCTCAGCTTCGTCTGCTCGGCCTTGAGGGTGTTGATGCGCGCCAGCAGGGCGTTGCGGCGTTGTTCCTGATCCGGCGGCAACCCGGCATACACCCGGTCGGCACGGTCGACCGCGGCGAAGACGGCATGCAGACGATAGTAATCCGGCATCGTCACCGGATCGAACTTGTGGTGGTGGCATTGGGCGCACTGCACCGTGGTGCTGGTGAAGACGTTGAAGACGGCGGAGACCATTTCATCGCGATCCAGGTGCTTGGCGATGCGGCCGTCGACCTTGCCCTCGCCGACCTCGGTGTGGCCGATGAAATCCCACGGACCGGCGGCGAGAAATCCGAGGCCGAGCACACCGTCGGGCTGCCCGGGAAACAGCGCATCGCCGGCGATCTGTTCCTGAACAAAGCGGTCGTAGGGCTTGTCGCTGTTGAAGCTGCGGATGACGTAATCGCGGTAGGGCCAGGCGTTCAGCCTGGGCTTGTCCTTGTCATAGCCGTGGGTCTCGGCATAGCGGACCAGATCGAGCCAGTGCTGCCCCCACTTCTCGCCAAAGGCCGGACGGGCGAGCAGACGGTCAACGAGTGCCTCCCAGGTCGCGTCGGTGAGCCGCACCGAAGGCTCCGGCAGATCCGCCGGGTCGGGTGGCAGGCCGGTGAGATCGTAGGTGAGCCGGCGCACCAGAGTCACGGAATCGGCTTCGGGCCCCGGGGCCAGGCCTCGCCCGGCCAGCTTCGCCTCGAGGAACGCATCAACCGGATGGCCCTCGGGATTCGGCGACTTCGGGCTTGGAATCTGCCGCAGACTCCACCAGTTCAGGTCACGCGCGGGTTTGTCGGCAAGCACCCGCGTCTCCGGCCAGGGCGCGCCCGCCTGCACCCAGGCGCGCAGAATCCCGACTTGGGCGGTGGTCAGCGGTTTTTCTTTCCTGGGCATGGCCGGCCTGGCGCCGCTGACCTGGTCGATGAGGGCGCTGGCCTCGGGTCGGCCGGGCACCAGATGTTCAAGCACCGCCTCGCGGGTGTCGAGGCGGACCTCCCCCTCGGCCTGGGCCGCGTCGTGGCAGGCCATGCAGCGCGACTCCAGGATGGGCGCCACCTCGCGCTCAAAATCGGGCGCGGCGACCGCGGTGGTGGCGGCCAGCAAAAGGAGACCGGTGCGAAGCATCATGATTTTGAATACGGCAGTGCGCGCGGATTTTCCTGTCACGGGATCACGTCACAGAAGCCCGTCCTTGAACGCCTTCGCCACCGCGCCCTGCAGGGTGTTGACATGCAGCTTGCGATAAATGCGACGGAGGTAGTTGTCGACCGTGTGCACGCTCAGGTCGAGCCGGGCGGCAATCTCCTTTTTTGTCAGCCCATCGGCCATGGCCTGCAGCACCCCGCGCTCGCGTTCGGACAGGATGGATTCCGGCGCCGGCCGCCGGCCGCTGAACCGGTCAAGAACCTTGCGTGCCACCTGCGGGTGCATGGGCGAACCGCCCTCGCGGACTTCCTCGACCGCGCGCACCAAGGTCTCAACCGGCTCCGACTTGAGCAGGTAGCCCGAGGCACCGGCACAAATGGCGGCATAGATTTTGTCGGCATCGTCGAAGACCGTGAAGACCACGACCTCGGCAACCGGCAGGGCGGATTTCAACAACGGCAGCGCCTCCAGGCCACCAAGGCCGGGCAGGCCGAGATCGAGCAGGAGGACATCGGCCGCCGCACCACCCGCCGCTGCGCTCAGCGCATCCCCGGCGCGGGCGTAGGCTTGCACGCTCCAGCCCGGCCGGGCTTGTTGCAGGGCGAGCACAAGCGATTCGCGCAAGGCACGGTGGTCTTCAATGAGCCAGAGGTTCATGGGGATGCGGACAGATCAATTCGATGCGAGTGCCACTGCCGGGGCGGGAGGTGATGACGACCTGTCCCTGTAAAACGCCGGCCCGGTGGCGGAGATTGTCCAAACCGCAACCGGCGACAAAATCGGCTGCCTGTTCGTCAAACCCGATGCCGTCGTCCTCCAGCACCCAGACAAAGGTCTCCGCTCGCCATTCCAGACGAACCGCGGCACGCCGGGCCCGGCTGTGACGGGCGGCATTGGTCAGTGCCTCGCGAACAAACAGCAGAATCTCGCGCGCCCAGTCGAGCGGCAACTGACCCTCGGGAGGCAGTCCGTTCAATTCGACCTGCACCTCGTTCACCGCCGGCTCAAGCCACTTCCTGGCCGTCGCCCGCAGTCGGGCGGTGAAGTCACGGGCATCGCCGCCGCCGGGTGCCAGCAGCCAGACCAGATCGCGCATGACCTGCTGCAACTCGCGGGTGCCGGCGGCAATCTTGGGCAAGGCGGCAGCATCCCCCTGACCGGCGAGCAGGGACAGGTGGCTGAGCTGGGAACCAATCTCATCGTGCAGGTCGCGGGCCAGGCGCTCACGCAAGTGCTGGCGGGCGATTTTCTGACGGTGGTGCATCCAACCGAGCAGGGCCGCGGTGATCAGCAAAACCAGACCTCCGCTGAGAAGCAAGCCATGCACCAGGGCGCGCTGACGTTGGTGCTCAAGCACCCCGAGTCGCTGACGGGCCTGGCTCAGTGAACGGATGAGCGTTTCGCGCTGGCTGGTCTGCGCCAGCCAATCCGTCCAGGACAACAATTCACGGCGGCTGTCATGGCCATCCACCAGGGCCTGCGGCGACCAGGATCTGGCGTCGACCTGATCGGAACAGATGACCTCCGCCCTCAGCGCCCGGTTGCGGCCGCCCGCCCAAACCTGCAGCTCGGCGAGGGCGAAGATGTAGTCTTGGCTGCGCTGCCACAGCCGTTCGGCAGTGACCCTTACCCGCCTGGCCGCCTGCCCGCCTGCCGGCAGGCAAACGGCCGCATCCCCGGGATTGGGTGAATCGTCCTGAGTTGCACGCAGGCGAAGTCCGGGGCCGGTTTCCTGCAGCAATTCGACCCGATAGCGCGCTGGAAAACCGAACCCGGCGACATCGGCGTAATCGACCGGCCGGGCCGGCACCAGGCGCACCTCGTCGACGGCGACTTCCGCGCCGAGATCCACCTCAACCCATTTGGGCACGGCCTGCGGCGACAGCTCGATGCGGCTGTGGTAGCCGTTGGCACTCGCGGCACTCAGGCCCTGCAGGTTGCCGAACCACAGGAAGCCGTCGGTGAGGTTCTCCGGCTGCCAACGCGGCGGGTTGAGAAGGCCCTCACTGGCACGCACCGGCGCGCCCAGGGCGAGATTGATGCCACCGGCAAGCAGGACCACCTCGCCCAAGGCAAAAAAACGGCCGCGGCCACGCGCCTGGCCGCCAGGCACTTCCAAACGCAGCCGCCGCAGGGGTGCTGCAGACAGCGGCAGGCGCAGGAAGGGCGGGTCGAACACGGCATCGTCCGCAGGCTGCCGCCATTCGGCCAGAAGTCGCAAGGACGCGCCCCCCCCGGCTCCGAGCACGCGCAGTGCGGAGGGAAAGCCGCTGGCGGTGTCGCCGCCGGCCGGATCGGCGGTGCGCGCCGGGAACAGCACCAGTTCATCGGGCGGGGCCTCGCGATCCAGCTCAAGCTCGATCCAGGCGGGATCACCGCTGCGGCCGTGAAAACCGAGACGCTGATGCGGCTGGGCCGCGACCCGCAGCGCCGGCAGGCGGGCGAGCCGGGCTTCCAGGGCGGCAATTTCCCCCGTCAGCCGTTCAAGGTCGGCGTTCGTGAGCAGCCGGTCAAGCCCACCACAGCCGGTGGCCAGCAGCAGCAGCCCGGCGAGCAACGGGTGGAGGGCACGAGGAACCGGCATCCCCGAGTCTGACAGCTTCCGCGCCCGATCGCCAGCCCGGAAGGGTGGCGCGATGGCGTCACAGCACCGCCTCGGGTCGGGAGAAAATCGTTGACGGACGGAGCTCCTGTGCCAGACTCCGCATCCCACGCTCCGGTGAAAGTGGCATGTGCCCCTCGCCGGCTACCCGTGACCTCCAAGCCCATGAAAGAACAAGGACACCCCACGGTTTACGAAACCACCATCACCTGCACCTGCGGCGCGGTCTACCAGACGATTTCGACGGTTCAGAATCTCCGCATCGGCATCTGCGCTGCCTGCCACCCCTTCTTCACCGGTGAACAGCGCTTCATCGACACCGCCGGCCGCGTCGACAAGTTCGCCCAGCGCTACGGCAGCACCCGCGCCCGCCGCTCGACACCCAAGCTCAGCGACGCCAGCGCCTCCTAATCGCGCGCCAGCCTCCCATCCCCTTGACGGTGTCCGCGCCCTGTGCCGGACACCGTTTTTCTTTGCCCGAGATCCATGGACTACCGTGCCATCATCGAAACCAAGCGCGCGCGCTTCCTGCTGCTCGAGGAGCTGATGGGGCAGCCCGGCTTTTTCGACGACCCCAAAAAGGCCGGTGAACTCACGCGCGAGCATCGCCAGCTCGGCAGCCTGCTGCAGAACTGGGACGCCTACCAGCGCCAAGTCGCCGAGCTCGCAGCCAGCCGCGACCTCGCCCACGGCGAGGACGCCGAACTGGCCGAACTGGCGCGCGCGGACCTGCCCACTCTGGAAACACAGGTCGCCGAACTCGAGAAGGCTGTGCAATTCGCCATCCTGCCGCCCGACCCCCTGGAGGGCCGCGACGCCTTGGTCGAAATCCGCGCCGGCACCGGCGGCGACGAGGCCTCGCTGTTCGCCGCCGATCTGGCGCGGTTGTACACACGCTTCGCCGAAGCGCGCGGCTGGCGGGTCGAAACGCTGGAGGCGAGTCCATCCGACGTCGGCGGCTACAAGGAAATCGTCCTGAAGATCAGCGGCGAGGACGTCTTCCGAGTTCTCAAGTACGAAAGCGGCGTGCACCGCGTCCAGCGCGTGCCGGCCACCGAGGCCCAGGGGCGCATCCACACCTCCGCCGCCACCGTGGCCGTGCTGCCCGAGGCCGACGAAGTGGATCTGGAACTGCGCCCGGAAGAAGTGCGCATCGAGGTCAGCCGCTCCTCCGGCGCCGGCGGACAGGGCGTCAACACGACCGATTCCGCCGTGCAGGTCATGCACCTGCCGACCGGCCTGATCGTGCGCTGCCAGGACGGCCGCAGCCAGATCAAGAACAAGGAGAAGGCCCTCACCATCCTGCGTTCGCGCCTGCTCGAACGGCGGCAGCAGGAGGAGGCTGAAAAATACTCCGCACACCGGCGCAGTCTCATCGGCTCGGGCGGCCGCGAGGAAAAAATCCGCACCTACAATTACCCGCAAAACCGCGTCACCGACCACCGCATCGACCTGACCTTGTACGACCTCGACCGGGTCATGGAGGGGCGGCTGGAAACCATGACCCAGGCCCTGCTGGCCAGCGACCTGGAGGAGCGCCTGGCCGAAGCGGGATTGAAGTGAGGGCCTGACGGTTGAGGCCGAAGGCGGTCTAGGGTGTGGCGGACGGGCAAATCCCGGACCGTCCGTCAAGCCCCCGCACCGATCGTGATGCGGCGCTCGGGCACGGGCGACTCGATGATGCCCTCGGCCGTCTCCTGCTTGAGGCGCAACTGGCCGCAGGCGGCGGCGATGTCGTGCCCCTTTTCCAGGCGCAGGGTGGCCTTGACGCCGGCTCGCAGGAGGATGTCGCGGAAGGCCTCCTGGCGCTCCACTGCAGGCCGCCGCCAGGGCAGACCCTCGACCGTGTTGTAGGGGATGAGATTGACCTTGGCTTCCAGGGCGCGCGCCCGCCCGGCCAGCACGCGCGCCTGCTCAAGGTCGTCATTGACGTCCTCAATCAGGATGTACTCGAAGGTCAGATGCTGCTTGCGCTTCTGGTGCCAGAGCTCGAGGGCGGCAAAGAGTTCAGCCAGCGGATACTTGCGGTTGACCGGCATGATGCGGTCGCGCACCGGATCGGTGGCGCCGTGCAGGGAGATGGCCAGTCGAATCTGCAGCGGAAAATCGGCCAGCTTGCGGATCTGCGGTGCCAGGCCGCTGGTGCTGACCGTCATGTGGCGGGCACCGATGCCGAGCCCCCAGGGGGCATTCAGGATCTCGATGGCGCGGGTGACGTTGCTGAAGTTTGCCAGCGGTTCGCCCATGCCCATGAACACCAGGTTGTCGACGCGCTCACCGCTGTGCTGCTCGACCTGGACGACCTGCTCGACGATCTCGGCCACACTCAGGTTGCGGGTGAAGCCGGCCAGGCCGCTGGCGCAGAATTTGCAGTCGTAGGCGCAGCCCACCTGGCTGGAGACGCACAGGGTGCGACGGTCGGCCCGGCCGCCATTCAGGGCCGGATTGGCCGGAATCAGCACGGTTTCGACATAGCGTCCATCGTGCAGGCGCAGCAGGTACTTGCGGGTCGTGTCCCGTGAACCCGTAACACCGGCGATGGTCATCGTTCGCGTGGCAAAATGCTGGGCCAGCGAGGTCCGCAGGGCGGCAGGCAGGTTCGACATCGACGCGATGTCGGGAGCCCGTCGCTGAAACACCCACTCGGCGAGTTGGCCGGCGCGAAAGGCAGGCTGGCCCGCCTGCGCAACAAGCTCTGCCAACTCCTCACGGGTCAACCCGAGGAGCGAAATGAGAGGCACACGTTCTGCGGTGGTAGTCACTGCCCTGTTCTAGCCGGAAAAGCGCCCTGAA
The DNA here is from genome assembly GCA_044345215.1 of Prosthecobacter sp. Classification (GTDB taxonomy): domain Bacteria; phylum Verrucomicrobiota; class Verrucomicrobiia; order Verrucomicrobiales; family Verrucomicrobiaceae; genus Prosthecobacter. The sequence goes on along the minus strand of JBIJBO010000002.1, from coordinate 45,773 downwards.
GCAAATCCCGTGCTGTCGCCACGCGGCCACTGGTCGAAAACGCACCGTGTCAGAGCCGAGAACCTCAATGGATCAAATCAGTTCAGCACCGGATCGAAAAACACGCTGCCGGAGAGTTCCGGCGAATTCGATGTTGTGGTGAGCGGATTCGAAGTTGGTATCTGAGGCAGGATGAAGAATCCAACACCCACCTGCGTGCCATTGATCGGCACGGCGAGTCCCTTGAAGTTAACCGTCCGCCGGTATTCCGTTGGGTTCGCCAGTGGTGTCGTCGGGTTGTCATCTGCCAGCACAAAGCTGCCGTTGAAAAGCCCGCTGATCGGGGCAACTGCCCTGAAGGCGGTGAGTGCAGCATTCGGAGCTGTGCGTACGGGCAGCGCAGTGCCCATGCCAATCGTGAAGACTGCATTCGGGTTGAGCGCGGCAAGTTCAATGCCGCCACCTTCGAAGGTCAGTTCGGCAGATTCAGCCGCAAGCAGGCGAGGGCCAGCCGTGTAAAGTCCTCCGGAGGCAGAGAGGGTCAAAGGACCAAAACCTTCCTTGTAGCGGCGAGTGGCAGTGGCCGGACGAGACCAGTCAAGGTTGCCCGTCACCGGCTTGCCAGCCGCCAAGGCATTGATGTTGAGGCTGGTGCCGCTGCTGACAACGGAACCGCCGCCCGCCGTGCCGTAGAGATAGCCATAGGCAAGCAATTCACCGGCAGGTCCCACAAAAGCCGCGGTCGTGAAGGCCGTGTCATCGGGCAGCAGGGTCACCATGCTGTAGTTTCCAGCCGCGAGATCGGAGGTCGGACTGCCGCTGATGCTGAGAGTGGCGTAGCCGGTTCCCTCTGGATGGGGAAGCGCGGGCGCATCTGGCTCTTGAGGGAAGAGTCCAATGTTGTAGACCCCCGCAAGGGCGCTCGGAGGTTGTGCAACCGTGTAAACTGCACGCCAACCGCTGAAGTTGAGGGTGTTGCCGGCACCGCTGATCTGTCCGTCGTAAAGATAGTCGTCGTCCTGAAGGTTGAAGCTGAGGCTCAAATTGCCACCACTTCGTTCGACATTGATCGTGGCGGTGGCCGTCGCGGTCAGGGGATCCGTGCCGGCAACGGCGATGGATCCCTTGAAGGCCAACCTGGTGCCTCCCACTGTCAAGCTGCCCGAAGTCGTGCCAGTCGAGGCGATGGTCATGTCGAGGCGTCCCCCAAGCGCTCCAAACTCACCCGCAGGCATTCGCGGCAGGGCGGCAACAAAACGCCCCACAAATCGGGACGGCAAGGAACTCACCGTGAGCGTGGCTGGCTGAGTGGTGGTGCCGACTGCATTCCTCGCGCTCACGAGGATGTTGAAGGTTCCTGAAGCACTCGGAATACCGCTGATGACACCGGTGCTTTTGTTGATCACCAGTCCTCTGGGCAGCGAGGCGGCATCATAGCCGGTCGCGGCATAGAGTGGATCGTTGCTGACCGTGATCGCGTAATTGAAAACACCCCCGACAATGGCAGGAGGAAACTCCAGATTGACGATCTCGGGTCTCGAATAAACGACCAGCTGCACTGGGGCCGTTGCACTTGTGCCTCCGGCAAAGCTCATCTCGCACTCGTAGATCCCTGCATCGGCCACGCTGGCCGTGTTCACGGCAAGCCTGCTGGAGGTGACACCCGCATGTTTCGCGCTGTTCAACAGGGGAGCACCCTGGAAATTCCACTGGAAGAGGAGTCCGCGGGGAGCAAAAACGAGCGGACTCAGCGTGGCACTCCTGCCGGCATTCACGTTGACGACCTGCAAAGCAGTATTGACAATTGCAACGTTGGCGGGTGGTGTGGCCAGTGGGGGGCTGCCGTTGTAGCTGACTCGACAGTTGAATTGTCCAAAGTCAGCGGCTGTGGTGCTGGCAATCGTCAGTGTCGAGTTGGTCTCACCTGCAAGCACTGTGGCCGTCGTTCCCGTGCCCTTGACCCACTGGAAGCCGAAGAGCGCCGGATCGACAAAGTTCGAACCTCCATACTCGGGCTGTACTTCCAGCTGCAGGGTCTCGCCCAGTGCGATCACCTTGGATTGAGGCGCTGGCGTGACGATCAGGACTGGACGCGCAACCACCACGGTATCTCCAAACAGCGTGCCACGGCACTCGTATTCGCCCGCATCGGCAGCTTGGGCGAGGGCAATCGTCAAACTGGCTGCAGTTGCATTGGTGATGCGACCGCCGTCGACGAGAGGCGAGCCATCGCGAAACCACTGGTAGGTCTGGGCTCGGTTGAGCGCAGGCGGGGCAGCAAGGACGGCTCTCATGCCTCCGGTCACTGCGACTCGACTGACCGGCGGATCCACGACAAAAGCGGCAACCGACGGTGTGGTCACCGAACCAAGCGTCGGGTGAATGACCGTAAGCGAGTAGAGGCCTGCATCCGCGATCTCAGCCGTGCCAATGATGAAGCTGGAATCCGTCGCTTCAGGAATGGCCACACCGGCCTTGTTCCACTGGTATGACAGGTTGTTGATGACAGAAGCGGGCCCTGTCGGTGTCACCGAGAACTGAAGCGGGGAACCCTGTTGCACCATGGCGGGCTCAGGCGACGGCACGATGGCCAGATTGCGCAGCCCGCTGATCATGAAGGTATTGTAAGCGGTGATCCGGCAATAATAACTTCCCGCAGGCGCCACTGAGGGCGCCTTGATCTCCAGGGAAGGCGTGGCGGCTCCCCCGTAGGTGAGATCGTTGGCCAGCATGACATCTGTGTTGAGATCCGGCGTCGCACCCAGCATTTTGAACCACTGGTATTTGAAACCACCGCTGGTTGTTGGAAATCTGAACGAGGTCGCAAGGGTCACCTTGGCCGTAGCGCTGGCTGCGATGATTCTGTCGCTGGGGGAAATATCCACGACCCCCATGCGCACTGGCAAACTGAGCACTGCGCCAAAAAGGTTTTTGACCTCACATTGATAACGTCCTGCATCGAGCAGTGACGTGACATTGACAAAGAGCCGTGAGTTTGTGGCTCCAGGAATGTTGACACCCGACTTCTTCCACTGGTAGGTGAGGTTGTTGCCGGTGGCAACAATCCGCAGGTCGATGGCACAGCCGAGATTGACCAGCGAACTGGCATCCACGCGAGGTGGGTTGATGCCGATCGGCGGCCACTCCCCGACGGGGTCATGGTCGGTGTTGTAGAGTATGCGGTAAGGCTGGCGCTCAATCACCGGCAGGTTTGACTGCGCCTTCGCGGCCTGACTCAGGCTGAAAAGCAGCAAGGCTGCCATCAGAAATGTGGAAATGCTGGATTTCACGTGCAAGGGAGGTTGGAAGTTCGAAAGGAACCGTCGGGGACTGAAACTCATGCGGCGCTCGGAGACAGACACCACTCAATGCCAAAGGCAGGTCCTTCAAATTCCGGAATTTCCTCGTCGGGTGGTGGCTCCTCCTGGGCCTTGATGGCACGAAGGCTGCCCTGACGGAACTTGGCCGGCTGTGCGCCACCCCCCGCCTGCATCACTCCGGCGCCAAAGCCGTATGCGCCGATCGAAAACCCGGGAGCCGGCGTCGGCGGATTCAAGGGATGACTTGGCACCATGGCCGAAGCACCGGCGGACGCATCGGACACCGATCGATTCTGCTCGCGCTCGTTGCTGGCCAGGGAGGGTGTCGTGCGGGGCGCATGCCGGACTTTGGCCGGGCCGCTTGCCGCAATTTCATAGGCTTTGAAATGCGCCAGCCCGGATTGGCTCTGCCAAGCCATGGCCAAGTAGCGGGTCGTGACCGGCTTTTTCAAGCGAATGCGGACATGGCCGCTGCCAAATGCATCCTCGGCCTCCGCCACCAGTTGTCCGGGTCGCTCGACCTGCGCCGGATCCGCCTGAAAACGGCCGCGCCAGTCTTCCTTCTCGGGAAGTGCCGAAAGGGCATACACTTTCAGGGCGACCGGCTGGCGGCTGTGGACCGAGGCAAATTCATCGACCTGGCGCGGCTGCCCGAGATCATAGACGACCATGCGTTCGTTGCCACTGCCGGCCGGACTTGCGTAAACCATCCGACCGCCGCCAAGTCCTGAGGCAAAATTGACCTGTCCGCCGGCGTTGTCCTGAACGACCTGATAATCGAGGTCACTGTCGCCACCCTGAAGGCGCAGACAACGAATCGTGCCGCCCTGGCGCGAATCAAACTCGAGCTTTACGTAGCGGGCTTGGGCACAACCGGGGTTGACGGAGACCTGGCGATCGGCGGGCATATAACGCTCACGGCTCAACGCAGTCCACTCGCGACCGTCATGGCTGGCAAACAGGCACACTTGCCCCTGCATGCCATCGTTGATGAAGGAGAGACGGTTCAAAACCGCCTGACGGGAAAATTTGAAAATCAACTGGCTTGAACCCGCGACGAGGTGCGCCTCAGCGGTGTGATCCCGAATCAGGGAGTCGCCATTGAGCACCCCCTGCCCCTCCACAAGAGAGGTGCCGGCATAATGCATCTCCATGCCAACCGGCACGGACTCGCGCGGCGTCAGCTTGTGGAGGGCCGCTGCCGGCAGCAGGGCGGGAATCAGGCAGGTCGAAAGGGCAAAGCCGCACGCGAAGAAAAATCGGGTCTGCATCTTTTTGGGATTTAACTTTAATTGGTTAGGAGATGACAACGGCAGTGGTATGACAAGAAAAAAAGTCCGCACTGCGCAGACTGCCAATGGCCTTCATATTGACTATGATTCCCATAATTGAGCGCTTACCCCACCCCGAAGGTGTCGATCCGCCTGCTTATTTTTCCACTTTCGAACTAATGAGCACTGCTTGTTTTCCCGCCACACTGGCTCTGCGGCCGGCATTCGGGGCGGCCCTTGCACCGCGACGGCTTGCAACAACTCCTGTGCGAATTTCGTCTCTATTGGCCATGATCCGCCGCCTGCTTCTCGCCACCGCCCTGTTGGGATTGACCGCACCCGTCGCGGTCGCCGAACGTGTTTACGAATTGCGCACCTATGTGACGAATCCCGGCAAGCTCGATGCACTCCTGACGCGCTTCCGCGAGCACACCTGCCGCCTGTTCGAGAAACACGGCATGGAAAACATCGGCTACTGGGTGCCGCTGGCCCAGGAAGACGGGGCCGAGACAACCCTCATCTACCTGCTGGCCCATCAGAGCCGCGAGGCGGCCCAGGCATCGTTTGCCGCCTTTGGCAAGGATCCCGACTGGCAGGCGGCCCGCCGGGCCAGCGAGGCGAATGGCAAGATCCTCGCCCGCCCCCCGGAATCCGTTTTCTTGTCGGCCACCGACTACTCCCCACCCATCAAGACTGGCAAGACCGGGGGCGTCTTCGAACTGCGCACCTACACCACCCTGCCCGGCAAGCTCGACGCCCTGCACGCGCGCTTTCGCGATCACACGATGGCGCTTTTCAGCAAACATGGCATGCGCCACGTCGGCTACTGGACCCCGACCGACACCAACAAGGGGGGCGGCATCCAGTTGATCTACCTGCTCGGACACGACAGTCAGGAGGCGGGACTGGCCTCCTTCAAGGCGTTCCGTGCCGACCCGGACTGGATGGCCGCGAAAAGTGCCTCGGAAGCGGCCAACGGTGGCTCACTCACGGTGCCCCAGCCGGAAGGCGTTCGCAGCGTCTACCTGCGGGCCACCGATTTTTCCCCGATCCGTTGACGGGCGGCCCCCTCGGCTCCCGGATCAGGCCATGCCCGTCTGCAGGCAGTGTCGCGTAGCCCCGTTGACGGCTGACAGAGACTGCATTCCGCCGTGGATTTTAGTTGCCTCCCCCGTCCTTCCCCCGACTGTGGCGCCCCGCATGAAGACCACGCCCGTCACCTCTGCCGACCTCCGCAGCTCCGTCATCGCTGTTCCGCCGCTCTGCCGCAGTGCTGATCTCAGCCTCAACCGCGAGGAAAACGGCAAGCTGATCCGCCATCTGCATGCAGGCGGGATCCGCACGCTCCTTTACGGCGGCAACGCCAACCTCTACCACATCGCCCCCTCCGAATACCCCGCCCTTCTGCAAATGCTGCGCGAGCTGGCACCGGAAGACATGTGGATGGTGCCCAGCGTTGGTCCGATGTACGGCACCGCCATGGACCAGGCCAGCATGCTGCGCGACCAGGGGTTCCCGACCGCCATGCTGCTGCCGACCCTGTTCCCGGCCAAGCCGGAGGGCGTGGCCACCGGGATCCGCCACTGGGTGGAAAAATCCGGCCTGGAGGCCGTGCTTTACATCAAGGACGAAGCCTACATCACCCCGGAACTTGCGGCTTCCCTGGTCAACGACGGCCTCATTTCCTGGATCAAGTATGCTGTCGTCAAGGAAGACCCGTCCCGGGATGCCTACCTGAGCAAGCTCATCACCCTCGTGAATCCCGAGGTCATCGTCTCGGGCATCGGCGAACAGCCAGCCATCATTCACCTGCGCGACTTCGGCCTCGCCGGCTTCACCGCCGGCTGCGTCTGCGTGGCTCCACAGCCGAGCACCAACCTTCTGCACGCCATCCACGCCGGCGACTTTGCCAAGGCCGAGGCCCTGCGCGAAATCTTCCGCCCGCTGGAAGACCTTCGCAACGCCCACAGCCCCATCCTCGTGCTGCACCATGCCGTCGCACTGGCTGGCGTCGCCCAGACCGGCCCCGTCCTGCCGCTTCTCACCGAACTGCCCTCTCACCTGCTGCCCGCCATCGAACAGGCGGCGAAGGAACTCCTCGCCCAAAACGGCTGATCCCGGGCACGCAGGCAGACAACATCCGCAATGGACCAAGCCCCTGCCTCACGGCGGCAGGGATCTTTGCCGACAAGGCGGGCAACGCACCCTGGCGATCGTCACCGACCGATCCGCCAGAGATGGTTCTCGGTCCGAATCAGCAGGTCTTGGTCGACCACGGCGTGCGAGGCGAGCGAACGCTCGCCAAGGTCGTTCTTGAAGAGGACACGAAAGCTCTTGCCGGACTGGGCCACGACCCCGAGGCCCTTTTCATCCTGCAGGTAGAGCCGGCCGCCGGCATGCAGAATCGAGGCGCTGATCGGCCCCGTGCAGCGCTCCTGATAATGCACCTGCCCGGTCTTTGCATCGGCGCAGGTAAGCACCCCGTTGTCGGCGACAAAGTACAGCTCCTCGCCAACCACGATCATGCTCGGATTGTGCGGCACAAACTTGTCGATCTGCCAGGCAATGTGGCTGCCGGTGACATCGCCGGCGCCATCAACGCGAATGGCCAGGGCAATGGGCTTGTTGTAGCCGGTGCCCAAGTAGAGCAGTCCGTGGGCAAAGACCGGTCGCGGCACGACCGAGTAACCATCCCCGTAGCGCACCTTCCAGATCTCGCGGCCGGTGGCGGGATCAAGGGCGTTGACGACGCCACTGCCGGCGCTGATGAGCTGGCGGGCGCCGTTGACCTGGATGACCAGCGGCGTGCAGAAGGAGAATTTGTTCTTGGCGTCGCTGACCCGCTCAAAGCGCCAGCAAAGCTGCCCGGTGGCCTGGTCGAGCGCGATCACCGCCGGCTTTTCCGCAGCGTCCGCGTTGAAGATGAACAGCCCGCCCTCGAGCACCGGACTGCCGCCGTTGCCGTGCACCGGGGCATAGGCAAACTCGCGCGTGCTCCAGACCACCTTGCCGTCGGCCGCCTCCAGGCAGGCACTGCCCTGATGACCAAAATGCACATACAGCCGGCCCGCCTGAAACACCGGGGTCGGACTGGCATGACTGTTCTTCTTGTGCACCGCCGGCGCATCCGGCGCCTGCAGGAAAACTTCGCGGTCCCAAACCAGCCGACCGTCGGCCGCCTCCAGGCAGAGTGCGCGCAGGCTGCGTGCTGCCCCAGGCTTGTCGATGCCGCCTTCAGGCACGGCGGTGGTCAGATAAATGCGTCCCCCGGCAACCACCGGAGAGGACCAGCCGACGCCGGCCACCGGCACCTTCCAGCGGATGCCGCGTTGCGACGCCGGATTCCACTCCACCGGCAGTTCAGCCGCCTCGCTGTGCCCCTGGCGACCGGGACCGCGGAATTCGGGCCAATCGGCGAGGGCAGGAAGACAGGCGGCGAGCAGGATCAGGAAGGTCGGGCGCATGGCGGAATGGGTTGCAAGCTTAACAAGCGGCATGAACGATGGCTTTCTGGCAGATTCCGATGTTTTTTCCCACAGCCCGGCCATGCAGCTCGCGGTTGCGGGAGCCGCGGGACGACGCTACATCGCCCTTGATGCCACCCGAACACGAGGCCCTGCTCATCCTGACGCGCCAGCGCTTTCCCGCGATGCAGGACTGCGCCTGCGAGGTTGAGCCCATCCTCAAGGGGGGCTCCGACCGCCATTACTACCGCTTCCGCTGGGCAGACGCCGGGCAGCCGCCGATGATCCTGATGATCTACACCCTGGCACGGCGCGACAATCCCAAATTTGTGCCCGCCACGCGTCGGCTGTCTGCCTTGGGAGTGCGCGTGCCGGCCATCCTGGGCGTCGATGAGCAGCGGCTCTTCGTTTGGCTGGAAGACCTCGGACAGGACGACCTGCATGCGCACCGCGACGATCCCTGGGACCAGCGTCGCCCGCTCTATCAGGCAGCCCTGCGCGAGGCTGCCAAGATTCATGCCGTCGCAGCCGGGCAGCTCGCCCCCGAGGAGGTGACCGCCATGGAACCCGAGTTCGACGAGGATCTTTACGCGTGGGAACAGAACTACTTCCTGGAGCACTTCGTGCGCGGACATCTGGGACGTGAAACGGCAGGTGCCGACCACGCAGCGGCCCACGCGGCGCTTGCCAGCCTGCGCCGCTGCCTCGCCGAACGACCGCGCTGCCTCGTGCACCGGGATTTCCAGAGTCAGAACATCCTGCTCCGCGATAACGCGGCCTGGCTGGTCGACTACCAGGGCCTGCGCCCCGGGCTGGCCGAGTATGACCTCGCCTCGCTGCTCTTTGATCCGTATGTGACCCTCAGCCGCAACGAGCGCGACCAGCTTCTGGAGTTCTATGCCAGCCTGCGCGGACTGCCCCTGGACGAGTTGCGCGTCGTGGTGCTGCAATGCGCCGCCCAGCGTCTGATGCAGGCTCTGGGCGCCTACGCCAATCTGAGCCGGAATCAGGGCAAGCCCCACTTTGAGCAGCACATTCCCGCCGGCGTTCGCAACCTCGCCGTCGTCTGTGCCGAACTGCCCGAACTGGAAACCCTGCTGCCGCTTCTCGCCTGAGGAGCCCCCGTATTCCGACTCCATGCACACCCTCCTGGCCGACCCGGAGCTGATCGAACCGCTGGCGCAGGAACTCGGTGTGGCGGCCGGCACCTCACCCTGGCTGAGCTGCGCCCCCCTGCCGGCCTTTGCCGCCTTCGCCCGCCAGACCCTGCCCGACTGCCACGCCATCCAGGCCGCCTCGGTGAATGCGTGGGCGGATGCTTTGCTTGAGCCGCTTCTGCTCGCCCTGCCCGATCACCAGCCGTGGCGCCTGCACCTCTGGCCGGCCTACGGCGTGGGTCGAGCCGGCAGCCACCGCTGCGCCCTGATCCGGGCCGCCTTGACCGAGCGCCTGAGAAAGCGCCGGCGCACGCTGCTGCGTTCGCTGGAGGACAGCACGTCCCCCTTCACACCGGCCACCTCCCTGGTCCAGGCCGTTCTCACCGCCCCCGACGCGGGCCTGGTCTCCGTCTGTGCCGCTCCCCAGCCCCATGAGCGGCGCGCGCTGATCTCCACCTTCACCGCCGGCGACATCCCTCCGGCGATCGACAAGCAGGCTCCGAGCCGGGCCTTCGCCAAGGTCATCGAAGCCGAACTGCGCCTCGGCGAGCGCCTTCAGGCAGGTCAGAGCTGTGTCGACCTTGGTGCTTCACCTGGCAGCTGGAGCTACGTTGCCCTGCAGCGCGGAGCCCGCGTCACTGCTGTGGATCGCAGCCCCCTGCGCGAAGATCTCATGCGCCATCCTCGCCTGCAGTTTCATCAGGGTGACGCCTTCAAGTTCCGTCCCGCGAAACAGGTCGACTGGCTTCTCTGTGACATCATTGCCTCCCCACAGCGCAGCATCGACCTGCTGTTCGACTGGCTCGAGACCGGCCTCATGCGCCGTTTCCTGGTCACGATCAAGTTCAAGGGAGGCGACGAGTATGGCCTGCTCGAGCTCCTCAAGGCGCGGGCACCGGCGCGTTGCGCGGACTTCCGCCTGACACGACTGTGCGCCAACAAAAACGAGGTCAGCGCCTTCGGCCGGGCGGCCTGACCACAGCAGCGGCGGGCATCGAGGGCACGGACATGCTGCGGCCGGCTGTTTTCGCGGCTTGCGCCACCGGGTTTGGCCTTGCCTGCCCCGCAAATGCTGGTTAAGCGTTGGGCACAGGAACATGAATCTCCGCCTCCTCTTTTCCCTCGTCGCCGCCCTAGCCCTGACCGGCAGCGTCGTTGCACAAACCTACAGCAACGGCATCGCGGCCGTGGTCAATGGCAACCCGGTCATGAAGTCGGAGGTGCGCGACGCGGTCAACGCCCAGGAACAGATCCTGCGTTTCCAGCTCCAGAACGAACCCGACAAGCTCAAGGACGAACTGGTCAAGTTGCGCGCCACCGCCCTCGACAGCCTGGTGGACCGCGAACTTGTGCTCGCCGAATTCAAGCGGCTCGGCGCCAGCATCAAGGCCCAGTGGGTGGATGATGACATCAACGGCATCATCCGCGAGAGTTTCAAGGGGGACCGCGACGCTTTCATCCGCGAGCTGACCTCCACAGGCATGACCCTGAAAAAGTTCCGCGAAATGCGCGAGAAGATGATGATCGTTCAGGCCATGCGCGGCAAGCAGGCCGCCGAACAACCGCCGGCGACCCCGAAGGAAGTCGAGGACTTCTACAAAAAAAACATCGACACCTGGCGCAGCGGCGGTTCAGTCAAAATTCGCACGATCACCCTGCCCAAGTTTGGCGGCGAGGCGGGCACCACCCTCGAAAGCCAACGCAAGCTGGCCGACGAGATTCGCACCCGCCTCACGGGCGGCGCGGATTTCGCCAACATGGCCAAGACCTACTCCCAGGACAGCAGGTCCGAAGACGGCGGTGCCTGGGACTGGATGAACCGCGACCAGCTCAAGGCCTCCATCGCCAACGTGGCATTCGGCATGAAGCCCGGCAGCATCAGCCCCGTCCTCGACGACGAAGCCGCCTTCATCATCATCGCCTGCGATGACATCCGGCCGGGAACGGCCAAGCCGCTGGCGGAAATTCGCGAGGAAATCGAACGGGCCATCTCCTCGGAAAAGTCCAAGGCCATCATCGACAAATGGATGGAGGGCCTGCGCAAGAAGGCCGTGATCAAAAAGTTTGGCTGGTGAGCTGCCCTCACCCGGCCGGCGGCGTCGTCATGCCTCCCAAGATGGAGGGCAGAGGCGTGCGGCTCCCGACACACACGCCCCTGCCCCTTGGTTGCTGGGTTGACGCAAAAATCAACGCCGGTCGCGCGGATCTTTTTCCGGATTGCGGCTCTCCGCGGGCGAGCGATTGCGGCCTTCCGCTCGATCGCCGCGAATCTCTTCCAACTGGCGGAGTTTGTCGCGCAGCGGTTCAGGAATGCGGTCATGCTCCTGGGGAAGATTCCAGCTGCGCGCCTCGCCGTCCTTGGGCTGAACGCTGAAGACAACGCGATCGCCCTCGCGCTTGAGGGTGTAAATGCCGCTGTCGTCGCTGCGGGTCACCGTCGACACCGACGCGCCCTCGCCACGGCGCGATTCTCCCGCGCCCTGATCTGCAGGAGCGCGGCCGCGCGGGGCCGCCGGCGGCATGTCACCGCGTCCGCCATGGCGCAGGCCTTCCTGCCACTCCTGCAGCGCGCGGCGATGCCGCTCCCAGGCCTCGCGCATCTCACCGAAATGCGCCCCCGGAGGACGCTGCAGATCCGGCGGAGGCATGAAACGCGGCCCCTGCGGCTCAGGATGGAGCGGGACGCGGACCTCGCCCACCTCGACCGAGACCATCGCCTCCTTGCCGGCGGAGATCAGCAGCAGGTTGACCCTCTCCCCCTTGTGGCACTCGCGCACCAGGGCCTGCAGTTGCTCCATGCTGGCCAGGCGCTGATCCTCGAAGCGAATGAGAATGTCGTTTTCCTTCAAGCCGGCCGCCTGGGCCGGACTGCCGCGCTGGACTTCGACGATCCGCAGGCCAAAGCCTTCCCTCAAACCCAGATGGGCACGCACCTCCGGGCTGACGGGTGCGGTGAGCACGCCAAGATAGCTGACGGGACGCATCTCCGTGGCGCGACCCTGCGCATGGGCGTCGCCATCACGCGCATGCGAACGGTGCTCGTCCTTGGGTGGCACCGGCGCCTCGCGGCGGGCTTCCGGACGCGGGCCCGGTTCAGCGCGCTCCGGGCGACCCGGCTCGCGCTTCGGCGGCACCGGCGCCTCGCGGCGGGCTTCCGCGGGAAGCGAACGGCCGGGAGGCGGCGGTTGATCGGGACGCGGAGGTTCGTTTTGGGCAACGAGAGCCGCCGGGGTGGCAAGCAGACCGCAGAGGGCCAGCAGCAGTTGGGTGGGTTTCATGGTGGGCTTCGGCATAGGGGTGGGGACAGGGCGAGCGGACCGCCCAAAGGTCACTGATAGGACACCGGCAGGACGAGATGCTCCTCGCGGGGACGCTCGACCGTGATGCGGGCACCGTCGCGCGGGTCGATCCAGTCCTGGCGCTCGACCGAGTAGAGCCGCAGCCGCTGCTCGTGGCTTTGCTCGGCTTCATTGAAAGCGACGCCTTCATCCTCCGTGTGAACCACCTCGCGGATGGTGCCGGCAGGCACCAACGTCGTGGACGCTGCCACGCTAACCGGGCCGGTCGCGGGCGTCAGCGCGGAGCTCAGCGCCAAGGCGGCCGCCGCACCCAGGGTGGCCCATCCCAGCGGCGTCAACCAGTGGCGCGGTCGATACCGTTCACGCAGCCATTGGCGGTCGAGATCCAGATCGTGTGCGACACGTTCATGGAGCGCCTGCGACGGGCCGCGTGGCGCCAGACCGGAGAGCAAGGATTCAAGATCGTTCATGGCAGGGGACTGGCGGGTTGGGGAAAGGCCATCAGGATGGGGGGCGAAGGCTCGAGCACCAGCTCCTCGCGACGTGGCGCGAGGCGCTTTTCCAACGCCTGCAGGGCGTAGCGGTAGCGACTGGAGACGGTGTTGATCGACTCGCCCGTGGTCTCGGCGATCTGCGCGAAGGTCAGGCCACCCCAGAGTTTGAGAGTCACCACCTCGCGCTGCGACTCGGGCAGTTCCTCCAGTGCCTGCTGGACGATGGCCGCGGTTTCGCGCTGCTCCGGGGCTGGATCAAAGACGGCGGCGTCCCCCTGTGGCAGCGCCACCTCCGAGGCGACCTCGCGGGCAATGCGGCGCTGCCTGCTGCGGCGCTGGTCCAACGCTATCGTCCGCACTGCGGCATACAGAAGCGGAACGTGCCGCTCGTCGCCGTCGGGGAACCGCCGCCACCAGCGCACGAAGGCCATCTGCACGACGTCCTCTGCATCGGCCCGCGACAGGCAGAGCTGGCAGGCGTAGAGCAGCAGCCGCGGCGCGATGCTTTCAAAGCAGTGCTTCCAGATGTCGGCAACGGGTCCCATGGTGGAGTTCAACCGCTTAACGTCGCCGACGTTGTGTTGGGTGTGCCGGCCATGAAAAAAGACCGGAAGGAGACCGCCGGCTGGCCTCGAGGGCCAGTGCCGGCAGAGGGCCGGCAAGCTGCGGGGAAGGGGCGGTGTTCGGATCCCAGTCCTGCCTGCACCAGGCTCTCCGCTCCGCACAACCGCGCCAGCCCCCTTCAGTGGCAGCAACTCGGCAGCGTCGCGGCACTGAATTCGAGGGTGCCGCGCAGTCGCCAGGCCAGCAGCAGGGCCGTGCCAAGGGCAAGTCCGCGCTGGAGGCGGCCAAGGGCGGCGGGCGACAGGAAGCCCCCCAGACGGTGCAGGCCGGTCTGCGCCAGCCAAAGCAACGGCAGCGTGCCGAGGCCGAAGGCCACCGTGAAGCCCGCGCCCTTGAGCGCCGAGCCGTTGGCCAGCGCCAAACCAAAAATCAGGTAGAGTGGCCCGCAGGGAAGAAGCGGCGTCGCCAGACCGAGCAGGCCGGAGCGCGGGCCGCTCTTCAAGCGAAACGCCGCGGTCTGCAGCCGGCGCAGCGGCCGCGCCAGAAAACCCGGCTTGGGCAGGCGCTGATCAAGACCCAGTCCGACGAGGGCGAAGGCCAGCACCATGAGCCAGGGCAGCACGAGCCCGGCGCCGTGCTGGAAAAAGCCCAGGGGCACGACGCCGACCGCACCGGCGAGCGCGCCCACCAAACCATAGGCCAGCAGCCGGCCCGCATGATAAAGCCCCGTGTCACGGAAGAACACCGCTGAACCGGGCGAGGCACTGACCGCCCAGGAACAGGACAGCGGCCCGCACATGCCGACGCAGTGCACGCTGGTGACCAGACCCGCGAGAAAGGCGGCGGCACTGGTGTCGATCGGCATCATCGGACGGTGGCAGGCAGGATTTCCAGCGGCACCGTCGGCGGCTGGTTGGCGAGGGCGATGCGGATGAAACAGAACCACGCGGTCAGGAAGACCGCGACAAGCAGCACGACCCACAACCAGGGCTTACTGGACAAAATCTCGCGGATTGAGCGGAACATCGGATTTGAGGCGGGGGTCGGGACCGAGGAACTCCATGACACGCGTCGTCATGCTGGCGCCGCTGGCGGTTTCGGTGACCTTGACCTGCAGCTTGAACGGGCCGCTGAAGCCGGCTTCGGGCAGGGACAGCACGAGTGTTTTCTGTTCCTCGCCCATCGCCTCCAGGCGCAACGCCTCCTCGGCACCGGTGACCTGCAGCCCCGGAGGCGCGGCACCCGTCAGCTCCAACCGGTAGGTCGAGGGTTCATTGCGCTTGTTGATGACGCGCACCAGGAACTGGTTGCGCACCACGCCGTCGGCCACGTAGTAGGGCGAGCCGACCATGCGCACCACACTCGCGCGCAATGGCTCGATGCGCGAGGCGGCGAACAGGAAGGCCACCGCGCCGGCAAGCAGGATGGCCGAATAAAAGACCGTGCGCGCCCGCACCAGCTTGGTGCGACCGCCGTGCAACCCGGCGTGCGAATCATAGCGCACCAGCCCGGTCGGCCGCTTGAGCTTGAGCATGATGTCATCGCAGGCATCGACGCAGGCGGCACAGCCGATGCATTCAAGCTGCAGCCCGTTGCGGATGTCAATGCCGGTCGGACAAACCTGGACACAGCGGCGACAGTCGACACAGGCACCCGAGGTCGTGCCGGCCTTGCCGCGCGGCTCGCCCCGCTGCTTGTCGTAACCGATGACCACGGAGTGGTCGTCGGTCAGCGCCGACTGCAGGCGTCCATAGGGACAGAGGATGATGCAGAACTGCTCGCGGAACCAGCTGAACGAAAAATACAGGCTGCAGGTCAGAAAGACGACAACGCCAAAGGCCAGGGCATGCTCCTGCGGCGAGCGCTGCATCATGTCGTAGAGCCCGCGAATGGAGACAAAGTAGCTCAGGAAGACGTGGGCAATCAGCGCCGAAACCAGCAGGAAGATCGCCTGCTTGAAAACGCGACGGGCGATCTTGCCCCCTGTCCACGGCGCCTTCTCCAAACGCCGCCGAGCCGCGGCATCGCCGTCAATCCAGCGCTCGATGCGCCGGTAGACATGCTCCAGGAACACCGTGTACGGACAGGTCCAGCCGCACCAGACGCGACCAAACAGCGAGGTGACAAAAAACAGGGCGAAGGCCAACCCGGTGATGAGGAAAAACCCCACCCAAAGATCCTGGGCGGCGAGGGTGAGACCGAAGAAGTGGAATCGCCGCGTCTGCACGTCGAGGAAGACGGCCGGGAAACCGTTGACCGGAATCCAGGGCAGCGCAACGTAGATCACCAGCAGCAGGAGGGCCGACCCGCGGCGCCAGCGCGTGAAGCGGCCCTGGACATCCGCCGGATGCACAAACTGTCGCGAACCATCGGCATTGATGGTGGAAAGCGTCGTCAGGGTCGGCGTGTTCATGAACCGCGGCGGCACGATAAATCATCTCCTGCCGGAATCTCCGCCGACCTTGTGTTGTCGCCCCCGAATCTTGCGCGCAGCGATCGCACCGCCTCAGTCCGCCACGGCAAGCTCGCCGACGTGAGCCTTCACCGCCCGGGCAAGCCCGTCCAGGTGGTAGCCGCCCTCGAGCACGGAAACCAGCCGCCCCTCGCACCAGCGGTCGGCTGCCTGCTTCAACAGGCGGGTGAGTTGGACAAAATCCGCATCGGTGAGCCGGAACCGGCCGAGCGGATCGTTTTCGCGCGAATCAAACCCGGCCGAGATCAGGATGAGATCGGGCTTGAAGGCCTCCAGCGCAGGCAGCAGGCGCTCCTCGAAGGCCGCCCCCACCTCGACCAGTCCGGCGCCAGCAGCCAGCGGGCAGTTGAAGGTGGTGCCACGGCCCCTGCCCTCGCCGGTCTCGGCGGCATCGCCGGTGAAGGGATACCAGGGCGACTGATGGGTGCTGAAAAACAGCACACTGCCATCTTCATAAAAGAGGTCCTGCGTGCCGTTGCCGTGATGCACGTCCCAGTCGATGATGGCCACCTTCTCCGCGCCGTGCCGTTGCTGTGCATGCCGGGCGCCGAGCGCGACGTTGTTGAAAAAGCAGAACCCCATGCCCTGCTCCGCGCGGGCGTGGTGCCCGGGCGGACGCACGGCGCAGAAGGCGCGCCGGTGCTGGCCGGTCATGACCGCGTCGACCGCCCCCAGCACGCCGCCAACCGCCTGCAATGCGGCTTCCAGAGAGCGCGGACCGAACTGGGTGTCGCCCGTGCTCAGCGTGCCGTGGCCGGTGGCGGTCTCGCGGCGCACGAGTTCGAGGTAGCGACGCGGATGGCAGCGCTCGAGTTCCGCCCATTCGGCCGGCCGTGACGGCAATGCCGGCAGGCGCCCGGTCAATCCGGCCTCGGCCAGCGCGCGCGTGACGGCGGCGTGGCGCGCGGGACTCTCGGGATGACCGTGTCCGGTGTCGTGGTTGGCGAAGACAGGATCCTGAAAAAGACCGGTGCTCATGCGGAGAAGACGTTGAAGGCTGGCCAAAGATACCGGAAGAGAAGGCTTCTGGAAAGTTTTTCCGCCCCATGCCCCTCTCCCTGGACGCCCCGCTCGATGCCGTGCCCGGCCTGCCGGCGCGCGTGCGGAAGTCACTCGCCAAGGAGGGCATGGAACGCGTCGCCGAGATCGTCGAATGGCTGCCCTTCCGCCATGAGGACCGTCGCCAGGCCGGGGCCGCGATCTTCCAGCCCGGCCTGGAGCCGGTCTGCCATCAGGTGCGCGTGCTCAAGGCGGGCAGCCGCTTCTTCGGTCGCCGACGCGGTGCCGGGCTCTTTGAGGCGCAGGTGGAACCCCTGGCCGGTGGCGCCCTTGGCGCGCAACTGACCCTGCGCTGGTGGAACATGGCCTTTCTCAGCCGCGTCATCGCCGAGGGCCAGGAACTCGCCGTCTTCGGCCGCATCAAGGAATTCAAGGGCCGCCTGTCGATGGATCATCCGGACTACGAGGTGCTCGGTGGCGAGGACGAGCCGGGCATCCACACCGGTCGCCTGACGCCGGTCTACCGCCTGCGCGCCGGCATCACCCAAAAGGCCCTGCGCACCGCGGCCTGGCACGTGTTCCAGTCGCTCAGACCGGACTTCACCCCCGACCTGCTGCCAGCTCCGCGGGCGGACAGCGAGTTCGCCGGCTGGAACCGCGCGCGCGCCCTGCGTGACGTCCATTTTGCCGGCAGCCCCGAGGCACTCGTCACCGCGCGCCGCTACCTTGCCCTCGAGGAATTCTACGGCTACCAACTCCGCGTCGTGCGGCGCCGGCGCGCGCTCACCGCCTCGGGTGGCCACGCCCAGCCGGCCGACGAGCTGGCGGCGCGCTTCGAGGCGGCCCTGCCCTTCCCGCTCACGGGTGCCCAGCAGCGCTGCCTGCAGGAAATCCGGCGCGACATGGCCTCGCCCGCACCGATGAACCGCCTGCTGCACGGCGACGTCGGCAGTGGCAAAACCGTGGTGGCAATCGCCGCCATGCTAGGAGCGGTCGAGAACGGCCGACAGGCCGCCCTCATGGCTCCCACGCAGATCCTTGCCGAACAGCACTTCCGCACCGCCCAAAGCTGGCTGGAGCCGCTCGGCCTGGGCGTCGCCCTGCGCACCGCCGCGCGCTCCGACGACGGCGGCGGCTTCTTCACCGACCGCCGCGCCGATGTCGTCATCGGCACACACGCCCTGCTGCACGACGAGGCCCTGCTGCACAACCTCGGCCTGGTGGTGATCGACGAGCAGCACAAGTTCGGCGTCGCCCAGCGCGCGCGCCTGATTCAAAAGGGCCACTCGCCCGATGTGCTGGTGATGACCGCCACGCCCATCCCGCGCACGCTGACACTGACGATCTACGGCGACCTCGACGTCTCGACGATCGACGAGCGGCCGCGCGCCCGCGGCAAGGTCGTCACCCGCGTGCGGCCGGCGGCGAAGCAGGACGAGGCGGCCAAGTTCCTGCTCGAGCAGCTGGAGCAGGGCCGTCAGGCCTACCTCGTCTACCCGCTCATCGAGGAATCGGAAAAGCTCGACGTCACCGCGGTGACGAAGGGCTGCGCCGACTGGGCCAAACGGCTGCCGCATTTTCAGACCGGCCTGCTGCACGGCCGCATGAGCGCCGAGGAAAAGGAGCAGGTCATGCGCGAGTTCCGCGCCGGCCGCATCGAGGTGCTCGTCTCGACGACCGTCATCGAGGTCGGCGTCGATGTGCCCAACGCCAGCGTCATGTTCATCCATCACGCCGAGCGCTTCGGCCTCGCCCAACTGCACCAGCTGCGCGGCCGCGTCGGCCGCGGCCCGCACGCCTCCTACTGCGTCCTCTTCGTCAAGGATGGCGACGACGAAGCCAAGGAGCGACTGGCCATCCTGGAACAGACCGACGACGGCTTCCGCATCTCCGAGGAGGATCTGCGCCGGCGCGGACCGGGCGACCTGCTCGGCCGCGCCCAAAGCGGCCAGGCGCCGCTGCAGTTCGCCGAGATGCTCGCCGACACCCGCCTGGTCAGGCTGGCGCGTCGGCTGGCGGAAAAGGCCCTCGATGCCGATCCCCAGCTGCAGGCACCGCGTTTTGCCAGCGTGAGGGCCTTCGTCTTTGGCGACGACACCCCGCGCGCGGTGATGCAGTGAGGGCAAACCCCGTCACTCCATCGCCACTTCGTCCTTGCGTGGTGTAAAGTACTCGAAGTAACCGATCATCATCTCATCGTGGGTCTGCGGCCCCCAGCGCACGGTCTTGTCCGGGTCGGGATTCGCGGAGTTGCCGGCGCTGTTGTCAAACACCGCGGTCAGGCGCACGCGACTGCCGGCGGGCAGGAATTTCGGCTGCGCGTAATCGTAGCGCAGCTGCCAGTTGAAGTCGTACCGCGGGATGTCGAGCAGCACCTCCGGTTCACCACCGCCGGGTGGCAGCACCTCAAACTTGAAGGCCCGGCCGCGCACGTGCATGTGCGCCATCAGCCCCGTCACGTTCATCGGGAAGGGCACGGTCTGCTCCTTGACCTCGACATGCCGGGCCGCATGCGGCGGAATGTTCAACCGGGCGTGTGCGACCGCCGCCGTGTGAACCACGTAGCGCGGCGGCTCCTTGGCGAAGTGCAGGCCGAGCCGCAGCTGGTCGCGTGTGGCACGGCCGTTCGGCGTGTAATGAATCTGGAAGCTGACCGTGGCGCCGGCCGGCAGCTTCTTGGCAAAACCGGACGGGTAGGCATGATGGGTGTTGCCAGGGACGTAGGCGGCCCAATATCCCTCCGAACCCTCGCCGCGGTCGCGCACCCGGGCGCCCTTCGCATGCACCTGCACAATGACGTGATGCACGACGCTGCGGTCGGTCGGCAGGATCTCGTAGGCGCGCACCCAGCGATCCTCGGGAAAGTCCGTCGTCACGGTGACAAACTGGTAGGGCATCGTGCCCTCGGCCTTGATGGCGATCGGTGCCGAGAGCTGCACGATGGCATCCGGCGAACCCAGTTGCCACTCGGCGGGATAGCGGCGCGGCATCGGGGCGTCGGCGGGATCGCCGCGCGGGCGGTCGCCGGCCAGCCAGGCGAGCAACTCCGCCTTGTCGCGCTCCGGCAGCGCGGCGTCATTGCTCCACGGCGTGGCCCCGCCGTGCGCCGGTGGCGCGGCAAACCAGGGCGGCATGACACCGCGCTCCACCTGACGGCGAATCATGCCGGCGTTCTCGACCACGTCCTCGTAAGTTTCCAGGCTGAACGGCCCCACGCCATCGCGGCGGTGGCACTCAACGCAATGCGTCTGCAGAATGCGCTCGATCTGGTGATGATAGGTCAGCCCGGTCGCCGGGGCCGCGGCCGTCTTCACATCCAGCGCACAGCCAGGTGCCGTGGTCGCGGCCACCTCCGGCAAATCACCCCCCAGCAGGGCGGTCATTGCCTCGCGCAGGTAGTGCCGGCTCGCCTTCTCCTTGCTGTAGCCGAGTCCGTATTGGTCGTTGACCGCGCCGCGATAGACCAGCGTGCGGGTGGCATCGACGAGAAAACACTCGGTTGTGGTAGTGGCCGCCAGTGCGGTCGCGATCACACCCTCTCGGTCGTGCACCACCGGCGCCTTCAAGCCGTGCGCGGCCGTGAAGGCCCGGATGTCCGCCGCCGATTCCGCCGCCACCGGACAAACCCAAATCCAGCGCAGGCCCTGCGCGTCGGCCTGCTTTTCCAGCCGGGCCATTTCAGGGCCAAGCTTGCCGCTGATGGGACAGGTGGCGCCCAGTAAGGCAAACACGAGTCCCCGGGCGCCCTGCAACCGCGCCGACAGCAAGGACTCTGCACCTTCAAGCTCACGCAGGGCAAGATCGGGCAGTCGTCGCCCCACGCCATGCTCGGCAGCCTTCAGCACGGCGGGCGCCTCCTGCAGCGGTGGCGACGCCTCGGCCGCAGTCGCTGCGCCCAGCCCAAGACCGCGAGCCCCGCGCAACCGCGCCGCCCCCGAAAGCGCCTCCGCCAGGGTGATGCGGCCGTCGCCATCGGCATCAAGCAACCGGCGCCACGCCTTTTGCGGCAACTCCGCCTCAGTGACAACACCATCCTCATCGCGGTCGAGGACACGAAAACGCTGTTCCACCGAGGGCGTCTGGGCGGCGAGCGGCAGGGCGATCAGGAGTGTGGGCAGCAGATGTTTCATGGGCAGTGACTGAAACTCCTAACGCCGCGGCCGGTTGCCGGTCACCCGTGATTTCGCCAGCTCAGCCAAATCGGCCGGTGATGAAGTCGCGGCTGAGCTTCTCAGTTGGCTGCTCGAAAAAGCCCAGAGTGTCGCCGAACTCGACCAGCCGGCCGGCGCAAAAGAATGCGGTGAAATCCGTGATGCGCATCGCCTGCTGCAGGTTGTGGGTGACGATGACCAAGGTGTACTCCCGCTTGAGTTCATGGATCAGGTCCTCGATGCGTGCGCTGGCCAGCGGGTCGAGCGCAGAACAGGGTTCATCGAGAAGCAGCACCCGGGGCTTCAGCGCGATGGCCCGGGCGATGCACAGGCGCTGCTGCTGACCGCCGGACAATGCCACGGCGGGGGCCGACAGCTGATCCTTCACCTCGTCCCAGAGACCGGCCGCGCGCAGGCTTTGCTCGACCGCATGATCCAGCCGGTCACGGCGTTTCTCCCCCTGCAGGCGCAGACCATAGGCCACATTGTCGTAGAGGCTGCCCGGGAAGGGATTCGAACGCTGAAACACCATGCCGACCTCGCGGCGCAGACGCACAACATCCAACCCGGGATCCCGGATGTCGTAGCCCTCGACTTCGATGCTGCCGTTGCGAATCACCGCACCCTCGATGCGGTCGTTCATGCGGTTGAAACAGCGCAGCAGGGTGGACTTGCCACAGCCGGAAGGGCCGATGAAAGCGGTTGCCTGCCGTCGCGGCACTTCCAGACTCACCCCGGCCAGTGCCGCCTGCGCACCGTAAAAAAAGTCCAGGTCGCACACCCGAATGGACGGGGACGGATCGACGGCAGGACTGGGGGCGGGCTCGGCCATGGCAGGCGCGGCAATGTCGCGCCGGCGGCGCGGAGCGCAACCTTCCTTCTTGTCAGGGCGACCGGAAGCGGCCATGAAAGGACCATGCGCCGCCTCCGTCTCGCTGTCCTCCTCTGCGCGCCGCTCGCGGCCGCGCCGGCGGCGGCGGTCGAAATCGATCCGGCCATTCCCGCCTACCAGCGCCTCGAGGGCGTCTCGGGCGACATCATCTCGGTCGGCTCGGACACCCTCAACAATCTGATGACCCTGTGGGCCGAGGGATTCAAGGCGCGCTACCCGAACGTCAGCCTCCAGGTCGAGGGCAAGGGCTCGGCAACCGCCCCCCCTGCCCTGATCGCCGGCACCTGCCAGCTCGGACCCATGAGCCGGGAAATGAAGCGCGAGGAAATCCATGCCTTCGAAAAGAGGTTCGGTTACCCGCCGCTCGCCGTGCGCGTGGCGGTGGACGCCCTCGCCGTCTTCGTCCACAAGGACAACCCCGTGCGAGGCCTGACATTGGCCGAACTCGACGCCGCGTTTTCCGCGACCCGCCGGCTCGGCGCGCCCGCCGACCTGCGCGACTGGGGCCAGCTCGGCGTGACCGCCTGGAGCGGCAGGGCCATCTCACTGTACGGTCGCAACAGCGCCTCCGGCACCTACGGTTTCTTTAAGGAACACGTGCTTGGCCGCGGCGACTTCAAAAGCCACGTCAAGGAGCAGCCCGGCTCCTCGTCGGTCGTTCAGGCGGTCGGTGCCGACCCCTACGCGCTCGGTTACACCGGGATCGGCTACCGCACCTCCGGCGTTCGGGTGCTGCCGGTCGGCGAAACCGCCGCGGACTTCGCCGAACCCACCTACGAGAACTGCATCAACGGCCGCTATCCGCTCGCCCGCTTTCTGGTCATCTACCTCAACAAGCAGCCCGGCCGGCCGCTTGATCCGGCCACGCGCGAGTTCATCCGCTTCATTCACAGCCGCGATGGCCAACAGGTCGTGCTCAAGGACGGTTACTACCCGCTGCCCCGCAGCGTCATCGACCAAACCCGCGCCCAACTGGAGCGCTAAATGCCGCACCCGGCCGCTTGCGCAGCGCCCCCCGGCATGGAAAATGGCGCATGTTCACCGGACTCGTTGAAACCACCGGCCGTGTTGTCGCCCTCGAAGCCCGCGGCGAAGGCGCCCGCATGATGCTGGATGCCGGCTCCCTGACTCCGGAACTGTCGCTCGGCGACAGCCTGGCGGTCAACGGCTGTTGTCTGACTGTCGCCGCGCTCGATTCAGCCGAAGGCACGGCCGCCTTCGACCTGCTCGGCCAGACCCTGCGGGTTACCAGCCTCGGCGACCTCCGGCCTGGCCGCCAGGTCAATCTCGAGCGCGCCTTGTCGATGCAGGCCCGCTTTGGCGGCCACTTCGTTCAGGGCCACATCGACGCCACGGTCCGCCTGCTCGACCTCAGCCCGCATGGCCAGGACCACCGGCTCGAGGTTGAACTGCCGGCCGAATTCCGCGGTCTGGTCATCCCCAAGGGCTCAATCTGCCTCGACGGCATCTCCCTCACCGCCGCCGAGGTCGGCGAAACCAGCGTCACCTGCTGGATCATTCCCCATACCCTCGCCGTCACCCACCTGCACGAACGCGTGCCCGGCGACCGCCTCAACGTCGAATTCGACCTGCTCGGCAAGTACGTCCGCGAATTGCTGGCGCGTGGCCGGGTCCAGATTCCAGTTTGACAGCCCCAGCCAGCTGCCGTATTAACTCCGCCCTTTACCCGCAGACCCCTTATGGCCAACATCCGCTCCAGCGAAAAAGACATCCGCAAGACCGCCAAGCGCACGGCGGCAAACCAGGCCGTCAAGAGCCGCATCCGCACCCTGCGCAAGAAGGTGCTGTCCGCCATCGAAGCCGGTGACGCCGCCACCGCCAGCGCCTCGCTCAGCGAATTCGCCTCCGCCGCCGACAAGGCCGCCAAGACCAAGGTCCTGCACAAGAACACCTCCTCACGCCTGAAGAGCCGCCTCGCCGTCAAGATCGGTGCGCTCGCCAAAAAGGCCTGAGCCGGTATCATCCCCCTTTTGGAACCCACCTTCCTGCGGGCGAGGTGGGTTCTTTTTTTGCGCCGTTGCCAGCCGCGGATTCCCGCCTTGAATGGGCTTCATGATCCCTCGACTGCCAATTGCCGCCAACGGACCGACTTTCTCACGCCTCATCTACGGCACCTGGCGCGTCCTCGATGACGCCTCCACCGCCACGCCGGACAACCTGCTGACCCGCCTGCACGCCTGCCTCGAGCTGGGCATCACCACCCTCGACACCGCCGAAATCTACGGTCTGTACAAAGTCGAGGAGTTCATCGGCGAAACCCTCCGCCGGGAACCCGGCTTGCGCGAGAAATTCGAGATCGTCACCAAGGCCGGCATCTACGTGCCCTGCGAGTTCCACCCCGACCGCAAGACCGCCCACTACAACGCCAGCGCCGCCCGCCTGGTCAAAAGCGCGGAAAAATCCCTGCGCCTGCTTGGCACCGACCGCATCGACCTCTTCCTGGTCCACCGGCCCGACTGGCTGACTTCGGCCGACGAAACTGCCGAGGGCCTCAACAAGCTGATGCGCGAGGGCAAGATCCTGCATGCCGGCGTCTCCAACTACAACATCCATCAGGTCGAGCTGCTCAATGCCCGTCTTGACCGGCCGCTGGTCACCAACCAGATCGAATTCAGCCTGCTGCACATGGCCCCCATCTACGACGGCACCGCCGACCAGTGCCAGCGCCTGGGCATGCGTCCCATGGCCTGGTCGCCACTGGCCCAGGGCCGCCTCATGAGCCTGGAGGACCCCGCCACTGTGCGCATTCACGCCAAGGCGGCCGAGCTGGCCGACAAATACGGTGGCGCCAGCCTCGACCAGCTCGCCTACGCGTGGATCCTCGCGCATCCCTCGCAGCCCCTGCCCATCATCGGCACCAACAAACTCGACCGTCTGCAGTCCACGGCCAAATCCACCTCCATCCGGCTCGAACGCGAAGACTGGTACGCCCTCTGGGAAGCCGCGCAGGGCCAGCAGATTCCCTGATCTGCGCCACCTGCCTGCGGCGGTGGCGCGGAGCGGACTCACCAATTCGGGAATCGGTTCTCGGCTGACATTGTAGCGGTGGCTCTTCAGTTCAGTGATCAAGGCCCGCATCAGGTTTTCGAACTCCGCCAGTCCTGCCTCACCCCTGAAGCTCTTCCAGAAGCCAAAGGCCACGAGAATCACAACGGCGTCGCGCTCGGTCAGATGTTGATTGAGGTCGCCGAAGCCATCCTGGCGCGGTTGCAGCGCCACCTCATCCGCCGACAAGCCCGGTTGCGCAGGACGAGTTTTGCGCGTGCCTAACCTTGGTGCAGCAAGGCCTTGAACTGGACGTCGTCGCACACGCGATCGAACAGCGTGTTGCCAATCAGAAAAATCCGGCGGCCCGGGGCCAGCGCAAGGGGCAACCGCGCTGCGGCATTGACAGTCAGGAGGAAAAAAGGGCCCTTCGAAACCTGCAGCCAAAACGCGAGCCCGAAACCAACCCCAGCCTCTCTTTCCTGGCTGCTGCGACCTTCCCAGACCGGCAGCGGAGGACTATTCTTTTGAACACTTTAAAAGTTACGTATATGTAACAAACGTTGACAGGGCTGCTGTCAGTATGTCACGGAGTTGTCACATAAGCCGCTTTGACAGCTTTCGCGCCCTTCGGAACATCGCAATCACGCGGCGACACCCGCTCCCAACCCATGATCTCCCTGCAAAAATTCTTCGGCAAGACTGACATCTTTTACGATCTTCTCGAGAAGAGCGCCGAAGAAACTTGGCACAGCGTCCAAGCCCTCAAAACTCTCTTCTCGATGGCTGCCAGCAGCGGCGAGCTTGAGCAGTTCAAACAGGTGCGCCGCAAGGACAAGCAAATCACCGAGGAGATCAACAAGGCGCTCTGCAAAACCTTCGTGACCGAACTGGAGCGCGAGGACATCGAGCAGCTGGCCAACGCCCTCTACAAGATCCCCAAAACCGTCGAAAAGATCGCGGAGCGATTCCTGATCTGCTCCGGACGCGTTCAGGGTGCCGAGTTCAGCCGCCACATGGCCATGATCGAAACCGCCGCCGAGACCGTCGTGGCCATGGTCAAGGAACTCCGCAAGAAGCTGCACCTTGAACGCATGAAGGAGATGAATGCCCGCCTTCAGCATGTCGAGGGTGAAGCCGACAAGCTCATCATGGAGCTGCTCAAGGACCTTTACAGTGGCCAGCACGACCCGCTGAGGGTCATCATGCTGCGGGATCTCTACGACCTGCTGGAAAAGGTGGTCGACCGCTGCCGCGACGCCGGCAACGTGCTGTCGCAGATCGTTCTGAAATACACCTGAGGCAGAGCCGCCCAGCATGACCACCGCCCTGCTTCTGCTGTTCGTGGTGCTGTTTGTGGTGCTCGCCTTCGAGTACATCAACGGCTTCCACGACACCGCCAACGCCATTGCCACCGTGGTTTCGACCAAGGTGCTCACTCCCCGCCAGGCCCTGCTTTTGGCCTCCGGCATGAACCTCATCGGCGCCTTCTGCGGCCAGGCCGTCGCCAAGACCATCCACAGCGGCATCATCGATGACAAGGTCGTGACCGTCACCACGATGACCGTCTTTTGCGCCATGCTCGGCGGCATCATCTGGAACCTGCTGACCTGGTGGTTTGGCATGCCCTCGAGCTCGAGCCACGCCCTCATCGGCGGCCTCATCGGCTCGGCACTGGCCACCTCCAACGGCAACTGGAACGTCCTCGTCTGGTCGCGCGAGAAGGCCGACGGCAAGATGGACGGCATCTACCACAAGGTGGTCATTCC
This sequence comes from Prosthecobacter sp., assembly GCA_044345215.1. Lineage (GTDB taxonomy): Bacteria > Verrucomicrobiota > Verrucomicrobiia > Verrucomicrobiales > Verrucomicrobiaceae > Prosthecobacter. Next base: position 18,935 of record JBIJBO010000002.1, on the reverse strand, counting down.
CATGGTCAGTTCGCCCACGCTCGGCCTCTGCGTCGGCTTCCTCGTCATGGGCCTGCTCTTCCTGATCATTCGCAACTGGCGGCCGCACACGGTCAACACGCTGTTCGGCAAGCTGCAGATCGCCAGCGCCGGCTACATGGGCTTCGGTCACGGCCTGGCCGACGCCCAGAAAACGATGGGCATCATGATGCTCACGCTTTACGGCGCCACAGCCGCGGGCACGCTCGACAACCTGCCCTCCTGGCTGTCCTTCCTGCGCGTGCCGGACAAGTCGGCAGAGATTCCGTTCTGGATCATCGCCACCTGCGCCATCGTCATGGCCGCCGGCACCTACGCGGGTGGCTGGCGCATCATCAAGACCCTCGGCCACAAGATGGTGAAGATGAAACCCGTGCACGGCTTCGCCGCCGAGACCACGGCGGCCACCATCCTTGCCGTCACCGGCGTCATGGGCATGCCGGTCAGCACCACCCACACGATCACCACTTCGATCATGGGCGTTGGCGCGGCCAAGCGCTGGAACGCCATTCAGTGGAGCCTCGTCGAGCGCATCATCTGGGCGTGGGTGATGACCATCCCCGTCACGGCCCTGCTCGCCTACGGCATCCGCATCGCCATGAACTCCTTCGAGTGATCAGCGCCGCTGCCTCACCAGCCACCCGCGCCAGTGCGGCAGCAGCCAGAGGGCGATCAGCAACACCCAGAGCACGCCTACGCAACAGACCAAACCGAGGGCTGTGAGGCCGCGATTGTTGGCGACCGTGAGACTGGAAAAGCCGATCACCGTCGTCATGCCGGCAAAAAGGATGGCTCGTCCGGTGCCGGCACGCACGTCGCGGATGGCATTGCCACTGCGACGCAGGGCAAGCAGGACATGAATGCCATAATCAATGCCGGTGCCCAGCAGCAGGGGCACGGCCGCCAGGCTGGCCAGGTTCCAGGACAGGCCGCAAACACGCATCGTCGCCATCAGGGCGGCAACACCGGTGCCCAACGCCAGCACCGCCAGCAGGACATCCCGCCAGTCGCGGAAGACCAGCACCAACGCCAGGAGCAGCAGGCCCAGAACGGGGGGGAGCAGCCGGCGAAGATCGTCCTGAGCCAGCTGGGAGAGCACACCACTGAGCACCTCCCAGCCCGCCACCCCTGCGCCGGGCAGGCCTTCCAAATGGTTGCGCAACTGCCCGAGAGAATCGCGGTCGGGATGACCGGGCTGTCCGGCCACGCTCGCCGTCGCCAGCAGCAACCCCTGATCCTCCGGCAAATCCGTGCTGCCAACGGCGATGAAACGCCCGAGCACGCCGGCCGCGGCACTGTCAGATGACGCCTGCGGCCAGACAACCACCCTTTCCCAAACCGCACAAACCCCGCGCATCAGGCCAAGGGCAGCCTCGGTGAAACCCGCCTCCAAAACCACCTGCTCCAGCTGCGGGCGCGCGCCAAGCAACCAGAGAATCGACTCGCGATTGTCCGTCTGAGCCGTCGGATCCGGCACCAGCGATGCGGGCACGGCATGCCTCACGACCATGCCACGGGTGGTTGCGACCGCCAGCGACGCCTCCAGTTGCCGGGCCCGCTCGCGCAATTCCTCGACCGGAGCCTTCAGCAAAACCGGCACCGAGGCCTCGCGATCCCGGCCCAAGCGCTCCTGCACCCACTGAAAGGCCTCCATGGCCTCGCTGTGACGCGGGCGCAGCGCATCCACCTGGCGCTCCAGTCCTGGCGGACCTAGCCAGACAAAAACGCCGGCGATGCCAACCAGCAAAACCCCGGTGGCCAGTGCAGCCGGCCACGGGGAAGGTGGCGAAACTGCGGGAGCCGCCGGGACGACTGGCAAAGCAGCCTCCCTGCGGGCGACGACCGGCATGAAGGCCAGCATGACCACCATGCCGGAGAGCACGCCCAATGCGACCAGCAGTCCCATTTCGGCCAATCCTGGCATGCCACAGAGGGTGAGCGAAAGAAACACGGCAGCGGTGGTTGCCGCTCCCGCCACGATGCCCGGGGCGACCAGTCGCCGCAGGGCCGCGACCTCCAGACCGGGATGCTGGCGCGCCTCCTGCAGCACCAGCACGGCATAGTCGACAATGAGACCGAGCACAATCGCGGCAAAGCCGAGGCTCATGACCGAGAGCCGCCCGACGAACAGGCCACCGAGACCGATGGCGGACACCATGCTCAGAATGAGCAGCAGCTGAATCCAGAGCAGCGTGCACAAACGCCGAAACATGCACCAGAACAGCAGACCGATCAGCAAAACCGTCAGGGCCGTGGTGCCAGACATGTCCTGCTGAATGCCCATGCCCACCTCGGACTGAAACGCGGGTTCGCCCGTAAAACGCACGGTGCAGTCGCTGAAGCCGCCTTCGGACCGCCAGGCCGCCACCTCGGCACGCATCCGACCCAGCCAGGCATCGGCCTCCCGGTAGTCGCCGTTCTCCGAGCGCGGCGTCACCAGCAGCAGGCGAAAACGCCCGTCGTCCGAAACCAGGCCTGGCGCCGCACCGGCGAGCTCCGCCCAGCCCTGCGCCCCCAGCACCCGCAGCAGGCCCAGCGGATCATACGAGGCCCGCTGCACCTTCTCGGCATCCATGGACGTGCCCAAGGTTTGCAAGGCGCGCTCGACTTCCGAGCGCGCGCGCCCGCCCTCCAGGCGCGTGCGCCACTCCCGCCAGGCCGCTGGATCGGCGTTCTGCAGCATCCAGGCAAGCAGGGCCGCGCCAGTCTGCGCCTGCTCCTCCATCGGCAGATCGCGGCAAACCCTGACCACCAGATCCTTGCACCGCTCCAGACGCTGTCCCAGGGACGCCGCGGCCTGCTCGGCGCGCAGATCGTCGGCCGCTTCCAGACCGACCACCAAATCCGCACCGCCCGTGAAGCCGTCGCGCACCAGACGCACCGCACGCACCTCGGGCACGTTGGCGGGCAGGGTCGCCAGGATGTCGGTTTCAAAACGCAGGCGCAGCCAGCCGGCGACCACCATCGGCAGCAACAGGACAAGGGCGATCCAGAGACGTTTCATGGCCGGCGCAATCGCCCGTCCCGTCACAGCGGCATTGGCGCATCCTCGCCAATGACACGAACTTCCAGTTCCAGTCGCACGCCGCGCTCGCGCAAAGCGACCTCCTGGACCTCGGCGGCGAGATCAAGCACCTCGCGCGCCGTGGCACCGCCGCGATTGACGATGAAGTTGCCGTGCACGACCGAAACCTCCGCAGCGCCGTTGCGGCGCCCCTTGAGCCCGAGCTCGTCGACGAGTCGACCGGCGCCGCAGACCTCCGGATTCTTGAAAACGCAGCCGGCACTGGCACCCACGGGCTGGCTCTCGCGCCGCTTGCGGTGCGACGCGGCCAGCCGCTCGTCGATGAGCGCACGCTCGGCGGGTGCGCCCCGCAGGACGGCGGAAACCACATAGCACTCCTCGAATTCGGGCGCACTGCGATACTGGTGGGCAATCTCGGCCAGCGGTTTCTCGCGCAGGACGCCGTCGCGGTCGACAAAACGGACGCTGACAATCTGGTCGAAGGTCTCCGTGCCCATGGCACCGGCGTTCATGCGAATGGCGCCACCCAGGTTGCCGGGCACACCCTCCATCCATTCGAAGCCGCCCAGACCCGCGTTGCGCGAGGCACTGGCGATCTTTTTCAGGCGCGCCCCGGCACCAGCAACGAGCGTTTCCCCCTCGACCCTGACCTCCTCAAATTCGCCCTTGGCGGGGTGCAGTACCGCGCCACGAATGCCTCCATCCCGCACCAGCAGGTTGGAACCGCGACCGATCACCCGGATCGGCACACTCGCGGCACGAAGGCAACGGACAACCTCGGCAAACCCGTTGACCGTGTGCGGCTCAATCCAGAACTGCGCGGCACCGCCAATCAGAAAGGTTGTGTGGCGGCTCATCGGTTCATAAAGCCGCGCCGTGCCGCCGCCATGAGCCTCCAGCAGGACCCAGACCTTCTCCAGCACCGCCAGGTCACGGGCGATGCAGCGCCCCACCTCATGGACATTGCCAGCGCCGAGGGTGATGAGCAGATCCCCGGGGCGCAGGGCGTTGCCGGCCCGATAGCGCGCCTCCAACAAGCCGGGCGTGCTCTGGCAGACCGGCACCGCGACCCCCGTCTCGGCCTTGTGCCGTTCCACCGCCTCGACAATCGTCGCACCGCTGACTCCTGGCAGCGGTTTCTCGCTGGCGGCATAGACATCGGCAACAAAAAGCACATCGACGTCGTCAAAGCTGGCGCCGAATTCCCGCTTCAAAAGCTGGGTGCGGCTGTAGCGGTGCGGCTGAAACAGGCAGAGGATCCGCCCCGGCTTCAGCCCGCGTGCCGTGGCGAGCGTGGCGGCGATCTCGGTCGGATGATGGCCATAGTCATCAACGACCGTGAAGCGTTCGCCGCTGTGGCGGATCTCGAAGCGCCGGCGCGCGCCGCGGAAGCTGGCCAGCGCGGCGCGGATCGTCGCAAAGGGCACGCCCAGCCGGCTGGCGAGCGCGATGGCGGCCAGCGCGTTGGAAACATTGTGGCGGCCGGGAATGCCCAGTGTGGCCTCGCCAAGCCGCTCCCCCTTGGCATAGACCACGAAGTCGCTGCGGTCGGGCTTCATCTCGACGATCTCCGCGGAGTAATCGTGGTCTCGGCTCCAGCCGTAGGAAACCGACCGCTCCGTGCCGCCGCAGACCTCGCGGGCAACCGGATCCTCGGCACAGTGGATCCAGAGACCGGGCGTCTGCTCCAGCAAGCGGCGGAACACCGCCTTGATGGACTCGATGCCGTCGTAAAAATCCAGGTGCTCAGGCTCGATGTTGAGAATGATGGCATGCTCCGGATGAAAGTTGACCAGCGTGCCGTCGCTCTCGTCGCCCTCGGCGACAAACAGCTCCCCCTCGGGATCCCAGTGCGCGTTGGAACCCAGCACGGGAATCTCGGCACCGACGTAATGGCTTGGCCTGAGTCCGCCCTGACGGAGCACATGCGCGGTGAGCGCGGAGGTGGTGGTCTTGCCGTGGGTGCCGCCCACGACCACTCCCTTTTTGTTTGCCATCAACGCGGCCAGCGACTCGGCGCGTCGCACCAACGGAATGCCCAGCCGGTAGGCCGCGGCATAGGCGGTGTTGCCCGGCTTGATGGCGCTGGAGTAGATCACCATGTCACAGTCCGCCACCTCCTCCTCGCAGTGCGGCGAAAAGAAGCGCAGGCCAAGCTTCTGAAGCCGGTCGGTTTCCACGGTCGAAACCTTGTCGGAGCCGCTGACTCGGTGGCCGAGCGACAGAAGCAGCGAGGCCAGGCCGCTCATGCCCGAGCCGGCGACCCCGACGAGGTTGATGCGCATCGGGTGGCGGCTTTCGCGCAGAAGGCTGAGGACGGCGTGGGTCATGAAGCCGCCAATCAAGCACAAGAGCGCGCCGGGGCAAATGCCGGCGGCGCCGGGAACTAGTTCAGTTCCACCCGCTCCGGCGTCCGCGCCATCAGGCCGAACACCGGCCCCAGCTCGCACAGCACCTCGCTCCACAGGTTCTCCGGGGCACGGGGAGCCAGAACCGCGCGGCTCGGCGGTGTGATGATCCACGAACGCCGCTCGATCTCGCTCTCAATCTGGCCGCCGGACCAGCCGGAATAGCCGACAAAGCCGCGCACCTCGCGCCCCAGGCCAAGCTCGTGCAGGGCGTCTTCGACCGTCAGGTGGGTCTGGCAGCGCAGGGTGCGACCGATCCAGCGCAGGGAGGCAAAGGCGAGCTTGTCGGCCGCGACCGGGCCGCCGGCGTAAACCGGCACCTCGCCCAGCGGGCCCAGGTTTTCACCGGGCAACAGTTCGGCCACCCGCTGGTGCAGGGGCCGGTTCAGCACGTAGCCGAACGCACCCTCCTCGGCGTCATGGGCGGCAATGAAAACGACCGCACGACGGAAACTCGGGTCGCGCAGTGAGGGCACGGCCAGCAGCAACGTGCCGGCGAGGGGCAGTTCTTCGGAAGGCGGGGGCATGCGGGGTTGGACATCTTCCATAGCGGGTCCGTTGCCAAATGCACCGAAAAAACCCCGCCGGGGCTGCCGGCGGGGTTTTCAAGGTTTTCAACGCTGAACAGGCGTGCGGGCTCAGGCCTGCAGCAGAGCGCTGTCGTCCTCCACCACCCGACCGGGTTCGTCCAGATCGAAGTTGCGGTTGGCGATGAAGCCGGTGCCGGCAGGAATGAGGTGGCCCATGATGACGTTCTCCTTGAAGCCGCGCAGGAAGTCGGACTTGTTGAGCGTCGCCGCCTCGGTGAGCACGCGGGTGGTGTCCTGGAAGGACGCCGCCGAGATGAAGGATTCGGTCTCCAGCGAGGCCTTGGTGATGCCCAGCAGGACGGGCTCGGCCTCGGCGGGCTTGCCGCCCTCCTCGAGCACGCGCTCGTTCTCCTTCTCGAACTCGGTGCGGTCCACCTGGTCGCCCCAGAGGAAGTCGGTGTCGCCCGTCTCGGTGATCTTCACCTTGCGCAGCATCTGGCGGATGATGATCTCAACGTGCTTGTCGTTGATTTCCACACCCTGGGCACGGTAGACTTCCTGCACCTCGTTGACGAGGTGTTCGCGCAGGGCCTGCGGGCCGAGGATCTCGAGGATCTCATGCGGCACGACCGGTCCGTCGGTGAGCTGGTCGCCCTTGGAGATGTGGTCGCCGTTGAACACAAGGATGTGCTTGCTGCGGGGGATGAGATGCTCCTCCTGCTGGCCGGTCTTCGGGTCGGTGACAATGACACGGCGCTTGCCGCGCACCAGGCCGCCGATCTCGACGATGCCGTCGATGCGGGCGATCTCGCACGCGTCCTTGGGCTTGCGCGCCTCGAACAACTCGGCCACGCGCGGCAGACCACCGGTGATGTCCTTGGTCTTGGAGGCCTTGCGCGGGGTCTTGGCCAGCGTCGTGCCGGCGGCAACCTTCTCGTTGTTCTTGACCGAAAGGTGGGCTCCGGCCGGAATGGTGTAGCTGGCGAGCACCTCGTGCGTCTTCGGATCGGAGATGACGATCTGCGGGTGCAGGTCCTCCTTGTGCTCGATGACGACGACCTCCTCGTTGCCGGTGGACTCGTTCTTCTCCTTGGTGAAGGTGATGCCGGAGATCATGTCGCGGAATTCAACCTTGCCGGCCTTCTCCGTGATGATCGGCATGTTGTAGGGGTCCCAGGTCACGACCTGCTCGCCCTTCTTGACCGTCGAACCCTCGGCCTTGGCGATGATGGCGCCAAGCACGAGCTTGTGGCTCTCCAGCTCCTTGCCGTCATCGTCCATGACCGAAAGGATGCCATTTTTGGTGAGCGCGATCCACTGACCCTCGGGGGTCTGCACGGTGCGCATCTCGGCAAAGCGCAGCTTGCCGGCGTTTTTGACGTTGATGAACGGCTGCTTGAAGCTGCTCATCGCCGCACCACCCACGTGGAAGGTGCGCATGGTGAGCTGGGTGCCGGGTTCGCCGATCGACTGGGCGGCAACGATGCCGACCGCCTCGCCAACCTTGACCAGCCTGCCCGTGGCAAGGCTGAGGCCGTAGCACTTGGCGCAGCAGCCGCGCTTGCTCTCGCAGGTGAGCACAGAACGGATCTTCAACTTTTCGACGCCGATCTTGGTCAACTGGGCAGCCTCCTTCTCGAGCACGAGCTGGTTGGCGCTCACAATCGCCTCCTTGGTGATCGGGTCGTGGATGGTCTCGCAGCTGGTGCGGCCGTACACACGGGTCTTCAGGTCGACCACTTCCTCGTCGCCCTGGTAGATCGACGAGAGGGTGATGCCGTTGACCGTGCCGCAGTCGTCCTCGGTGACAATGACGTCCTGGGACACGTCAACCAGCTTGCGGGTCATGTAGCCGGAGTCGGCGGTCTTCAGCGCCGTGTCCGCCAAACCCTTGCGGGCGCCGTGCGAGGAGATGAAGTACTCGAGCACGCTCAGGCCTTCGCGGAAGTTCGAGATGATCGGGCGTTCAATGATCTCACCGGAGGGCTTGGCCATGAGGCCGCGCATGCCGGCGAGCTGCTTGATCTGGGTCTTGTTGCCGCGCGCGCCGGACGTCACCATGACGTAGAGCGGGTTGTGGTGCTTCTTGCCGTCGTTGTATTCGAGCGTGCGGAACACCTCGTCGGCGAGCTGGTCGGTCGCCAGCGTCCAGACGTCGACGATCTTCTGGTAGCGTTCGCCATGGGTGATGAGACCGCGGCGGTAGAGCTTCTCGACCTCCTCGATTTCCTTGTAGGACTTCTCCAGGCCCTGGCGCTTGGCCTCGGGAATGACCATGTCGGTGATGCCGATCGAACAACCCGAGCGGGTGGCCTCGCGGAAGCCGAGGTTCTTCAGGCGGTCCAGACAGGCCACCGTCTCCTTCTGACCAACGGTCTGGAAGGTGCGCCAGATGATGTCCGAGATCTGCTTCTTGCCAACGGTGCCGTTGATGAAGCCCAGGGCATCCGGCCAGATTTCGTTGAAGCGGACGCGGCCGGCCGTGGTGGTGATGAACGGCTTGCTCGGGTCGCCATAGGGGCGCACCTCGTGCTGGTAGTCCGGGTTGCGGTAGTGGATCTTGTCGTTCAGACCCAGGCTGCTCTCGGCGAGGGCGAACTCCACCTCGGCCGGATCGTTGAAGATCGGCAGACGCTCCGGCTGGCCGGGCTTGCCGCCCTTGGCGTCATGACCGGGCAGCTCGCGCAGGTAGGTGAGGAAGAAGCAGCCCAGCGGGATGTCCTGCGAGGGCGTGGTGATCGGCTTGCCGCTGGCGGGGCTGAACAGGTTGTTCGGCGCCAGCATGAGCAGGCGCGCCTCCATCTGGGCCTCGATCGACAGCGGCACGTGCACGGCCATCTGGTCGCCGTCGAAGTCGGCGTTGTAGGCGGTGCAGACGAGAGGATGCACTCGGATGGCCTCGCCCTCGATCAGCTTCGGCTCGAAAGCCTGGATCGACAGACGGTGCAGCGTCGGCGCGCGGTTGAGCATGACCGGGTGGCCCTTGGTGACCTCGTCCAGAATGTCCCAGACCTCCGGCGTGCGGCGCTCGATCATCTTCTTGGCCGAACGCACGGTGTGCACCAGGCCCATCTCCTTGAGGCGTCGAATGATGAAGGGCTCGAACAGCACGAGGGCCATCTTTTTCGGCAGACCGCATTGGTGCAGGCCAAGTTCGGGGCCGATGACGATGACGGAGCGGCCGGAGTAGTCGACGCGTTTGCCAAGCAGGTTCTGGCGGAAGCGGCCGGACTTGCCCTTGAGCATGTCGGAGAGCGACTTCAGCGGACGATTGCCGGCACCGGTGACAGGGCGGCCGTGGCGGCCGTTGTCGAAGAGGGCGTCGACCGCCTCCTGGAGCATGCGCTTCTCGTTGCGGATGATGACATCCGGCGTGCGCAGCTGCAGCAGGTTCTTCAGGCGGTTGTTGCGGTTGATGACGCGACGGTACAGGTCGTTCAGGTCGGAGGTGGCGAAGCGGCCACCTTCAAGCGGGACGAGCGGGCGCAGGTCCGGCGGGATGACCGGCAGCACTTCCATGATCATTGCCTCGGGGCGCGTGTGGCTTTCGGCGAAGCCCTGGCAGAGCTTGAGGCGCTTGGCGAGCTTCTTGCGGGTCTGCTTCGAGCGGGTCTTGCCCATCGCGTCCTGCAGTTCCTGGATCATCTCGGCCAGGTTCATCTGGCTGAAGATGTCACGGATCGCCTCGGCGCCCATGCCGACGCGGAAAGCGTCGGCGCCATACTGCTCCTCGGCCTCGCGAAGGTCGACCTCGGTGAGCAACTGGCCGCGCTGGAGCGGCGTGCCGCCCGGATCGATGACCATGTAGTCCTCGTAATAAATGACACGCTCGAGCGAGCGGGCGGTCATGTCGAGCATCAGGCCGATGCGCGAGGGCATGCACTTGTAGAACCAGATGTGCGTCACCGGCACAGCCAGCTCGATGTGGCCCATGCGCTCGCGGCGCACGCGGCTGAGGGTGACCTCGACGCCGCAGCGGTCGCAGATCACGCCCTTGTGCTTGATGCGCTTGTACTTGCCGCAGGCGCACTCCCAGTCGCGGGTCGGACCGAAGATGCGCTCGCAGAAGAGGCCGCCCTTCTCGGGCTTGAAGGTGCGGTAGTTGATGGTTTCCGGGTTCTTGACCTCGCCGTGGCTCCAGCCGCGGATGCGCTCGGGTGAGGCGATGCAGATGGAGACGAAGTCGAACTCCTCGCCGCTGGTCTTTTCCCCGAAGATTTCTTTCAAGCTTGCGTCAGCGTTCATAAGTTTGGATCGAAGCGTGGGTTGATTTTTCAGGGAGGGTTCAGACGCCGGCGGCGAAGCGCTCAATGGCCTCCACATCCGCGTCCTGGGTGGCGCGCTTGTGGACCTTCACATCGAGGCCGAGGGACTGCATTTCCTTGATGAGGACGTTGAAGGACTCCGGCGTGCCGGCTTCCAGGGAATTGTCGCCCTTGACGATCTGCTCGTAAATGCGGGTGCGGCCCTGAACATCATCGGACTTGACCGTGAGCAACTCCTGCAGCGTGTAGGCCGCACCATAGGCCTCGAGTGCCCAGACTTCCATTTCGCCGAAGCGCTGACCGCCATACTGGGCCTTGCCGCCCAGCGGCTGCTGGGTGACGAGCGAGTAGGGACCGACAGCGCGGGCGTGGATCTTGTCAGCGACCAAGTGGCCGAGCTTCAGCATGTAGATGTAGCCGACGACGACGTCGAGCGTGAAACGCTCGCCGGTGCGGCCGTCATACAGGGTGGACTTGCCGTTGAGGCCCATCCACTCGAAGCCGGGCTGCTTCTTCGCCTCCTTGACGAACTCCATGATCTTGGACTCGGGGATGCCGTCGAAGACCGGCGTCGCGATCTTCATGCCGAGCGCCTTGGCGGCGATGCCAAGGTGGGTTTCCAAAACCTGGCCGACGTTCATGCGCGAGGGCACGCCGAGCGGGTTGAGGACAATGTCGACCGGGGTGCCGTTTTCGAGGAAGGGCATGTCCTCCTCGGGCACGATGGTGGCAACGATGCCCTTGTTGCCGTGGCGGCCGGCCATCTTGTCGCCGACGGACAGCTTGCGCTTGCTGGCGACAAAGACGCGCACCTGCTTGACGACGCCGTCGGCGGCGCCCTCCTCGCTGGTTTCGATGCGGTCAAGGTTGCGCTCGCGCTCCATGTCGGCATCGGCGAACTTCTGCTCGAAGCTCTGGATGATGTCGAAGATCTTGTTGCGGATCGGGCTGGGGTCGATCTCGATCGAGTCGTAGGTCTCGGCCAGCTTGCGCAGCAGGGTCTTGGTGATCTTCTTGTTGGCGCCGATGATGATCTCACCGGTCTGGCCGTTGACCACGTCGAGCGGGATCTTCTCGTTGAGCAGGATGTCGCTCAGCTTCTCGGTGAGCTGCTCGGTGAGGTCCTCCTTCTTGGCGCGGTAGTCCTCCTCGATCTGCTTGATCTGCTTCTTGGCCTCGGCGGGCGAAAGCTTTTCCTTGTCGGCGCCGCCGGCGCCGCCGCGCTGGGCGAGACGCACGTCCATGACAATGCCGGCGCAGCCCGAGGGCACGCGCAGGGAGGTGTCCTTCACGTCCGCAGCCTTCTCGCCGAAGATGGCGCGCAGCAGGCGCTCCTCGGGGGCGAGTTCGGTCTCGGACTTGGGCGTGATCTTGCCGACGAGGATGTCGCCGGGCTTCACCTCGGCGCCGACGCGCACGACGCCGTCCTGGTCGAGGTTTTTGAGCGCCTCATCGCCGACGTTCGGGATGTCGCGGGTGATTTCCTCCGGCCCGAGCTTCGTGTCGCGGGCGATGACTTCGAAGTCCTCGACGTGGATTGAGGTGTAGATGTCCTCCTTGACGACGCGGCGGCTGATGACGATGGCGTCCTCGAAGTTGTAGCCGTTCCAGGGCATGAACGCGACGAGCATGTTCTTGCCGAGGGCGAGTTCGCCCTGGTCGGTGCACGGGCCGTCGGCGAGCACATCGCCCTTCTTCACCTTCTGGCCGCGCTTGACCAGCGGGCGCTGGTTGATGCAAGTGCCGGCGTTGGAGCGGCCGAACTTGCGCAACGGATAGACATAGACGCCCTTTTCGGGGTCGGTCTGCACCGACTTCATCGGGTCGGCGAGGAACTGCTTGTCGCTCACCGGCAGACTGCCGTCCTTGGTGACGATGATGACGTCGGCCGTGGCGGAGGCAATGGCGCCGTTGGCGTCGGCGACGATGACGGCGCGCGAGTCGCGGGCAGCCTTGCCTTCCATGCCGGTGCCGACGAGTGGCGCCTCGGCCTCGAGCAGGGGCACGCCCTGGCGCTGCATGTTCGAGCCCATGAGCGCGCGGTTGGCGTCATCGTGCTCCAGGAAGGGAATCAGGTTGGCGGCGATCGAAACGAGCTGCTTTGGCGAAACGTCCATCAGCGTCGGCACAGCGGGCTCGACTTCAAGAAAGTCGCCGCGGTACCGGACGGTGACGCGGTTGCCGATGAAGCGACCGTTTTCATCCAGACGGTTGTTGGCCTGGGCAATGTGGTGGTTCTCCTCCTGGTCGGCGGTAAGATACTCGATCCGGTCGGAGACCGCGCCGTCCTTGACCAGACGGTAGGGCGTCTCGATGAAGCCGAACTCGTTGATGCGGGCGTAGGAGCCGAGCGAGTTGATCAGGCCGATGTTCGGGCCTTCCGGCGTCTCGATCGGGCAGATGCGGCCGTAGTGCGAGGGATGCACGTCGCGCACTTCAAAACCGGCGCGGTCGCGGTTCAGACCGCCTGGGCCTAGCGCGGACAGGCGACGCTTGTGGGTCAGTTCGGCCAGAGGGTTGATCTGGTCCATGAACTGACTCAGCTGGCTGCGGCCGAAGAAGTCGCGGACGACGGCGCTGAGCGCCTTCGGGTTGATCAGCTTGGCCGGCGTCATGGTGTCCATGCTGACGTCGAACAGGGTCATGCGCTCCTTGACGAGGCGCTCGGTGCGGGCCAGGCCGACGCGGCACTGGTTGGCGAGAAGCTCACCGACGGCACGCACGCGGCGGCTGCCGAGGTGGTCGATGTCATCAAGCAGGCCCTCGTTGGCGCGCAGCTTGAAGAGGTAGCTCATCGCGCTGATCACGTCATTCGGATCGAGGATGCGCATGTCCGAGTCGGTCTTCAGACCGAGCTTCTGGTTGATCTTGTAGCGGCCGACGCGGGTGAGGTCGTAGCGCTTCGGATCAAAGAACAGGCGCTTCACGAGGGCGCGGGCGTTCGGGATGGTGGGCGGATCGCCCGGGCGGAGACGGCGGTAGATTTCCTTGAGCGCCTCGTCCTCGTCGCGCGCCGGATCCTTGCGCAGGGACGTGATGATGAGATCGTCCTGGGAGGCGGTGATGACCTTCAGTGACTTGTGGCCGAGCTGGACCAGCTGGCGAACGACGCCTACGGTGAGCGGCTCATAGGCGCGGGCGACGATGAGTTCGCCGTCGAGCACGTCCTTGAAGAGCAGCTTGGTGGCGATTTCCTCCTCCTTCATGCCCTCCTTGAGCTTGAGGTCCTCAATGTTGTAGAAGAGGCGGAGAATGTCCTCGTCGTTCGCGTAGCCGATGACGCGCAGCAGCGTCGTGGCCAGGAACTTGCGGCGGCGGCGGCGGCGGTCGAGATAGACGTACAGCAGGTCGTTGGTGTCGAACTGCACCTCCAGCCAGGTGCCGCGGTCGGGGATGATTCGGAAACCGTACAGCCAGCGACCGTTGAGGTGCTGGGTGCTTTCGAAGCAGATGCCCGGGGAGCGGTGCAGCTGGCTGACAACGACGCGCTCGGCGCCGTTGATGACGAAGGTGCCGCGATCGGTCATCAGCGGGATCTCGCCCATGTAGACACGCTCCTGCTTGGCGCCGGCCTCGTCGCGAAGCTCAAAGGTGACGTAGAGCGGCGCGCTGTAGGTCTCGGCCTCGCGGATGGCCTCAAGGGCGCTGAGCTTCGGATCGCCGATCTCGTACATGACGAAATCGAGCGTCATTTTGTTGTCGTAGCTCTCGATCGGAAAGACCTCCTTGAAGACAGCCTGCAGGCCCAGCTCCTTGCGCTTGGAGGGCAGGATGTTCTTCTGCAGAAACTCCTCGTACGAGCGGATCTGGATCTCGATCAGATTCGGCGGCTCGGCGACTTCATGAATTTTGCCAAAGTTGGTGCGCTGGGACATAGGGAGGAGGAGGAACTACGGGGTGGCAATGGCGGGACGGGGCGCCGTCGGCGGCGCATGCGCGGAAAAGCGGACTTCAGGCAGCCAGCCTGGGGTCCGGGAATTTCAGCGGAAAGGCAAAAACCCGGAGAACAGCGCGCACGCTGCCACCAGGCAGTTGTTGGGTGCAAACCTCGTTGAACGTTCCGGTACCCGCCGCGCTGGAGCGGTGGCTCCGGTGCATGAGGCGGGACAGGGCGGACAGGCGGGGCATGCGGGATTGAAACGTTTTTTCAGAAAGGAGTTTCGGAATCTCCTTTGACCGCGCGCCGCCGGCTCGACGGCGCGCGGAAAAGGGCTGGAGGTTACTTGATCTCCACTTTGGCGCCGGCGGCTTCGAGCTTCTTCTTGATCTCTTCAGCCTCGTCCTTCTTGGCACCTTCCTTGACCTTCTGAGGAGCGCTCTCAACGAGCTTCTTGGCCTCAGCCAGGCCCAGGCCGGGGACGACGCCACGGACTTCCTTGATGACGGCGATCTTGTTGCTGCCACCGTCCACGAGGACGACGTCAAACTCGGTCTTCTCCTCGGCGGCGGCGGCCGGAGCGGCACCACCGGCGGCCACGGCCACGGCGGCGACAGGAGCGGCGGCGCTGACGCCCCACTTCTCTTCGAGGGTTTTCACGAGTTCAGCGACTTCCAGGACGGTAAGGCCGCTCAGTTCTTCAACGATTTTGTTCAGGTCTGCCATATGGGTGTTTCGGTATCGCCGTTTCCCGGGGCTCCGGGTGATTTAAGAGAGAAAGCCTTCGCTCCGGCAAGGAACCATTGGGTGTTGGTGTTCAGGCCTTTTCAGGGGCCATCGGGTCAAATTCGGGTTGGGCTCAGGCCTGTTCGCCCTTCGCCTTGAGCACGCGCGCCAGCGAGGCGGCGGGTTCGTTGAGCAGGCGGACCAGCTGTGAGGCCGGGGCCTGGAGGACGCCAAGCAGGGTGGCGAGCAGGACTTCGCGCGAGGGCAGGTCAGCGAGCGCCTTGATGGCGGCGGCATCGAGAAGCTTGCCGTCGAGAATGCCCGCCTTGGTCTGGGGCTTCTCGAATTCAGCGGCGAAGTTCTTCAGCACCTTGGCGGCGGCGCAAACGTCCTTGGAGCCGGTCACGACGGCGCTCTGGCCGACGAGATGGGCACCGATGTCCTGCGGGTAGCCGGCGCGTTCGGCGGCCTTCTTGACCAGCGTGTTCTTGAAGACGTGAATCTCGGAACCGGTCTCGGCAAGGCGCTTGCGCAGCTCGGAGAACTTGGCAACGGTCAGGCCGGTGTAGTCCACGACGATCAGGAACGGCGAGGCGTTCACCCGCTCGAGCAGGTTTTCGATGAGGAGTGTCTTTTCAGCTTTCATGTCTAGGGGTTCCCCAACGGGTTACAGTTTGACGTATTTGGCGACATCGATGCGCAGGGCGGGCGACATGGTCGCAGCCAGCGTGATGCTGTGGACGTAGCGGCCGCGGGCGCTGGCCGGCTTGGCTCGGACGATGGCGTCGATGAGCGCAGTGCCGTTCTCCACCAGGGCGCCGGTGTCGAAGGCAACCTTGCCAATGGTCGAGGCAATGTTGCCGTTCTTGTCCAGCTTGAAGTCGACGCGACCGGCCTTGACAGCCTTGACGGCGGCGGCGGTGTCGTCGGTGACGGTGCCGGTACGCGGATTCGGCATGAGGCCGCGAGGGCCAAGCTGCTTGCCGAGCTTGCGCACTTCGTTCATCGCGGCCGGGGTGGCAATGGCGACATCAAAGTCCATGACCCCCTCCTTGACCTTGGCAATCAGATCCTCGTAGCCCACGACGTCGGCGCCAGAGGCCTTGGCAGCCTCGGCAGCGGAGCCGACGGCGAACACGGCAACACGCACGGTCTTGCCTGAGCCATGGGGCAGCGGGCAGGTGCCGCGGATCATCTGGTCGCCCTTCTTTGGGTCAACCCCCATGCGGAACGACAGCGTGACCGTCTGGTTGAACTTGGTGCCGGGCAGTTTGCGGACCAGTTCCGCAGCCTCCTCGAGCGAGAATGTCTTGCCCGCCGGGATCATTTCGGCGGCTTTCTTGTAGCGTTTGCTTCGGGTTTGCATGGTGGGGTGCAGTGCTTTCGAACGGACGTGCCGTTCTCCTGCGGCGGGGTTAGTCGGTGATTTCGATGCCCATCTGGCGGGCGGTGCCGGCCATGATGCGGGAAGCCGCCTCAAGGTCGGTGGTGTTCAGGTCGGCGAGCTTGAGCTTGGTGGCTTCGAGCAGCTGGGCCTTGGTGATCTTGGCAACCTTCTTCTTGTTCGCCTCGCCGGAGCCGGACGCGATGTTGGCCACCTTCTTGAGAAGGTTCGACGCCGGCGGCTGCTTGGTGATGAAGGTGAAGCTCTTGTCCTTGTAGACCGTGATCACGGTCGGCAGAACATCACCGCCGGCCTTGGCGGTGGCGGCGTTGAATTCCTTGCAGAATGCCATGATGTTGACGCCGGCCTGACCGAGCGCGGGGCCGATCGGCGGCGCGGGGTTGGCGGCGCCGGCCTTGATCTGGAGCTTGATGAGTTTGACGATTTCTTTGGCCATGTGTGTGTATTCCCTTGCTTAGAGATGGGTGTGCCGGCGCTCAGCGGCGGCCGGGGGTTGGGGTTCGGGTCATGCGGATTTCTCCACCTGCCAGTATTCGAGGTCCACGGGGGCGGAGCGCCCGAAGATGTTGACTGAAACTCGCAGAACGCCGCGTTCGGGGTCGATCTCCTCGATGATGCCGGTCTGGCTCTCGAACGGGCCGTCGGCCACGCGCACGCTGTCGCCAACGTTGAAGGCAATCTTCGGCCTGGCCGAATCATCCTTGTCACGAACCTGGGCAAGCATGCCATCGACTTCGCGCTGGCGCATCGGCATGGGGTGATCCTTGGCGCCGGCAAAATTCAGTACACCGTCGGTCTCCTTGATGAAGTACCAAGTCTTCTCCACCAGCCGGTTGTGCTCGTCCAGCAGGTGACAGTTGGCGATGACATAACCGGGAAAGAACTTGCGGTTGCTCTCGGAGCGCTTGCCTTTTTTCACTTCCGAGACGCGCTCAGTCGGAACCAGCACCTCGTAGATGTAGTCGGACATCTCCTCCGTCTGAATGCGGCGGAGCATGTTGTCACGGACCTTCTGTTCAAGGCCGGAGCGGACGTGAATGACGTACCACTGGTCGCGAGGCGCGGGGATGGCTCCCATAAGGTGTGATAAGGGCGGAAAAGGGTTGCGGTTCAGCCGACCAGCAGGTTGGCGATCGCCTGGAAGGCCTCGCGGAAGGAGGTGTCGAAGAAGGCGACGAAGGCGCCGAGCAGCAGCATGGCGATGAGGACCACGAGGGTCGAGTCTGTAAGCTCCTTGTACTTCGCAAAACCCTTCTCCTTCGGATCCCAGGGCCAGGTGGCTTTCTTGAGTTCAATGATGACTTCGCCAAGATAGGCGCGGATGCGGCTCATGCGGAAAGGATGGGGAGGCTGCTGAGATGATCCCACGGGGGGAGTGGCAGGTCAGGAGGGACTCGAACCCCCGACTTGCGGTTTTGGAGACCGCCGCTCTACCGACTGAGCTACTGACCTGTGAAGCAAAACCGACAGGGTGACGGGCCACTCGTCGTCGCCTCCGGGGAGGAGGCCGCCGCAGATCCTGTGCGCCAGAATCTGCGGCGGCCAAACGACAAAGCGAACCTGGCAACAAATCAGTCGAGGATGTCGGACACGCGTCCGGCACCCACCGTCTTGCCGCCCTCGCGGATGGCGAAACGGATGGTCTTTTCCATGGCGATGGGCGTGATCAATTCGACGGTGATCGAGACATTGTCGCCGGGCATCACCATTTCAACGCCCTCGGGGAGGGTCACGCTGCCGGTCACGTCCGTGGTGCGGAAGTAGAACTGCGGGCGGTAGTTGTTGAAGAAGGGGGTGTGGCGGCCGCCCTCGTCCTTCGAGAGAACGTAGACCTCAGCCTTGAACTTCTTGTGAGGGGCGACGGAGCCCGGCTTGGCGATGACCTGGCCGCGCTCAACGTCGGTCTTCTTGATGCCGCGAAGGAGCAGGCCAACGTTGTCGCCCGCACGACCTTCGTCGAGGAGCTTGCGGAACATTTCGATGTCCGTGACGGTGGTCTTGACGGTCGGGCGGATGCCGATGATTTCGACTTCCGACATCTTCTTGACGATGCCACGCTCGACACGGCCGGTGCAGACGGTGCCGCGGCCTTCAATGGCGAACACGTCTTCGATCGGCATCAGGAAGTCCTGATCGATCGGACGCTCCGGCAGCGGGATGTAGTTGTCGACCGCATCCATGAGTTTGAGGATGTTGCCGCGCTGCTCTTCGTCGCCTTCCAGCGCCTTGAGGGCGGAACCCTTGACGATCGGAATGTCGTCGCCCGGGAAGTCATACTTCGAGAGCAGGTCGCGGACTTCCATCTCAACGAGGTCGAGGAGCTCGGGGTCGTCGACCATGTCCACCTTGTTCAGGAAGACAACGATCGCCGGCACGCCGACCTGGCGGGCCAGGAGGATGTGCTCGCGGGTCTGGGGCATCGGGCCGTCGGCGGCGGACACCACGAGGATGGCGCCGTCCATCTGAGCGGCACCCGTGATCATGTTCTTGACGTAGTCCGCGTGTCCCGGGCAGTCGACGTGGGCGTAGTGACGGTTGTCGGTCTGGTACTCGACGTGGGCGGTGTTGATGGTGATGCCGCGCGCCTTTTCTTCCGGAGCGGCGTCGATCTCATCATACTTGCGGGCCTCAGCGTAGCCTTTGGTGGCCAGCGTGGTGGTGATCGCCGCAGTGAGCGTGGT
>JBIJBO010000046.1:0-23674 GCA_044345215.1 Prosthecobacter sp. | reverse complement strand
AGCGGGGTTTGTTTTTTCCAGCCAATACCCTGAATTCAGACCGCTTCAGCCATCCAATTCCAACCGGCCAGACAGGTCATCCCGGAGAACTTGGGGGCGTCACTGGCGTGGCGGGCACAGCTCGGCCTCCATACAGTTCCAGGGCACGGCGCGCCACAAGGTCCACCAGAACGGGCTGCAGCGTTCGCGCCGCTACATTGCTGACGGCCACCCCGGCCCAGACCAGCGGCGATTTGTACTTCACCGCTTGCCAGACGGGCAGTGCGCGCTTCCACCACCGTCCGGCGGTTTTCACGGCTTCATGATCGGCGATTTTTAGCCCCATCTCCCACGTGCGCCAGGCAGTGCCGGCACTGACATCGACGAAACGGCCGACGGCATGGCCACCGAGAAAGTTGGAGATGTCGCCGGCGGTGAGTTCAACGGCACGTGAGAACTGACTCAGACCTGGTGCGAGCAGGGGTTGCGGGTTGTCGGGGTGGTGGATCCGGGCGATCTCGCGGACGAGGCGCGGGATTTCGTCGATCAGCGGCGGCAGCCATTCCGGGTTGAGGCGTTTCTGCCAGCGCAGCCGTCCCTTGCAGGCCTCGATGGCCGCGCGCGCCTCGCGATCCTTCGCGGAAACGGCCTCGGCCTCGAGGTAGCCGGCTGCCTCACGGCGTGCCAAACGCATTTCCGATGCGAAGCGCAGCGCCTGCCAGAGCAGCCAGGTGGCGGCCCCGCACAGGAAACCAGCGGCGAAGGTCAGCAGGTGCGACATGCAGCGGCAACTACGGCGCGGGAGAGGTAAAACTCAACGATGAGAACGCGCCGTCCTGTGACAGGGGCTGCGGTGGTCCTGAGGGCGGTCGCGGGCATGAAAAAGGGCGGCCGAATGATCGGCCGCCCTCGTGGATCTGAAGCGTGAACTCAGCCGATGACCTCGGGCCACTCCGTGTGGAAGAACTGGCCCTCGGGCTTGTCGACACGCTCGTAGGTGTGGGCGCCAAAGAAGTCGCGCTGGGCCTGGAGGAGGTTGGCCGGCAGGCGCTCGGCGCGGTAGCTGTCGTAGTAGCCGAGCGAAGCCGAGAAGGCCGGCACCGGGATGCCGTTGAGGGTGGCGAGGGCGACGACCTCGCGCCAGTTCTGCTGGGTCTTGGCGAGCACGTCCTTGAAGAACGGGTCGAGCATCAGGTTGACCAGGCCGGGGTTGGCACGGTAGGCGTCGGTGATGCGGTTGAGGAACTTCGCGCGAATGATGCAGCCGCCGCGCCAGATGGCGGCAATGCGGCCGAGGTCGAGGCCCCAGCCCTTCTTCTCGCCCATGGTCTTGATCAGGTCGAGGCCCTGGGCGTAGCTGATGATCTTCGAGGCGTAGAGGGCGTCGTGCACCTTCTTGACGAGGTCGGACTTGTCGACGCTGAGGCCGGCGCTGACGCTGCCGTGGCTCTTGCCAAAGCTGACCGAGAAGGTGAGGCTCTTGGCGGCGAGGTCGGGGACCGGGCCGGCGAGTTCCTTGCTGGCGGCGACGCGCTGCTTCTTCTGGCTCGACAGGATGCGCGCCTCGACGGCGGCGTTGATGGTGCTGATGACAACGGCGTTTTCGACGGCGTTCTGCAGGGTCCACTGGCCTGTGCCCTTCTGGCCGGCCTTGTCCATGATGAGCTCGACGACCGGGTGGCCGGTTTCCGGGTCCTTCTGCTCAAGGGCCTTGCCGGTGATCTGGATCAGGTAGCTGAGCAGGTCGCCCTCGTTCCATTCGTTGAAAATGGCGGCCATCTCGTCGGTGCTGAAGCCGGCGTTCTTGAAGATGTTGTAGGCCTCGCAGATGAGCTGCATGTCGCCGTACTCGATGCCGTTGTGGATCATTTTCACGTAGTGGCCGGCGCCGCCGGGACCGATGTGGATGACGCAGGGCTCGCCGTCGACCTTGGCGGCGATGCTCTCGAAGATCGGCTTCATCACCTCCCAGGTGCTGGCCGGGCCGCCGGGCATGATCGAGGGGCCCTTCCGCGCGCCTTCCTCTCCGCCGGAGACGCCGGCGCCGATGAAGCGCAGGCCCTTCTCCGCGAGGTAGGTGTCGCGGCGCTCGGTGGTCTTGTAGAAACTGTTGCCGCCGTCGATGATGATGTCGTCCTTGTCGAGCAGCGGGATGAGCTGCTCGATGACGGCGTCCACGGCGTCGCGGTCGCTGTCGGCGACGGCGGTCGACTTGACCATGATGTGGATCTTGCGAGGCGTGGCGAGGCTCTGGACGAAGTCCTCGAGGCTGTGGCAGCCGACCAGCTTTTTGCCGGGGTGCTTGGCGACGAATTCGTCGGTCACACTCGTGGTGCGGTTGTAGACGGAAACCTGGAAGCCGCGGCTTTCCACGTTGAGGACGAGGTTCTGGCCCATGACGGCGAGGCCGATCAGTCCGAAGTCACTTTTTTGGCTCATGTGCAATTGGCAGGGGGGTGGTTAGGCCGCCGGAGCGGGGGAGTGAGTCATACCCGCCCAGCCGGGCTTGGCAAAGGGGATTTTGTTCGTGCTGAGGCCGAACGGCCTGACAGCAAGGGCCGGGCTTGACCGTTGAGGGAAAAGTCCCCTTAATCCCCTTCCATGAACCGCCGTGCCTTCCTTTCGCAAACCGTCCTTGCCACCGCCGCCCTGGCCGTCCCGCGCCTGCCGGCGGCCGCGCCGCAACTGAAGCTCGGTCTCGACCACTTCGCCGTGCGCGCCACCGGCTGGAAGGCGGGCCAGTTCATCGAGCATGCCGCCTCGCTCAAGCTCGACACCTGCTTCCTCTCCGAGCTGCACGTCTTCGAAAGCTTCGAGGACGGCTACCTCAAGGGCCTGCGCGGGCAGGCTGAGCGCGCCGGTTTGCAGCTGTATGTCGGCACCGGCAGTGTCTGCCCGACCTCGAACACCTGGAAGGACACGTATGGCACTCCCGAGGAGCACCTGGCGTTGACGATCCGGCTGGCGAAGGCGCTCGGTTCGCCGGTGGCACGCTGCTACCTGGGCAACTCCAAGGACCGCGTCGGCGATGGCGGCATCCAGCGGCACATCGAGCAGACGGTCAAGGTCATCCGCGCCAACCGCACGCGCGCCGAGGCCGAGGGCATCAAGATCGCGATTGAGAACCATTCCGGAGACATGCAGTCGCACGAGCTGAAGGCCCTCATCGAGGCTGCCGGCCGTGAATATGTTGGCGCCAACATTGACCCAGGCAACGCGGTCTGGGCGCTGGAGGAGCCGCTGGCTCATCTCGAGGTTTTGGGGGCCTTGACGGTCTGCTCGAGCGTGCGCGACAGCATGGTCTGGGAGGATGAGAACGGCGCGGTCGTGCAGTGGACGGCGGTCGGCGAGGGCCTGGTGGACTTCAAGGCCTATGCCCGTCGCTTTGCCGAGCTGGCTCCCGGCGTGCCGCTGCAGGTCGAGACCATTTCCGGCTTTGCCCGGCCCTTCACTTGGAAAAAGGACGAATTCTGGGCGCCCTACCCGAACCACCGTGACAGCGCCGCCTTTGCCGCCTGGGTTGAGATGTCGAAGCGCGGCAAGGCGATCCCGAGCTTCAAGGCGCCCGAGGGCCCCGGCAAGAAGGACGCCGAGATTGCCTACCAGAAGGCCGAGCTGGAGCGCAGCATCGCCTGGCTGCGCGCGAATGTGCTCTGAGCCGAGGGGGCGCGCAGGCCTGCCGCGACCGGCAACGCTTTTTTGCCGCGGCGCGTTGCACCCGCCGCAGGCTGTGCTAGGCTGGGATTCCCCCTGCGCCGGCCCCGCCGGCGGGCGCCGGGCACCAACCCCCGCACACCGCATCACATCATGGGCAAGACGCTTTTCGAAAAAGTCTGGGAATCGCATTCCGTCGGCAAACTCGCCAACGGCCAGACCCAGCTCCTCATCGACACCCACCTCGTCCATGAGGTGACCAGCCCGCAGGCCTTTGGCATGCTGCGCGACCTCGGCCTCAAGGTTGCCTACCCGCACCGCACGTTCGCGACGGTCGACCACATCGTGCCGACCGACAACCAGGAGTCGCCGTTCGCCGATCCGCTCGCCGAGGGCATGATCCAGGAACTCAACAAGAACGCGCGCGAGTTCGGCATCACCTACTTCAGCCTGTCGAGCGGCAAGCAGGGCATTGTCCACGTTGTCGGACCCGAGCAGGGCATCACCCAGCCCGGCACGACGATTGCCTGCGGCGACAGCCACACGGCCACCCATGGCGCGTTCGGCGCGATCGCCTTTGGCATCGGCACCACGCAGGTGCGTGACATCCTGGCCACCCAGACGATGGCGCTCGGCAAGATGAAGGTGCGCCGCATCAATGTCGACGGCCACCTGCGTCCGGGCGTCTATGCCAAGGACGTCATCCTGCACATCATCCGTCTGCTCGGCGCCAACGGCGGGATTGGCTATGCTTATGAATACGGCGGCAGCGTCTTTGACGGCTTCACGATGGAGGAGCGCATGACGGTCTGCAACATGAGCATCGAGGGCGGCGCCCGCTGCGGCTACGTCAACCCCGACGACAAGACCTTTGAATACCTCAAGGGCCGTGCCTACTCGCCAACCGGCGAGGCTTGGGACGCCGCCGTGGCCAAGTGGCGCGCGGTCGCCTCGGACGGCGACGCCGTCTATGACGACATCGTCAACATCCGCGCCGAGGACATCCCGCCGACGGTGACCTGGGGTGTCAGCCCGGACCAGGCGATCGCTGTCACCGAGACTGTGCCTACCCTGGAAAGTGCCGCCACCGAACCGGCGCGCGTGTCGATCCAGGAAGCGCTCGACTACATGAAGCTGCCGGCCGGCGCCCCGATCAAGGGCACCAAGATCGACGTTGCCTTCATCGGTTCCTGCACGAACGGCCGCCTCAGCGACTTCCGCGAGGTCGCCAAGTTCATCAAGGGCCGCAAGGTCGCCGCCGGTGTCAAGGCCATCGCCGTGCCCGGCTCGCAGATCGTCGACACCCTGGCACGCCAGGAAGGCCTCGACAAGGTCTTCAGCGAGGCCGGTTTCGAATGGCGCGGCGCCGGTTGCTCAATGTGCCTGGCGATGAATCCCGACAAGCTCGTCGGCGACCAGCTCTGCGCCTCGTCCTCGAACCGCAACTTCAAGGGTCGCCAGGGCAGCCCGACGGGTCGCACGGTGCTGATGTCGCCGGTCATGGTGGCCGCGGCGGCTCTTGCCGGCTCGATTGCCGACGCCCGCGAGGTGTTCGCTATCGCCGGCTGAGGCTGCCTTACGGTGCGACGAGTTCCAGAGCCGCCCGTGCCGTGCGCAGGGCGGCATCAGGCAGACTCAGCGTGCGCATGCGCTCGCGCATCGCGGCCCCCAGACGGCCCCCCTCGGCCAGGATCCGGCGCGCGGCCTCGGCGGTCTCCGCAGGCCGGTGGCTTCGCAGCGCGCAATTGCGCGACAGCAGCATCTCGGCATTGCCCTCCTCCTGGCCGGGCACCACGTAGTCGATGACCGCCGGGATGCGCGCGGCAAGCACCTCGTGCAGGATGGCGCCGCCGGCCTTGCAGATGACGAGGTCATGGCTGCGCAGCAGTTCCGGCATGCGGTTGGTCCAGCCGAGCACTTCGAGCGGCGCTTCCGGCCAGCCATCGGTGAAGCGGCGCAGGACGTGGTGCAGCCGCGCGCGGTGCTTGCCGACCGGCAGGGTCAGGCGCACGCCGTCGCGCAGCAGCGGGTTCAGCGCACTCAGGGTGGCGGCCACATGGCGGGCGGGGGTGGATGGCAGGTAGAGGATTCGGCCCGGTCCGGCGGGCGGTGCGGGGGGCGAAGGCTCGGCGAAGCGCAGGCTGACCGGGAACCCCGTGACTCGAATCTTTGCTTCCGGCACACCGTGGCTGGCGACGACGGCGTGCGTTTCCTCATCGGCCACGCAAAAGAGGTCGCTCGGCTCGCGGGTCCAGATGCGATGGATGCTGATCGAGTCGGTGATGACGGTGACCAGCGGCGGCAGTGGCCGGCCCTGGCGGCGCAGCACCTCGAGCACGGCGGCGTGCAGGGGGTAGGTGCTGACGATCAGTCGAGGCTGGTCGGCGGTGAGGCGGTCCTGCAGACCGTGAACGAGCGGCACCAGCCAGGGACTGCGGTCGGGGTCGAGCTCGGAGCGTTCGAGCAGTCGGTAGACGAGGCGCCAGGCGGCGGGGGCATGGGTGATGGCCTGTTGGTAAAGGCCCTTGAGGACGTCCGAGAGGCGCGGCAGCACCTCGCTGACAAGGTCGCAAACACGCACTTCTTCGCCCGGGCAGAGGCGGCGGAAGGCCTCCGCGGTGGCCGCGGCGGCGCTGTTGTGGCCGTCGCCGAATCCAGCTGTAAGAACGAGAATCACTCTCGGTCACCGCTTCGCCGGTTTCACCAAAAGACAAACAAAAAAATCCGTCACGCCGACTGGCAAAGCGCGGCAGCCGGCGCATAGTTCCAGCATGAAGCCTGCTTGGGCCGCCTTCACCCTCCCTGTCGTCCTGGCCGCCGTTGTCATCGGCGCGGCCTGCACGACCCCCGGTGGCGGTCGCAGCGCCCGCGTTGCCCAATGGGAGGCACGCTACCAGGACCGCCAACTCGGCCAGGTCACACCGGCGCAGCTTCTGCAGGAAGTCGGGCTGAAGGTTGACCTGATCCCCCCGGGGCGCTTTGGCCGCGGTCGCTACCGCCCGATGCGGCCGACCTACATCACCATTCACAGCACCCAGAACTACACGGGCAACGCTTACAACCATGCCCTGGCCCTCAAGCGCGGCGCCCTGCGCGCCACCCGCAGGCCCGGAGGCAACCGCATCGGTTTCCTCACCTGGCACTTCACCACCCAGGACAACGTCGCCATCCAGCACCTGCCCTGCCGCGAGCAGGGCGAGCACGCCGACTTTGACGGGCCGGGCAACAACAAGAGCATCGGCATCGAGATGTGCGAGCATCGCGGCAACGACCTGGCGCTGACGATCGACAAGACCGCGCGCCTCACCGCCTACCTGATGCGCGCCTACGGCATCCCGCTCAGCCACGTTGTGCCGCATTACCACTGGCCGCGCATCAGTCCGGCGATCAAGGATCCGCACAAGAACTGCCCGCACTTCCTGCTCGACAACGGCCGGCCCGGGCCCACCTGGCAGTGGTTCCTGCGCCGCGTCCAGTTCCACCACAACCGTCTGCTGCCCGAGGCGGCGCGCCCCCTGGGGTGATGCCATGATCCCGCGCCTGCTCAACCTCACCGGCGCACTGTGGCTGGCGGCCTCGGCGGCGGCTGAAGAGCCCGTCGCCATTCT
Source organism: Prosthecobacter sp. (assembly GCA_044345215.1). GTDB lineage: Bacteria > Verrucomicrobiota > Verrucomicrobiia > Verrucomicrobiales > Verrucomicrobiaceae > Prosthecobacter. Next base: position 16,433 of record JBIJBO010000046.1, on the reverse strand, counting down.
GGCCGACCGCCGCATCAACGAGGCCAGCGGCCTGGTGCGCAGCCTGCGCCATGCGGACGTCTTCTGGACCCACAACGATTCCGGCGGCGAGCCCTGCCTGTTCGCCATCGACCGCCAGGGTCGCACGCGTGCCAAACTTCGCCTGCCGGGAGCTGCCAATTTCGACTGGGAAGACCTTGCCGCCTGGAAGGATGCCGAGGGCCGCGCCTGGCTGTTCGTCGGCGACATTGGCGACAACTTCCACCTGCGTCCGTCGATCCAAGTCTACCAGATTCCCGAGCCCGACCTGCCGGCCGATCCCGGCCATGAGTTGGAGAGCGCGGCCCCCCGGCTCTGGCGCGCCGCCTATCCGGACGGCCGGCACGATGCCGAAAGCCTGGCCGTCGATCCGCGCGACGGTCGCCTGCAGGTGGTCACCAAGCGCGAGGATGGTCGCAGCGTCGTCTATGCCTTTCCCGCCGTGCTGGAGAAGCCGCGGGTCATGACCCTGGAAAAGGTGGCCGAGCTGCAGTTCCCGCCGGTGGAGCACACGGGCAAGCGTCCGCGCGACACGGCCATGGCCACCGCCGCCTGCTTTGCGCCTGACGCCCGCCGCTTCGGGGTCGTCACCTACACGCACTTTTACGAGTGGCGCATCGAGCCGGGCGAGCCCCTGGCAAATGCCCTGCGGCGCGACCCGGAATCGCTGCGGGCGCCGCTGTTGCGCCAGCTGGAAGCCGTCTGCTACGATGACGATGGCCGCAGCCTCTGGTTTCTCAGCGAGCAGTTGCCCACCCCGCTGTGGCTTGTGAAGCGTTCGTGACGCCGCCCTGACTGGCTACCCCTCAAGGACTCGAACCTTGAACAACAGAGTCAGAATCTGTTATGTTACCATTACACCAAGGGGTAGTGCGGTGGGAGAAGCAATTTGGGCGGGGTTTCGCGGAATGCAAGCGCTGACTGCGCGGCTTTGCAGGCTCGGCTCAGGCGTGTCGCCGCCGATCCAGGGCCAGAGCGAGCGCGACGAGTCCCGCCATCAGCAGGCCGGCGGCAATCCATGGCCAGCGGGCAGGCGGCGCGGCGCGGTCCCGGAAAAAAGCCTCGGCGGCGAAGCCGGTGACGTGGCGGTAGCGGCGGGCGTTGACGGTGAAGGGCACATGCAGCCGGATATCATCCTGCTCATAGACCGCCTCGACGCTGGCCTGCGGGCCGAGGCTCTCGAACAGGTCGAAGCCGAGGGTCATGCTTTCGATGTCCGTGGGCTGCCGCACGCGGAAGAACAGATCAACTCGCCGGCCTGGATCGCCGGCCGGTGCCTCACTGCCCTTGGGCCAGAGCGGGTCAACGGCGGTGAGGGCCCCAAGACCGGCGGGCTGGTCGTCGATTTCAAGGCTGACCCGGCGCTGCAGGGCCTGGGTCACGCCAGGCCGCGCCACTTCCAGTTCGGCCTGGGTGACACGGCCATCGCCATCGGCATCGACCACCGCGAGCCGGCTCAGGCAGGGCAGGTTGAGGGTGAAGCGCAGGTCGAGGGCCCGGCGCTCGATGCCGACGCGCAGGTGGACGACATCCTCGGGGTGGGCCTCCAGCAGGCTGGCGATCGCCCAGGTGGCGGCGAGAATCCAGTGAGGCCGGGCCATGGTGCATCTGTGGCCGGCACGCGGTTGCCCGCAAGGACTCAGCCGAGCACCTTGCGGCGGACGATCTCGGTGACCATCTTCGGGTTGGCCTTGCCCTGGCTGGCCTTCATGGCCTGGCCGGTGAACCAGTTCATGGCCTTGTCGTTGCCGCCCTTGACCTCCGCGACCTTGTCCGGGTTGGCGGCGAGGATTTGGTCGACGATGGATTCCAGCGCGCCGCTGTCGCTGACCTGCTCAAAGCCCTTGGCCTGGATGATGGCCGCAGGGTCGGCACCGCTGGCGATCATTTCGGCAAACACTTCCTTGGCCTGGCTGTTGGAGATCTTGCCGGCCTCGACGGCGGCGGCGAGCGCGGCCAGTTGCGCGGGGCGCACCCGGCAGGCGGCGAGACCGCCCTCGGTGTCCTTGAGGGCGCCGAGCAGGTCGTTGATGACCCAGTTGGCGATCTTCTTCGCCGGCACGGCCGGGTCGGCGGCAACGGCGGTCTCGTACCAGGAGGCGAGTTCCTTGTCGCTGGCGAGCACGCCGGCGTCGTAGGCGCTGCAGCCGTACCCGCTCTCGAAGCGGGCGCGCTTTTCATGCGGCAGCTCGGGCACCTGTGGCCGCACGCGGGCGACGATGTCCGGTGTGCGCAGCGGCAGCAGGTCGGGATCGGGGAAGTAGCGGTAGTCGTGCGCGTCCTCCTTGGTGCGCATGAGGGTGGTCTCGCCGCGGTCATCGTCCCAGCGGCGCGTGCTCTGGATCAGCTTCTCGCCGCGCTCCAGGCAGTCGATCTGGCGCTCGGCCTCGAACTTGATGGCGCGGCGCACGGCCGACATCGAGTTGAGGTTCTTCAGCTCGATCTTGGCGCCGAGCTGGGTCTGGCCCTCGGGGCGGACCGAGATGTTGACGTCGCAGCGCATCTGGCCCTTCTCCATGTCGGCATCGCTGACGCCGCCGTAGACGAGGATCTGGCGCAGGCTGGTGAGGTAGGCGAAGGCCTCCTCGGCGCTGGCGAGGTCGGGTTCGCTGACGATCTCCATGAGCGGCGTGCCGGCGCGGTTGAAATCGATGGTCGTGAACTTGTCGTGGTGGGTGCTTTTGGCGACATCCTCCTCCAGGTGGATGCGGGTCAGCTGGACCACCTTGCCGGGGTTGGCGATGCTCTTTTGCGCGTCCTTGGGGTAGGCCAGGTCATAGAGCGGCACGCCGCCGCCGAGGCAGAGCGGCAGGTCGAACTGGGTGATCTGGTAGTTCTTCGGCATGTCCGGGTAGAAGTAGTTCTTGCGGTCCCACTTCACGACCGGCGGGATCTCGCAGCCGAGCATCAGGCCGGTGAGGATCGTCTTCTCGATGGCCGCCTCATTGAGCACCGGCAGCGCGCCCGGCAGGCCGAGGCAGGTTGGGCAGGTCTGCGTGTTCGGCTCCTCGCCGTAGGCCACGGCGCAGCCGCAGAACATCTTGCTGCGGGTGGTGAGCTGGGCGTGGACCTCGAGGCCGATGGTGACGATGTACTTGGGCATGACGGAACGTCATTCGATGCGCCGGCTCGGGCCGGATGCAAGGGCGAAGGTGGTCTGTGGACGGGGGCAGTGACCCCGTGGGTTTTCGCGGGTCGCTGCCGCGCGCTGCGGAAGACGGCGGGTCGCTGCCCCGCGCTACAGGGGGGCGAGGTGCGCGGCGAGCAGGGCGGCCAGGCCGGCGGTGTCGGGCAGGCGATGGGTGGCGGCGGCCGTGCAGGGCGGTTCCTCGCCGATGCGCACGGTTTGGGGCACGCCCGCGTGGTGGGCCATGAGGAGGTCGCGATCGGCATCGCCGACGAGCCAGCTGCGCCCGAGGTCGAGGTTGAGATCGGCAGCGGCGCGCTGCAGCATCTCGGGGCTGGGCTTGCGGCAGGTGCAGCCGGGATCGCTGGCCAGGCAGGTGCAGGCATACAGACCGTCGAAGGCGACGCCCTCGAGTGCCAGGCAGGCCTGCATGCGCGCGTGAATGTCCTCGAGATCGGCCTGGCTCATCTGTCCCTTGCCGACTCCCTGCTGGCTGGTGGCCAGCACCAGGGCGTAACCGGCCTCACGGCAGACCCGCAGGGCCTCGACGATGCCGGGCGCGAAGTGGAAGTCGGACCAGCGCAGCACGTAGCCGTCGCCAGGGGAGACGTTGACAACGCCGTCCCGATCAAAAAATACGGCGGGCTGGCTCATGACGGAGTTTCCTGGGTGGCCGGCCAGACTGGGCGTGCGGTCAGGCAGAGGTTGTCGCCGAGCGGCTCGAAGCGCACGTCGGTCAGCGCCACCGAGGCGGCCCAGGGGGCGTCGCCGAGGGCAGGCACCGTGCCGGTCCCGCACAGGCGTGGGGCGAGGTACCAGTGGACTTCGTCGACGAGGCGTTGGGCGAAGGCCTGGCCAAGCACGCTGCCACCGCCCTCGATGAGCACGCTGGTGATGCCGCGGGCGCCGAGGTCGCGCAGGGCGGTGTCCAGATGGGGACCCGGCAGAACGAGGGTGCGGTCGCGATGGGCGTCGGTGAAAAGGCGCGCCCCGGCGGGCAGTTGGCCGCTGCGACTGAGCACGACCCGCCAGGGTTGTGGCCGGTCGTCATCCGGGCCCTCGCGGATGGTGAGTTGCGGGTCATCCTGGCGCACGGTTTCGGCGCCGACCAGGATGGCGTCGACCCGCCGGCGCAGGCCGCGGCCGTGGGCGCGCGCGGCCTCGCTGGTGAGCCAGGGGCCTTCGCCGGCGGGTCGGGTGAGGCGGCCGTCAAGGCTGGTGGCGGCCTTGGCGATGACCCAGGGCAGGCCGGTGGTGATCCATTTGGCGAAGGCCCGGATGAGTTCCCGGCAGTCGGCTTCAAGCACGCCCGTGGTGACGGCGAGGCCGGCGGTGCGCAGCAGGGTTTCCGCGCGGCCGGCATGCTGCGGGTTGGGATCTCGCGCGCCCCAGACGACCCGGCTCAAGCCGGCGGCGATGAGAGCCTCCGTGCAGGGCCCGGTGCGCCCCCGGGTCGAGCAGGGTTCCAGGGTGATGTAAATCGTTGCGCCGCGCAGGCGTTGAGGATGGCGCGCGGTGGCATCGCGCAGGGCCTCGATTTCCGCGTGTGGTTCGCCGGCCCGGCGGTGCCAGCCCTGGCCGATGCATTCACCACCGGCGACGATGACGGCTCCGACCGGTGGGTTGGGGTGGGTTCGTCCCACGCCCTGCCGGCCCTGCTCGAGCGCCAGGCGCATCCAGCGGGCATCCCCGGGTTCGTGGGCGGCGGACATGCGGTTGGATACGACGGCTGGTGCGCCCGTGCAAGGGCCGGCCGCGGGGTCGGTATTCCGCGCTCGCCTTGGCGCGATTTTCTGGCAGCATGGACTCATGCGTCGCGCTGAAAAAGCCGAGTTGTTCCGTGAACTGGCCAAACTGGTGGGCTCCGACTTCCACCTCGACCGGGCCCTGGAACTGCTGCTCGGCCAGAAGGCCGGGTCCGGTCGGCAGGCCTGGCTGGCGGCCCTGCAGCGGGGGCTGGGCGAAGGTCTGGGGGTGGCAGAATCGCTGCGGGTTCACGGCGGCGCGGTCGTCGACGGCCTGGAGATTGCCCTGCTGGCGGCCGGAGAACGCAGCGGCCGGCTGGCACCGGTCTTGGAGCACCTGGCGCGCTACCACGCCGCCGTCGCGGAGGCGGAAAAGAAGGCGCGCCGCGCGTTGATTTATCCGCTGCTGCTGCTGCACGTGGCGATCGTCCTGCCGGAGATTCCCGGTGCGCTGCAGGCCGGAACCGGGGCGGCGGGTTTTGCCGCGGGCTTGCTGCTGCGACTGGGCCTGCTCTGGGGCGCCTTGCTGGGGGTGGGATGGCTTTGGCGCCGGGCATCGCGGCGTGCGGTCGAGGAACCGGGCCTGGATCGCCTGCTTGGCCAGTTGCCACTTCTGGGCGCGAGTCGCCGGCACTGGGCACAGGCGCGGTTTTGCCAAGTTTTCCACGCTGGTTTGCTCGCGGCGCTGCGGCCCTCCGACTGCTGCCGGCTGGCGGGTGAGGCCGCGCAGTCTGGCGCGCTGCGCGCCGGCGCGGAGGTTGCCGCCCGCCGGGTCGAGGCGGGCGAACCGCTCGCCGAGGCCCTGGCCGCCGCCGCCGTCTTCGACCCGCTTCTGGTCAACGCCGTTGCCACGGCGGAGGCCTCTGGCGGGCTCGACGAGGAGATGCGCCGCTGGGCGCGGGCCGAGAGTCTGCGCGCCGATGAGGCGGTGGACCGGGCGGCCGTCTGGCTGCCGCGCCTCGGTTATGTCCTTGTCGTTGGCTACGTGGTCTGGCGCATCTTCCGCCTCATGCTCGGCTACTTCGCCGAATTCAGCCGGCTGCTGGAGTCGGTGTGAGCCGTGTCAGGGTCTTGCGGCGCGCAAGGCCGGCAGGTCAACAAGGATGTTCGTGCTGCGCATCAGCGTTTCCCCGACGAGCAGGGCGTCGGCCCCGGCCTCGGCCAGGCGCTCGGCGTCGGCCGGGGTCTTGATGCCGCTTTCGGCGACCAGCAGGATGTCGTCGGGCACCTCCTCCGCGAGGGCCTCGGTGGTGGCCAGATCGACGGTGAAGGTCTTCAGGTTGCGGTTGTTGACGCCGATGATGCGGGCGTCGGTGGCCAGGGCCCTCTCGAGCTCGGGCAGGTCGTGCACCTCGACAAGGGCGTCGAGCTGGTAGGTGTGGGCGACCTCGAGCAGGTGCTCGAGGCTAGGCTGGTCGAGCGCGGCAACGATGAGCAGGATGGCGTCGGCACCGGCGACGACGGCCTCAAAGATCTGCGCCTCGTGGATGATGAAATCCTTGCGCAGGCAGGGGATGTCGACCTGGGAGCGGATGAGCGAGAGGTACTCGAGCCGGCCCTGGAAATACTTCTCGTCGGTGAGGATCGACAGCGCGCTGGCGCCGGCCTTTTCGTAGCCGCGGGCAATGGTGAGAGGATCGAAGTCGGCGGCGATGGTGCCTGCCGAGGGGGAGGCGCGCTTGACCTCGGCGATCATGGCGAGGCGGGTTGGGTCGGCGCGCAGGGCGTCGGCGAAGGAGCGGACATCGTCGCGAAGGGCGGCGGCGGCGCGCAGCTTGTCGAGGCGCGGCAGCAGTTTTTCCACCTCGGTGCGCTTGTGTGCGATGATCTCGTCCAGCTTGTTCATGGGGCGCGGAAGATGGGGCGGAGTGGCGCGGACGCAAGCGGGGGTTGCGGTGCCGCTGTGGACGGGGGCAGTGACCCCGTGGGTTTTTGCGGGTCGATGCCCCGCACTACAGAAGGCTGCGGGTCGATGCCCCGCACTACAGAAGTCCGTTACGGCGCGGCATCCCGGACGACCTTGCCGCCGAGCGACAGGATGCGGGCCTTGCCCTTGGCGTCCTCGGCTTCGGCGATTTGGCCGGCGCGGACATACATCTGCGACAGGCCGGTCCAGGCCAGCAGGTCATTCGGGCGCAGGGTGGTGGCCATGAGGCCGGCGCCGATGGCCTCCTTCACCTCGCCGGTCTTGAGCAGGGCCATGCCAAGCGCATGCCAGCCGTCGAAAAACTGCGGGTCGAGGCTGACGCAGCGCCGGTACAGCGCCACTGCCTCGTCGATTTCGCCGATCGCGAGGTGGCCGTTGGCCTCGTCGAAGAGAGCCTCAAGCTCGGCGGCGGGATCGCTCATGACGGGCTGCTTCAGGCGCCCTCCGTCGTTTCCTTCAGGAGCAGGCGCGGTTGGGCGGCATCACGCAGCTTGGCGAACCAGGTTTCGAAAAGACGGCGCTGGTCCATGTCGGAGCGGGTGCGAGCCAGGTTGTCGCGCAGGGTGGAGCTGTCCTCGCGCTTGCGCAGTTCCCTGGCCTCGACGTAGGCGAGCAGGGCGCCGCTTTCGATGTCGATGCTGGCGCTGAGACTGCCGACGGGAAGGTCGCGCACGGCGCCGGCGATCTCGTAGGCATTGGACAGTTCGGCCGGCGGTTCGGAGATGGTCAGTTCGCTGACAAGCGACAGGGTCAGCTTCCGTTCCTTGGCAAGGTCGGCGAGCTTCTTGCCTTCGGCGAGGCCCTTGTTGAGGGCTTCGCGGGCGTCATTGACCGCCTGGGTCAGGCCTTCCTGGGCCTTCCGGGCGACGAGGGCCTCGCGGACCTTGTCCTTCACCTCGGCCAGCTGCTGCTGCTTCGAGGCTTCCACCTGGCTGACGGTGAAGATGTAGTAGCCGTTGGCGCCCTTGACCGGATCACTGATCGGCCGCGATGCGGGATTGAGGGCGAAGGCCGCCTCCAGAAGATCGGCCTCCTTCTTCAGAGCCTCGGGGGCGGCTTCGCGGGTGAAGAGCTCGGTTTTCTGCTCGGTTTCCTTGAGCTGTTTCACGATCGCCTCGAACTTGGCGCCGGCGGCGATGCTGGCATCGTTGAACTTGTTGACGCGCTCGACAACTTCGCGTTGGCGCTTCTGGCGCTCCTCCAGGGGAACGTTGTCCTGGTCCTTCGGGTTTTCGAAGAAGACGTAGCGCAGGGCACGCTTTTCAGCGGTTTTGTGGATCTCCTTGTTCTCCTCGTAGGACTTGGCGATCTCTTCGTCGGTCACCTTGGCGGACTTTTTGAAGTCGTCCAACTTGAAGGCAATCGTTGCGATCTTGAGGGTCTGGTGCTCGCTGACGTAGCTTTTCTCGATCTCCAGGGGGCCGGCGACGTAGTTGCCGCCGGCGAGGTCACGCAGCTTGGTGAGGCCGACGCTGAGCTTCATGATTTCCAGCATGTCCGCGCCGTTGAAGCCATAGGCACCGAGCATCTGCTCGGCGTTGTAGGCGCGCTGCGCGCTGAAGCTGCCGTTTTCCATGAGGGCCGGCAGCTTTTCCAGGGCGGCCTTGGCCTCGGCATCGCTCGGGGTCACGCCAAGTCGGTCCATCTCGCGCTGCAGGATGACCTGGTTGATCGCGACATCGGCGCCGTCACCGCTGCGCGACAGGCCGGACATGAGGTCGAACAGCTGCAGCATGTAGATGACCTGCATGCGCCGTCCCAGGCGCTGGGCCTCGGCGACGGTGTAGGTGCGGCCGTAGACCTCGAAGGCAGGGTCGGTCGGCTGGGCCTGCAGGCTTTCGCGCCCCGATTTCCAGCCGCCCCAGACGGAGAAGCTGATGATGATGACCACGGTGACCGTGATCAGGAAGGCACCTCGGTGGCGGCGGAAAAATTCGAGCATGGCGGGCAGTCGGTTCGGTGGGCAGGCAAGTAAGCCGCCCTCCCCGGCGGGGCAACCGGAAAATCGGTCACCGCCGGACGATGATTTCGTCGACCTCGATGACCCGGGCCTCGCCGGGCGGGGCTGGATCGGCCGCGGCCGGGGGTTCCGGCGGCCTGGGGACCGGCAGGCGCGAGCGCACGGCGTAGATCACCGCGGCGACGGCCGAGACGATCAGCCCGACGGCCGCCACGAAGGCGCCGAGGAAGACGAGCAGCGAGATCAGGACAGAGGCCAGCAGCAGGCCGGCGCCGAGGCGAAAAACGGTTCGCCAGCCGGCGCGGCGCGGGGCGGCGGACCCATGCAGGACGTAAATCGGCATGATTTCAAGATGCCCCGGAATCGCCCGTGCACAAGGGGCGGCCGCTTCCAAAATCCCCTGATTTCTCCACGCATGGAGGCGGAGGCGGGTGCCGGATTTTCCTTTGACCCCGCTCCGCCGCACGGCTAAAACGGCTGCGCTCATGTCTGCCTCCGACCGCCAACACACCCTCGCCAAGGCCGCCTCGATCACCGGCACCTCGCTGCATACCGGCGAGCAGGTGACCCTGACCCTGCAGCCGGCTCCGGAGAACTTTGGCTTCAAGTTCCGGCGCATGGATCTGGAGGACAAGCCGTTCATTCCGGCCCTGGTTGAAAAGGTCCAGAAGGTCGAGCGCGCCACCACGATCGCCGAGGGCGGTGTCAATGTGCATACCGTCGAGCACGTGATCTCCGCGCTGACCGGCATGGGGGTCGACAATGCCATCATCGAGATGGACGCCAACGAGCCGCCGATCGTCGACGGCAGCTCCCAACCCTTCGTCGAGCTGATCAAGAAGGCCGGCCTGCAGGAGCAGTCGGAACCGCGCAAAATCTTCGAGATCCGCGAGCCGATCTACCAGGAAACCCGTGACGGCACCATCCTGACCATCGTGCCCGACAAGAAATTCCGCGTCAGCTGCACAAATGTCGGCCCCGGCGGCCGCTTCACCCAGTATCTGTCGCTGGAGATCAACCCGGAGACTTACGAGAAGGAAATCGCCCCGGCGCGCACCTTCGTCTACTACGAGGACATCGCCCCCCTCATGGAGAAGGGTCTGATCAAGGGCGGCACCCTCGAGGCCGCCGTCGTCGTCCGCGGCGAGACCCTGCTCTCGAAGCAGCCGCTGCGCTTCAACGACGAGTTCGTCCGTCACAAGATCCTCGACATCGTCGGCGACCTGATGCTCTCCGGCAAGCGCCTCCGCGGCCATGTCATTGCCGTGCGCCCGGGCCACGGCCCGAACACCGAAATGGCGCGCGCGGTGGTCGCTCAGTACAATGCCATGCGCGCCATGGTGCCGCCGACGATCAACATTCCGAGCGGCGAGGCCGTGCTCGACATCAACGAGGTGATGCGCATCCTGCCACACCGCTACCCCTTCCTTCTGGTCGACCGCATCGTCGGCTTCGAGGGCGAGAACAAGTGCACGGGCGTCAAGAACGTCACCATCAACGAGCCCTTCTTCCAGGGGCATTTTCCCGGGCACCCAATCATGCCCGGCGTGCTCCAGCTCGAGGCCATGGCCCAGGTCGCCAGCATCGTCCTGCTGCGCATGCCCGGCAACCAGGGCAAGATCGGCTACTTCATGAGCGCCAACAACGTCAAGTGGCGCAAGCCGGTCCTGCCCGGCGACACTCTCATCATTGAAACCGAGATGCTCAAGGTGAAGCGCAGCATCGCCCAGGCCGCCGGCCGCTGCATCGTCAACGGCCAGGTGGTTTCCGAGGCCGACCTCATGTTCAGCGTCGTCGACCGCTGAAACCTCCCTCGTCCCGCCCGTGAATTCGATCCATCCCACCGCCCTCATCGATCCCTCGGCCCGCCTCGGCGATGGCATCACGGTCGGTCCCTACTGCATCGTCGGCGCCCAGGTGGAGCTGGGCGACGGCTGTCATCTGCAGCATCATGTGACGATCCTGGGCCCCTCCAAGATTGGCCGCGACAACCGGTTCTACGCCTACACCTCGATCGGCCAGCAGACCCAGGACCTCAAGTACCGGGGCGAGCCGACCTGGCTGGAGGTGGGCGACGGCAACACCTTCCGCGAGTTCTGCACCGTGCATCGCGCGACGAGTCCGGGTGACCGGACAATCATCGGCAGCCACAACCACTTCCTGTCCTACGTTCACATCGCCCACGACTGCATCGTCGGCAGTCACGTCATCTTTTCCAACAATGGCACCCTCGCCGGGCACGTCACCGTGGACGATCACGTCATTCTTGGCGGACTCAGCGCCGTCCACCAGTTCTGCCGGATCGGCACCCGCGCCATCATCGGTGGCTGCTCGAAGGTCGTGCAGGATGTGCCGCCCTACTGCACCGCCGACGGCAACCCGGCGCGCGCCCGCGGTCTCAACCTGGTCGGCCTGCAGCGCGCCGGCTTCAGTCGCGAGCAAATCCGTGCCATCCGCCAGGCCTTCCGCAAGGTTTACCGCAGCGGGCTGAACAACGCCCAGGCGCTCGAGGAGCTGCGCGCCGGCGAGCTGACGCCCGAGGCGGCCGCCTTCACCGAATTCGTCGCCTCGACGAAACGCGGCATCATTGTGGGTGGCAAAAATGCCGCGGATGGGGAAGACTGAGCGCGGTTCTCTGGGATCCTCATGGCCGGTTTGGCGGCCACCCGGATGCCCGAACGGGGCCGACGTCCGCAACCCATTCACCGTCATGAAGCTTTTCTGTGCCTGCCTGCTGGTGTCGAGTCTCCTGGTGCAGGTTTCCTGCACGGCCGGCCCGCAATACCGCGAGGTGCGCCGGCAGGCGCCCGGCGGAGGCTGGTATGTCGAACGCGTGCCTGTGCTTCCCGGTGAGGCCACCGCTCCGGCCCGCCCCCTTCTCCGCGAGGATTCCTGGTGGAGGGGTGACCACCTGTCCGGCAGCCCTTCGATGACGATCAACCTCACCGAGCAGCGCATCTACTACTACAAGGGGGCGCAACTCGCCGGCGTCTCGATCATTTCGTCCGGGCGCGAGGGCTATGACACGCCCACCGGCAGCTTCAAAATCACCCAGAAGAACCGCGACCATCAATCGTCGCTGTATGGCAACTACGTCGATGCCCACGGCAACATCCTGCAGAAGGAGGTCGATGTGCGCCGGGATCCCAAGCCGCCGGGCGCGCGTTTCGACGGCGCTGACATGCGCTACTTCATGCGTGTCACCGGCGCGGTGGGCATGCACGAGGGCTACCTGCCGGGATTCCCGGCCTCGCACGGCTGCATCCGCCTGCCTCCGCACATGGCGCACGTGTTCTTCCGCGAAACGCCGCCGGGCACGCCGGTGAGAATTGTGGGGCGCACCCCGGCCCGGCCACCGGTCTGGGCGGTGCAGGCTCCGCCGCCGCCCGGCCCGCCTGCGCGGTCCTTGCCTGGCCGCGTGCTCGACACCCTGCTGCCCCCCTCGCCGACCCGGCCGGTGGCGGCGCGTCCGACACGCCTGGCACCGGCCCCGCGGGGGGCGACCTATTTTCTGGAGTAGGGGCGTCTCCCGAGCTTTCCCCCGTGGAAGTCAGCGGGAGGTGCCGATCCGGTACAGGGCCGCCTCGGTGCGCAGGTACAGTGCGCCGTCGAGGGCCACCGGGCTGGCCATGAGGGCGCCGCCGAGGCTGTTCTGCGCCTCGATGCGGAAGGTCTTTTCCGCCGGCACCACCAAGACGGCGCCCTCGCGGCTGCAGAAGTAGAGTTTGCCGTTGGCGGCGATCGGCGAGGCGCTGAACTTGCCGCCGAGGCGCTCGCGGTAATGCTCCTTGCCGGTGGCCGGGTCCACGCAGCTGAGGATGCCGCCGTCATCGACGTAGAAGAGCAGGCCGTTGGCGAGCACCGGCGAGGCCATCTTGGGCGCGTTCTTCGGATTGCGCCAGGCGACCTCGGGCGTTTTCACGCCCGCGTATTGGACCGCCAGCACCTGCGACTTGCCGTAGCTGGTGCTGACGTAGAAGCGCTCGGCGTCGGCCACGGGTCGCACCGGCATGGAGAAGCCGAGACCGTCGTAGGCGACCTTCCACAGCTCGCGACCCGTGGCCGGTTCGTAGCCGTAGACCCAGTTGGCGGCCGGGCTGACCACGACCGGGGCGCCGTTCATCTCGATGATCAGCGGTGTGCCGTAGGCCTTGCGCTGCTGCGGGCGCGGATCCATCTCGCCGCTGCGCGCGGTTTTCCAGGCGACCTTGCCGCTGGCCGTGTCAAAGGCGGCGATGAACTGGGCGTCACTGCCGTCGAAATGGACGATGAGCTTGTCCTGCCAGAGGACCGGCGAGGAGCCCGGTCCGTTCTCGTGCATGACCTGCAGCTCGCGGTTGGTCCACAGCACCTGCAGGCTCCCGGTGTCGAGGCAGGCGGTGCCAAGGCTGCCGAAGTGCGTGTACAGGCGGCCGTTGTCCAGGACCGGGCTGGGCGAGGCGTAGCTGTTGAGCTGGTGTGACCACTGCGGCTCGGCGACGTTGAGCAGTTCGAGGTCGTGCAGGAGCTTGCCGGTGCTGCGATCGACGCAGAGGGCGCGCAGGCTGACCGAGGCGAGCACGGTGACCGGCTGGTCGCCGGTGTTGGCCTTGAGCCGGCGCTCGGCCTCGGCCGGGTCCGCGGCTTTTTCGATCGCCGTGGTCAGCCAGAGGTGGTTGCCCTGGACGACCGGGGTTGAGTGACCGCGCCCGGGCAGCGGGGTTTTCCAGGCGACACCTGAGGTTTCACTGAAGGTCAGCGGCAGTTCACCCGCCGCCCCGGCCTGGCCCTGGCCTTCGGGACCGCGCCATTCGGGCCAGTCGGCGGCGGAGAGCAGGGAAGCGGCGGTGAGCGGGAGAACGAGGAGTCGGATCATGCGCCAGCTTCAACGCCGCGAGCGGTGCCACCCTGTCAAAGCTCGGTGGGCGAACGCCGCGTCAACGCCGGTTGGAACGGTGGGCTCGCCACTCCTGCACGAGGGTGACCCCCAGGGTCAGGGCGGTGAGCGGCAGGACGAAGATCCACATCATGCGCGAGTAGGCCGGCAGCGCCGCGTGCCGGGTGGCGTCGAAGAAGAGGTAGAGCGTGTAGGCACCGTAATAGGCAAGGAAGACCAGGCCCTCCCAGCGGCGGATGGTGCCGCCGGCGGTGAAGAAGACCGGCAGGCAGGCGACCGCCACCGCCAGCACGACCCAGAGATCGAAGTCGCGCGCGCCTTCCGACACCGGCAGGCCGGCCGGTGCCACCACGGCGCTGAGGCCAAGCACGCAGAGGATGTTGAAGATGTTGCTGCCGACGACATTGCCCACGGCAATGTCGCGCTCGCCCTTGAGGGCGGCAATGACCGAGGTGGCGACCTCGGGCAGGGAGGTGCCGGCGGCGACGAGGGTGAGGCCGATGACGAGTTCGTTGACGCCCATGGCACGTGCCATCATGACCGCGCCATCGACCAGCCAGCGCGAGCCGAGCACCAGCAGGACCAGACCGCCAACCACCAGGGTGAGGTTGATCGCAAAGGCCTTGGCGCCTCGGGCCGGGGTCCCGTATTCCTCGGCGTATTCGCCGCCCTGAGCGGCCGCCGGCTCGCGCCGTGCCAGACGGATCTGCAGGAGGACGTAGGCGACAAGCCCGAGGGCGAGCAGGACACCGTCGAGGTGGCTGATGTCACCGTCGCCGGCCAGCGGCAGCAGGGCGGCGGAGACGCCGATCATGATGGGTACATCCAGGCGCACCAGCTGACGGGACACCACCAGGGGCGTGATCAGAGCCGACAGGCCGAGGATGAACAGAACATTGAAGATGTTGCTGCCCAGCACGTTGCCGACCGCCAGATCGGGCTGCCCATCCCAGGCCGATTGCACGCTCACCGCCAGTTCCGGCGAGCTGGTGCCGAAGGCCACCACGGTCAGGCCGATGACGAGCGGCGGGATGCCAAAGGCCGCGGCCAGGCGCGCGGCGCCGCGCACGAGGATTTCCGCGCCAACCACGAGCAGGACGAGGCCGAGAAGGAATAGAACGAGGGTGAGGGCATCCATGGGAGCCCGTGCTTACGCGGCGCTTCCGACGGCGTCAAGCGCGCCTCAGGGCGCGGCCTGCCGGCAGGCCTTGACGGTGTTGGCCATGAGCATGGCGATCGTCATGGGTCCCACCCCGCCCGGCACGGGCGTGATGGCGCGGCACTTCGGCGCGACCTCGTCGAAGGCGACGTCGCCGACCAATTTGTAGCCCTTGTCCGTGCCCGGGGCCTCAACGCGGTTGATGCCGACGTCGATGACCACCGCGCCCTCCTTGACGTGCTCGGCGCGCACGAACTCGGGCCGGCCGATGGCGGCGATGAGGATGTCGGCGCGGCGGGTGATGGCGGCGAGGTCGCGGGTGCGCGAGTGGGCGACCGTGACGGTTGCGTCGCCGCCAGGCCCCTTGGCCATGAGCAGCAGGGCCATCGGCTTGCCAACAATCATGCTGCGGCCGAGCACGACGACTTCGGCGCCCTTCGTTTCGATGCCGGCGTCGATGAGCAGGCGCTGGCAGCCGAGCGGGGTGCAGGGCACAAAACCGGTCGGGTCCTCGAGCGCCAGCTTGGCGACGTTGACCGGGTGAAAGCCGTCGACGTCCTTGGCCGGGTCGATGGCGCGCACGATGGCGGCTTCGTCGATGTGCGCCGGCGGCGGGCTTTGCACGAGGATGCCGTGGATGGCCGGATCCTCGTTGAGGGCGCGCACGTGGGCGAGCAACTCGTCCTGGCTCGTGGTCGCCGGCAGCTCGAGCTTCACCGAGTGCAGGCCGAGCTCGCGGCACTTCTTGTCCTTGGAACGCACGTAGGCGCGCGAGGCGGGGTCGTCGCCGACGAGCACCACCGCGAGGCCCGGGCGACGTCCCTGCGCCGCCAGGGCGGCGATGTCATGGCGGCATTCCTCGAGGACTTTTTCGGCGACGGCGGTTCCGGAGATGAGTTGCATGGTCTCTCTTGAATCAGGCCGCCGCGCGAGTCAAGGCGCGGGCTGGGGGCGCGGCCGGGGCGCTTTCTTTTGCGCTCGTGCCCGCTCCTCCGCCTCGGCGCTGAGCCTTTCGTCCTGCGCCTTCAGCCAGAGGTTCCAGCTCTTCGAGGGATTGGCGCCGGTGTATTCATAGGTGTCGAAGATCGCGCCGTTGCCGAGTGCGCGCGGGTCACCCTCGGCCTTGAGCATCTCCAGCATGCGGGTGCGCAGCCCTGTGAGCGTCTCTGCGAATGCCGGGTCGTTCGCCAGGTTGCGCACGCCGTGTGGGTCGTCGGTCAGCTTGTACAGCTCGTCGGCAGGCCGGAAGTTGAAGCTGAGGTCGAAGAAGTGGCCGCCGAGCAGCTTGACGACCTCCTTGGTCGGGCTGTCATCGCAGTTGCCGAAGCCGGTCTCCGGGTTGCAGGCCGGCCAGCGCTCGGGGTGGTAGTTGCGCACATACAGGAACTCCGGCGTGCGGATCGCCCGCACCGGGTAGCCGAGGTTGTTGGGCCGGCCCAGATCGTGTCGCTCCTTGCCCGCCAGCATGACGTCGCGTCCCTCGATCATGCCGGACTTTTCCGAGCGCAGCAGGTGGGCCAGGCTGCGACCGGTCATCTGCGGATGCGCCGGCAGACCGGCCAGCTCGAGGTAGGTCGGTGCCAGGTCGCGAACGTTGATGAAGTCGTCGACGACCCGGCCC